>NZ_LBJZ01000001.1:0-163 GCF_028128935.1 Bradyrhizobium sp. CCBAU 11361
TAACCTCGGGTGCAACGCTGACCATCACCCTGACCGGCACCAACGACGCCCCGGTTGCGGTGGCCGACACCAACAGCGGCCTGGAAGACAGCACCATCACCGGCACGGTCGCGGGCAACGACAGCGACGTCGATGACGGGGCGGTCCTGACCTATGCGCAGAC
>NZ_LBJZ01000001.1:503-364642 GCF_028128935.1 Bradyrhizobium sp. CCBAU 11361
CCCGGTCGCGGTCGCCGACACCAATGCCGGCAGCGAGGACAGCACCATCACCGGCACGGTCGCGGGCAACGACAGCGACGTCGATGACGGGGCGGTCCTGACCTATGCGCAGACCGGCGCGGTCGCCGGGCTGACGCTGAACCCGGATGGCAGCTACAGCTTCGATGCCAACCATGCCGCCTACCAGCATCTGGCCCAGGGCGCCACCACCGATGTGGTGGCGAACTACACCGTCACCGACGAGCACGGCGCCACCTCGAGCTCGACGCTGACCATCACGCTGACCGGCACCAACGACGCCCCGGTCGCGGTCGCCGACACCAATGCCGGCAGCGAGGACAGCACCATCACCGGCACGGTCGCGGGCAATGACAGCGACGTCGATGACGGGGCGATCCTGACCTATGCGCAGACCGGCGCGGTCGCCGGGCTGACGCTGAACCCGGATGGCAGCTACAGCCTCGATGCCAGCAATGCCGCCTACCAGCATCTGGCGCAGGGCGCGACCACCGATGTGGTGGCGAACTACACCGTCACCGACGAGCATGGCGCCACCTCGGGTGCAACGCTGACCATCACCCTGACCGGCACCAACGACGCGCCGGACGTCCATCTCGTCGCAACGGGAACGCCCGACACCGCGACCGCGACCCTGACCGAGACCAATGCCGGCCTCACCATCAGCGGGACGCTGACGGTGACCGATGCGGACCTGTCGGACACGGTGAGCTCGTCGGTAACTGCCGTGGTCGCTTCGGGCAGCACGGCGGGGCTTGGGCTGACCAATGCCCAACTGCTGGCGATGCTCGGCGTGGCGCCGGCATCCGGCCTGGCGGCGGATCCGACTGATACCCACAACCTGACCTGGACGTTCAACTCCGGAACGCAGGCGTTCGACTATCTGGCCGCCGGCCAGTCGCTGACGCTGACCTATACGGTCCAGAGCACCGACAACAACGCGGCGTCGGATACCCAGTCGGTGACGGTGACCGTCACCGGCACCAACGACGCGCCGGACGTCCATCTCGTCGCAACGGGAACGCCCGACACCGCGACCGCGACCCTGACCGAGACCAATGCCGGCCTCACCATCAGCGGGACGCTGACGGTGACCGATGCGGACCTGTCGGACACGGTGAGCTCGTCGGTAAATGCCGTGGTCGCTTCGGGCACCACGACGGGGCTTGGGCTGACCAACGCCCAGCTGCTGGCGATGCTCGGCGTGGCGCCGGCATCCGGCCTGGTGGCGGATCCGACTGATACCCACAACCTGACCTGGACATTCAACTCCGGAACGCAGGCGTTCGACTATCTGGCCGCCGGCCAGTCGCTGACGCTGACCTACACGGTCCAGAGCACCGACAACAACGCGGCGTCGGATACCCAGTCGGTGACGGTGACCGTCACCGGAACCAACGACGCCCCGGTGGCTGTGAACGACACCAGCGCCAGCGCGGGCGCCACCGCGGCGACCGAGAAGGGCGGCACGGCCAACGGCTCGGGCGGCAACAACGCGACCGGCAACGTCATCACCAATGACACGGATGTCGACAGCGGCAGCCTGACGGTGACTGCGATCCGCACTGGCGGCACCGAAGGTGCCGGCACCGCGGGCTCGCTGGGTGTTGGCCTGGTTGGCGCGCATGGCACGCTGACGATTGCCGCCGATGGCAGCTACACCTACGTCGTCAACGAAACCGACGCTGCGGTGCAGGCGCTCAATACCAGTGGCACGATCACCGATAGCTTCAATTACACCGTCAGCGACGGCAGCCTGACTGACACCGCGGTGGTGACGGTCACCATCAACGGCGCCAACGATGCGCCGGTGAATACGGTGCCCGGTACGCAGGAGGCGGTGCAAAATACCAATGTGACATTCAATGGCGCCAAACTCATCTCAATCTCGGACGTTGACGTAGGCGCTGGGACCGAGACAGTGACGCTGTCGGTCGCGCACGGCACGCTGACGCTATCGGGTACAACCGGCCTCTCGTTCACCACCGGCGACGGTACGACCGACGCGACCATGACCTTCTCCGGCACGGGCGCGAACATCAACAACGCCTTGAATGGTCTTCTCTACAATCCAACCGACACTTTGGTCGGCGCCGATACTTTGACGATCACGACGACGGATCAGGGTGGATTGAGCGATAGCGACACCGTTACCATCAATGAGGAAAGCCCTAACCCAGGGACCATGACGACGAGTCCGACCGACGTCATCTTCTACGCCAGCGGCACGAATACGGTAAATGCCACCAATCTGACCTTGAACGGTACAGATAGCATCACCGGCGGAACCGGCACAGACACGCTCATCGTCACTGGCGGCTCCCCTGGACCATTCACATTTGGGAATGGCGTGGGAGACCTCTTTCTAACAAATTTTGAAGTTCTGAAACTGGTCGACACCAACAGCGGAAATCATACCGATAACGTAACGTTCCTTTCGACTTTCCAAAATAATGGAACACTGACCGTCGACGCGACTGGTATCGGTGGCAATGGAAAGCTCAATTTGGATGCAAGCGCAGTCACGTCCGGAGCTTTCATTGTTGTCGGCGGAGACAGTGACGACACTCTCAAGACTGGCTCGGGCGACGACACCCTCACCGGCGGCTTGGGTAACGATACCATTACCGGTGGTGCCGGCAACGACACGTTCAACGTCAATTCTGGCACTGACAG
This sequence comes from Bradyrhizobium sp. CCBAU 11361, assembly GCF_028128935.1. NCBI lineage: Bacteria > Pseudomonadati > Pseudomonadota > Alphaproteobacteria > Hyphomicrobiales > Nitrobacteraceae > Bradyrhizobium > Bradyrhizobium sp. CCBAU 11361. The sequence continues at coordinate 3,198 of NZ_LBJZ01000001.1, forward strand.
CATCACCGATCTTTCAGGGAATGATGTCCTTGTCGTAAGCGCAGGGGCCACGGCCAACGCCACCGTCACGGCAGCCTTTACGGTCACGTCATCGACCAGCAACGCTGGTACGGCAAACTTGAGCAGCAACGGCTTTGCCGCTGACCTGAGCGCGGCGACCGGCGCCAACGGCTTTACGGTCACCAATACCGGCGCAGCGGCGGCCATCACCGGTTCAGCACAGAATGACACGCTGATCGGCGGCTCCGGAAATGACACGCTCGCCGGCGGCTCGGGCGCCGACAGCATTACCGGAGGCAGCGGCGCTGATACAATGACCGGCGGAGCTGGTAGCGACACGTTTGTCATTAACAGCGGACAATCTCTCGGCACCGTTGGGGGCACCGGCGATGCCGGCACGATTTCCGGCTATGACGTGATCAACGACTTCGCCACGACCGGCACCAACGACATCCTTGATCTTCCGGTCACCAACGTGACGGCCAATACTGCCGGCACTAACGGCACTGACTCCACGTTGACCATTTCCGGTCAGACGGTGAAATCGCATGCCATCACGAACGGCGTCATCACATTCGATGATGCCAATGCCTTCGCGTCAGCACTAACCCTGACGTCCGCCGCTAACGTCGCAGCCGTAGTGCAGTACCTTCACAACAACGATATAGCCACCGGCACCGGCGCAGCGGTTGCTTTTGTCGCGAACATCGCCGGAACTGCTCATAGCTATGTTTTTGAGCAGGTCGGCACAACTCCGAACGCCGCTAACGACATCCTGGTCGATCTCGTAGGGGTCACCCTGACCAACATCAATCAGGCTCATCTCGCTCCCGCAGGCATTGCCGGCGAAGCCATCAACCTTGGACTGACAAACCCGCCGGATCACGTTGGCACGGTCAGCATCAGCATCAGTGGCATTCCGGCGGGTTGGACGCTGAGCGAGGGCACCGACAACGGCGATGGGACCTGGTCGGTGCAGACAAACGACGTCACCGCGCTCTCTATCACCACGCTTGATGACTACGCGGGCGCGGTGTCGCTGCATATATCGGAAACTTGGACTGATTCTACGGGCGGCACCGAGTTGGCCATGATCGCCGACAACGTCGAAGCCTATGGACGCGGCTCCCCAATCTTCGCGCTCTCAGGCGACGATAACCTAACCGGCTCGACCGGCCGCGACTTGTTCGTGTTCTCCCAGCCGATCGGGCATGACGTGATCTACAGCTTCGACGCCGCCTCGGATCAGATCGATCTGATCGGCTACGCCAACTTTACCGGTTTCGGCGATATCCAGTCGCATATGACCAACGACGCTGCCGGCAACGCGGTGCTCACGCTCGCCGATGGTCAGTCGATCACGTTGAATGGGGTCGATGCCGACTCGCTCACGGCTGATGACTTCGTGTTCGATCAAACGCCGGTCACGGAGAATGCCGGCCACATCGTGATCAGTGACGGGGCGATCCTGCCGCTCTCCGGCATCATCGACAACACCGGCACGATTGAGTTGAACTCAACCGGAAGCGAGGCCGATCTACAGCTGATCGAGTTCGGCATCACCCTGCTGGGCGGTGGCCACGTTGACCTTACGGACAGCAGCGAGAACGTGATCACCGGAACGGTCTCGGACGTCACACTCACGAACGTGGACAATATCATCGCCGGCGCGGGACACCTCGGGGATGGCGTGATGACCCTCGTCAACGAGGGCACCATTATCGCTACCGGCACCAATTCTCTCGACATTGATACCGGGACCAACGCCATCACCAACTCCGGAACCCTCGAGGCCACCGGCGCCGGCGGGCTTGTCATTCACAGCGACGTCATCAATACGGGCATGTTGTGGGCCAACGACGGCAACGTCACGATCGACGGCAACGTCAGCGGCAACGGTTCAGCGCTGATCAGCGGGACCGCGACGCTGGAGTTTGCTCATGCTTCGGCGGAAAATACCACGTTTGCGACAGGCGCAACCGGAACCCTTATCCTTGGCGATTCGTTCAATTTCTCAGGAACCGTGTCCGGGATGACCGCAGACGATCATATTGATCTTCTCGACTTCAGCTTCGCCAACGCGCCGACGCTGAATTACACCCCCAACGCCGACAGCAGCGGTGGGACTCTGAGCATCGCCGACGGATCCCATACCGCCAACATTGCTTTGTTGGGTAGCTTTGATCCCACCGGCTTCCAGATTGAGGCAGATAAGACGACGGGAACGTTGGTCAGCTACCACGATTTCCATCTGGCCTAAAAGCGGGTCAATCGCGATCTTCGAAGGAGCACATCCTCATCGCGTATATCTTGGAGCGTAATGCCAACTATTCGCCCGGCTGCTTGCTTCAACCACTTCCGCACGGTGTCCACGTCCAAGACAATGCCGTGCTTGGCGAGGTTGTCGGCAATTTCCTGCGGCACAGGGCTGCAGCTCAGTTTTGGATCATGTTTGTAGCTATCGAGCGCCAACCCGATCACGAGCTGTCGCGCTCTTTGGCTCCGAGCGGTTTTTCCGCTGGCTGGCTTGCCTGCCGTAGTTCCAGTTCGCGTATCCGGGTTTGTCGTGTCGCCTGGGCCCTATCCTTTGCCCCAACGATCTCCTGCCAGATCTTTTCCTCGTGAGCGACATTCGCCATACATTGTCTTCCAGTCGGCAATTCGATCTTTATGTTGAAGATATGCACGAGGTCGGCCGCCCTCCCCGCCCGAAGGCGAACCTGGAGCGCCTGCTGGAGCGGCGTCCCGAGGGCGTGTTCGTCAATGCCTTCGAGATCGGGCTTATGAAACGGGCCGCTGCCGCCATTGGGGCAAGGTGAAGAACCGGTCTCACTCATCGATTGGTCGCGCGTTGGCTTAATTCCGAGTCTAGCATAGCATTGTACGCTTCATGTCTCCGAGAATGCGGACTTTATGATGCGCCTGCAAAAGCTCTCGTTTGATGATTGGCTGGATCACACGTTTGGACGCGAGGTCCGCTTTCAGCAATTACCTTGGTACTTCGATCCCGAACATGATTGGTGGGACCCGCCACCAGCAGAAGCTGTGTCTTATCTCACGCGACTGTTTGAAGACCCGGAGACCGCATTACAGGGATTTGCCGACAGCCAAATCGCACAAGGCTTAACTTACCTCGCAAATACGAGCGCAAGCGGCGATAGCAGATGGCTATGTTCAACTGATGTGCCGATCAAAGACCGTGTCCGCTGCGTGAAGTCTGTCGCAGAATTATTTGCGAAATTGTTCGAGCCGCGGTGCACTCCCAGCTTGTCTCACCTGGGCGAAGCCGATGCGGGGACACTAAACTGTGTCTGCTATATGTGGTGGGATGTGTTTCCGAGCTTGGCTCTTGCCAATGATCCGGACCTGCCAACTCTCCACGATTGCGCGCTGTGTACGATGGAGCGGATCCTTCACCTCAACTCGATTGCTTGTCGGGAGAGCGCTCTGCACGGGTTGGGACACTGGCAACGAGACTACAGTGAGAAGGTGACCCAAATCATCGATCGCTTTTGCGAGGCGCATTCTAGAGCTGACCTTCGGCTTTTGGCCTATGCTCAATCCGCCCGCTGCGGATGCGTGCTGTGATCATTGAAACGGTGTCCGGCGTACATGGCGGAGCCGATATCGGGCTAAAAGTTACGATGAGCCGGTTCACTCACGGCCCGCCAAACGGCTTTGGTCTCTCCAGCGGGACGAAAGCGCTCAGATGGGCTGGGTATGTCGACGCGCCGCCGCCTATGGTCGTGCCGGTGCTGATGCTCAAGTAGACGTCCTTCACCCCCTTGGGCGTTTCCAGCAGAATCCAGTTCTTGCTCACATCGCCTATGCCGATAGTCGTAAAGCGCATCGACTTGCCGAACTGCGAACAGGAGATTGGCTTTTCAGTCGTAAACGAGTTCCAGGGGCCATGCAGGGTACCCGATCTACCGCCAGTCTTCGGAAGGCTTAACCCAAAGCCCAGGCCGACCGCCGCATAGACGTAGGTGCACTTCAAATTGTTTTCCGTGTCCCATATGGAGAACAAGGCGCTGGCAAACGCAATCCCGGCTCCAGCCCTGCCCTTCACGATGCGCTTGATGGCCGCTCTCGCGGCGAACGAGATCGAACCGTCGACCTCAAGCAGCATGGCTATCTTGAAATTTCGACTGACTTTTGGCTTCGGCGGAACTGGTCGCGGCAAGTCTGGCTTTATGATCGGTTCGAAATAGACCTTCGGGAGCACCCAAAGGACCACTGATCTATCGCTGTCTTCGTCCAGCCTGTGATTTGCCGCCTGCGTATTGCCGATGGCGTGCGTCTGCATTTGCTCCGGGTGGATGCCCATCTCGGACAGAGACCGCGCGACTGTAATCACGCGGTTGGCCGACGTCGTCATATTCCAATCGGCCGCACCGATCCGGCTCGCGGAACCCGTCATCCAGATCTGACCGGCGTCGTCCTCGAGTAGGGGTACCACTTTGCTCTTCAGAAATTCGGAATGCTCTTTCTTCAAGCCCCGAAACTGGTAGCCGGCAAAGTCATCGAAATCGAAATTCCAGAGCCGCGCGTGCAGAACCCCCACTCCTGAAAAATCCAGATCGACGTCAACCCTGCCCGGACCAGTTTTGTGAAACATGTCTCTTCGACCTGCAGTCAACAGATAGCAACTCGTCGGCGATCGGCCGGACGGCGCAGGACCGCCTTGTTTTTAGTGCGGGCAAGAGAAGATAAGTTCATGAAATCGGCAGCTACAACGAAGGTTGTGATCTTCTTCCCATTTCGATCTGGCGCCGAAGCAGTGTGCGCTGTGCAACGCGACATCATTGTCGCGATCGGAGCAGCGACGACCTAGGAGGAGTCGCGGTAGGACAGGCCGTGGAACTCGTACAGCACGACGACTTCGCGGAATTTCCCTAGACTTGGAAGCCCTTACCCAACCGCTGTCAAAACGGCAGCTAAACGTCTGAACTGGAGCGAAGAGGTTCTCGCGAACAGGAACCCGGCGTCGTTTCCTCGAGCTACTCTCACTAAGGCTGTCGCTACCATGCGCGAAACGCAATCATTCAATTGCTTTTCGATTTCCGACAAGGGGCTCGCCAAGAGCTCCGCCTACGAGGTCTGGCGCGATGGAACTTGCCGTAAGTCCGGCCGCCTCGACGTCGGGTTGGGAGCATACGACTGCGCCGATTGCTACAATGCAATCGTTTGGCTGAATTCAGTTGAGACCGCCTCGTGCAGAGGACGTTCGGATCGTTTCGCGCGCACGCGCGATCTGCAGGACGACGGAGGCGACGACTTCTGCGGTCGGCCGACGACTTACCCGCCAAATCGCTTGACCAGCTTTGAGCCTTTGGCTGCATCGATCTGCTGGCCAGTCAAGTCGGAGCCAGCGCTCAATCCTATCGTCATGAGGTTCTTGACGCGCTGCGCCGCCTGCTTCTCATTGGAATAATCGATCTCGACGTGATCAAGGCTCATCAGATGACCAAGCTCGTGAGCCCAGGCACGTCCATTGGCGTGGTCATTGCCATACCACTGGACGAAGCTTGCCGGCTCGGGTTCGCTATTGGGGTATGAGCCTCCGCCAGCGGATAGATTTTCAATCGAATTGACGAGGTAGATGTGGACGGCATTGTCCGGATCGTGCCGAGAGGTAAGAACACCCAGCAATCGCTGATCATTGCTGCGTGCGCTCTTTGCCATGTCGAGCGGCTTCTCCATCAAGCAATCGCTGATCACGAACGCGATCTTGGCCTTTGACCAGATCGTATTGACCACGTCGAGCGCCTTCTTGGCCGTGTCGCTGCTCCATTGCCTGGGCTCAACGACCCCTCTCTCGGCAAATGGCGTGATGTAAATCCTCAAGGGAATAGGCATTAGTTTCTCCGAAGTTCGGAATTTACGATTGTATCTCCGCGCGCTGTCCTCCGCAATTCGGAGGACCGGTTTCATTTCGACTCTACCGAAGGAACAATGTCCGGGGGACATGACCCCGATGGAGATTCACCGCGCCGGCTACACCGACATCCAAGAAGACGCCGATCTCGTGTTTCACCGTCGGGCACCGGCAGTATAGACAGGGCGAGCCGGCTATTTGCCGCGGGCTACCGCGTCTGTTTGCTTATCGACGCTCAGTTTGCTCGACGCGTCGGATCAGGCGACGTCGGGCTCGATGAGGCTCAAGCTCGTCATCGGATCGTCCTGCGCTCGAAGATCGAGCGCTCCGGCGGGAACTTTGAAGATGACGGTCTTCACTTGGGGAGATTACGTGTACAAGGGCCACAAGAACGTCCTCTCTCACGGAGGATCAGCTTCTGGAGAACTTCTACGGCTTCGTGGCCGCCAAGCCATAGCTCGATGGACGCGAATTCTTGGCAAAGTCCATCACTGCCCGAAGCCGAACTGACGGCCTTGCTCCGCGCTGCTGACCTGAATGCAAGCTGCGACCGAGACCGTCGATCCGCGAGCCCGTCCTTGGACTTCACGTCCCCTCGATCGCCGTCAGCGGAACTTTCGTTTGAGCCACGCCAGAGCCTTCTGGTGCGCTGCCGCGAGCAGGCCAGCAGGAATATAATAACTGTTTTATATCAATATCTTATACCGAGGTCGCACGACAGCACAACATTGGCGGGCGCCGATCATCCACATGAATCGGCGCACAACGCCCGGCCGCAATAATCCTCCGCACCTTTTGAACGCCTCCGCATTTCAAAACAACAGATAGGAATGGATCGGGCTCGAGATCGGTACTGTATGCAGCAGCCGCCAGTAGCGTACGAATTCAGGAATTGTTTCTTACGCGGCCGTCCTCGCGACGTAACCATTCTACGGGCATAGGTTGGGTGTTCGCCATGAGATTGTACAGGCACCTCTGGGTTTGTCTTCTTCTCGCCGCTTCGCTGTTCCTGGCCTCTCAGCCAGCCTGGGCGACAAAGCGCGTGGCTTTGGTGGTCGGCAATTCCAGCTATCAAAACGCCCCACTGCTTCCAAACCCGGCCAATGACGCTGCGGCCATCGCCGCGACCTTGAAGGGCGCAGGTTTCGATGTGGTTGACTCAAGGCTCAACCTCGCCGCGACCGACATGCGGCGGGCCCTGAGAGAATTCGCCGATCAGGCCCGCAATGCCGACATTGCCTTGGTGTACTATGCTGGCCACGGTATCGAGATCGACGGAACGAACTATCTGATCCCGACAGACGCCAGACTCGAGCGTGACACGGATATCTATGACGAAGCATTCTCGCTCGACCGTGTCCTGCTGGCGATCGAGCCTGCGAGGCAGCTGCGCGTTGTGATCGTCGACGCGTGCCGCAACAATCCGTTTGCCGACTCAATGAAGCGTACAGTTGCCTCGCGATCAATCAGCCGCGGGCTGGCCAGGGTCGAACCTGCCGTCTCCAACACGCTGATCGCGTTTGCCGCGAAAGCCGGACTAACCGCACTGGATGGCAACAGCAAGAATAGTCCGTACGCGACGGCTCTCGTGAAGTATATTGCAAAGCCGGGGCTCGACTTGCGCAGGGCTTTCGGCTTCGTCCGCGACGATGTCTTGCAAGCCACGGGCAACCGACAGGAGCCCTATGTCTACGGCTCGCTGGGCGGCGAAGATGTTGCACTTGTTCCGGCTGCCAAGGCCGAGGAGCCGATACAAGCAGCCAACCCGCAGTCGGAAATTCGTCGCGATTACGAATTGGCCTTGCAGCTCCGCAACAAGCCCGCTCTGAACGCGTTCCTGACCCAGCATCCGGACGGATACTACTCAAATCTGGCCAAGCTGCAGCTTAATCAGCTCGAGGCCGAGGACGCACGCGTCGCGGCGACGGCGAAAGCGCAGCAGGCCGAGCAGCAACAAGCTCGCCTGATGTCCCAGGGCGCCCAGCGTGCCGAACAGGAGAAGGCGGCCGCGGATCTGAAGGCTGCGGAAGAGGCCCGGATTGCCGCCGAGAGGACGAAGCAAGCGGCGCTGGAGCAGGCCACCGAGGCGGAACGGAAACGGACTGCATCCGAATCTACAATCGTCGCTGCACTCTCCGGGAATAAGCCGGCCGTTGAGAGTACCGTCGCGGATAACCCCACGGCCGCTGCGCCCGGTGAGGACAGCAAGACGCCCAAGCTTGCGGCACTGAGCGACGAGCCGCGCCAGACCGATATCGCAAGAGCCGATATCGCCAAGTCCGTACAAGGCGAATTGAGCCGCGTCGGCTGCTTCGCCGGCCCCGTCGATGGCCAATGGAATGCGGCCTCACAGCGCTCGTTGGCTCTCTTCAACCGGCACGCAGGCACCAAACTGGACGTCAAGCTTGCAAGTCTGGATGCTCTTGACGCGATCAAGCTTAGGCCATCGCGGGTCTGCCCGCTGATCTGCGATCGCGGCTACAGGCCCGACGGCGACCAGTGCAGCAAAATCACCTGTGCCGAGGGCTCGTTCCTCAACGGCGACAATGAATGCGAGAAGCAGCGCGGGAAGAAGCCGGTTGCCAAGAGCAATACGGATGACCGTCCGTCGCGCGCGGATCGTTCGGCCCGCCAGAGTCGGCAGCCGACAGCGGACGTTCCGCCGCGACAGGCGAGCCCGAAGCCGCAGGCGGATGGTGCCAAGCGCAGCGCATCAGGCGCCGGCGGACAGATCTACTGCAATGACCTCTTGTGCCGCCCCGTCAAGCGCGGCTGCCATCTCGAATATCGCGGCGGAGGTGGCCCCTACGCCAATCCCAATGCCGAGGTCTGCAACTAGCGCGGCGAGACGCTACGCCGGCGGCGTCAGGAAGCTATCGGGACGCCGGATTATCTCGAGTGCGCCGAGCCGCTGAGCCTAACCTCGGCTCGGTCGACGACCTTGTGTCTGACTTGGCCGAAGCGGAGCGACCTGCGTGGTGGCGTGTGAGCTCGAGCAGAAGGACGCCAACGCCTTTCCAGGGGTGACGCTCTTCACGAAGCGGCAGGCGCCCGGCATGAAGCCGACGGCGGTTTATCTTCCGCCAAAGCACCCAACAGCCGCCACCAAGTTCGATGTCGTGATCTGGCTTCACGGCTTCTACGTCAAAAACCATGAGTTCCTGTTCCACAACGATCCAGCGCGACTGCGCGAACAAGTCCGGGATTCCGGCAAGGACGTGGTGCTTATCGCGCCGTTCCTGGGCTACGAATATGCCGTTGGCGACACCTTTGCCGGAAACTACAGCGTGTCTGACCTGGCAACCGCGAACTGGGGCGAACGCTATCTCGAGGAGATTCTTGGAGCTCTTGCCAGGTTCCTGGGTCTCTCCTCGACGTCCATTCCTCAGCTCCAGATCGGCAAGCTCATCATTGCATGCCACTCCGGCGGTGGTAACGGCATGCGCAATCTCGTCGGGAGCCTTGGAAAGTATCAGGGGAAGCTGACGGCTTGTTGGGGATTTGACTGCCTCTACGGTGCCAATGCGCGGCCCGACGATGCGACCTTCTGGTACCAGTGGCTGTCTGGACAGAGCGGCCGCGCGCTCGAGATCGTGTATGGTCCATCAACTCTCCCGCAATCGGTGAAGCTGGACCTGATCGGGCGCGGGCTGGCGACGGCCGATGGCAATCAAGCGCAGCCACAACGCCCTGCTCTCAAGAACCTTAGCGTAAGGGTCGGTCATTACGACCTGTTCCCGGCATTTGGCCAGATGGTCAGGGTCAACGACCTGGACCCGGCTTACGTGGATCGCTTCATGATACCGCAGGTCGCTGACCAGCCGCGTCTGCACCACAAGCCGGCGCCACAGCGCGGGGAATTCCTTCAGGGCGCGATTTCCAACGTTCGCAGCGCTTTTCCCTTTCCAAAGGACATTCATTACATGATCGCCCGGGGCGGCTTCTTCAGTCGGCTGAGCAAGCTTTAGCCTTCACAGGCCTTGGCCTTGCCGGGCTCACTTGATGGAATAGGATTTGACGTCGAACGACCAATTATTCGTCACCAGCTTTCCGCTGCCGCTGTCCGGCACACGCAGCTCACTGGTCCAGGCCGTTAGATAGCTCAGCGCCTCGGCCTGATCTTGTAGCTTGCGCGGCAAGTCCGGCAAATCGAGCAACTGCACCCGCCGCTCGCTCAGGATGGCGATCATTACTGCTGACCCAGTCGGCGGTGAGACGACATATTCAAAACCACGCTGCCGAGCCGCCGGGGTTGGAACGACGAATTCGACGCCGGGCTTGACGAGATTGATGTCGCGTCCGTCCGACTGCGCCAATAGCTCGGGAGTCGGAAAGATCTGGGACATCCGCCCTTCCGCGTCGACGTCGACGAGAATGAGATATCCCGGCTTCCTCGCGGTGACGCCGAACGTGACCTTGCCGCCGAGGTTGACGGTCTGACCCGGCAGGATCTGAAGGGACACCCTCGCGATATTGGCCGGCCTGCGCGCCGCTTGTACGGGCCAAAGCCAGGGTGCATACGTCGTGCCGACATTCAGCGATGCCGACGGCAACGGTGCTGCGGACGAAGCTCCGCTACTCGCCAGCAGCAGCAGGAATGCGAGCCATGGTCGCTCCCGGCGGATCGGCTGCGATGACGGCATGGCCTGCTCTCCCTAAAAGTCAGGGAGCACTGAAGAAGCCGATCGAGGCGATCCGCGCGTCCGCAGGCAAGTACCGCTCGAGGCTCTTGATCACCTGCCCCGAAGCGCGGCGTCGGTTGAGCTGCATCAGGACTGTCTCAAGATCGACCATGCGTTGCTGCGAGGTCACTGCAACGATCTGTTCCGCACCGAACGGCTCGCCGACCCTGAGCGGTAGGCGCAAACTCGCCGATCGGGCCAGTGCAGCATCGGAACCCACCGGATACAACAATTGGATGGTGCCATCGCCAGACACATTGAACAGCAACACCGCTCTTGACCCCACATCAGACAGATCAACTTCGACCGTCTGGCCAGCACGCTGTTGGCGATCGTCCGGCCAGATGCGCATGATCTGCGGCGACCGGGTCGCAATGCGCTTCAGTTCACGAATTGCCGCTGTCCGGTCAACGACCGTCGGCAGGCTGGCAACGTCGATCCCGTAGGCGACTACGTCGCCCCACGCGATCACGTCGTGCGACACGGGATCCCAGATCAGGTCGGGATTGTCCGTCGGTTGAACAGCTTGCACGGGAACATCCTTTGGCACCACGCTCGCAAAATAGTTCGTCTTGCCGTCGAGCGCCGCCAGCCGGATTGGCGCAGCGAGACGGAGGGGGGCCGGCGCGTCGCCGGTCGGAAGTTCCTTGGTCGTTGCCGCGGCAAGGGTGGGAATGTTTGGTGCCTTGGCCGTGACAGCCGGCGGCGCGGGCGCTTGTCCCTCGACGGGCGCCCCGGATCCGGCCGGGCCGGAGGCCGCTCTCGCGGCCGGCCCCTGAATCAGCACGACACCGCGCGTCAATTCGAAGGCGATGTCGGTATCCGGCGTCTGAGGCGGCGATGATATGGTCACAATGTTCTGGCGCTGGTCCGAGAGCTGATAGACCACCTGGCGAACATTGCTGAAGAGCTCCTTGAGCGTCACCTTCCCATCGTGATTGATGTCCGCGCTCCCCTCCACCGCCCGCGCGACTGCATAGCTGAGAGCCCCGCGCAGGCCATCGATGCCAGGGATGCGGACTTCCGGCGCCTTGGTGTAGCGGTCCACCGCAGCCAGGAACGCCGTGTGGTCAAGATCGAGTTCTGACTTCGGATCGTTGCTGTCCGACACCGGCTTCAGTTCGTCAACCAGCAACGTGTAACGCGGGACCTGCCGGAAGCTCATCTCAGCGGCACGCGGATCGATATCGCGCACCATACCGCCGCCGTGGCAGGTATCAGCCACGAAGATCACCTTCGCTCCGCGAAGCTCGAACTGCCGGATGAAATGGTTGAACTCACTGCCCAGAACACGCTCAACGGACCCGGTTGGCGTGGTTTCAAAGCCTGGCAGCAGGAACACGTTTTCCATCCCGTCCGGCTCCGAGCCCTTGACGCGCTCCGGCTCCTGGGTTCCATGACCTGCGATCGACAGAAAGATGAGGTCGTTGTTCTTGGTCCGCTCCACCAGTGAACCGATCTCGCGCAAGACGCTTGCCCTGTCGGCCTGTGCGTTAGTCAGTACGACGACGTCGCCAACCCCCATGCTCTTCAAGCTGGTCACGATGTCAGTGGCGTCGGCGACCGCGCCCTTCAATTTCCGCACGTGCTGATAGTCATCGATCCCGATCACGAGCGCGCGCACCGCCGCCCCGTCCGGATTGCTGATCGACAATCCTCCTGCCGCATGCGCCTGCGGGGATATCAGCCCGATCAACGCAGCGAGCCCGATGGTGGCGCATAGCCGCTTGATCCCGCAATCAAGTTCCCTGGGCATCCGCATCGTGATCCACCTCGACTTCCTTCCTATCCATTCTGTAGCGCCAGCGACACACCGGGTTCAGCGCCTTTTGCTTGCCGTCTTGCGGCCTGCCTGCGGTTCGGCCTCTTGATAGGCGCTCGCTGAGACTGTCGCCTGGTCATCCGCGAACGCCCGAAAGCGGACCGGAACGTAGCCACGCGAAAGCAGGCTCGCCAACGGGTAGACGTTGCGGCAGACGCGGCCGTTGCAGCCACCGGTCGAGGATTCCATCACCTCGGCCTTGCGATCGGGCGTGAACCGCAGGAACAACATGACGTGCGAGCCCGGCTTGTTCAGCGCATCGCCGGGCCTCAGGTCCCAGGGATTTGCCACGGGGGCTGCGATCGCAGGAATAGCGGCAGTCGTGTAGTGGACGGAAAGTCCCCACGCGGCGCTGACGAATGCCGAACAGTCGACGCCAGCAACATCCGGCCGTGGCGCATTGCGAGTGCACACATTGCCAGCCAGCGTTCCGCTCTCGATCCGCTGACGGAAGTTCGCGAGCGATCCGTGGCAGCCCCAGCAATAAGGTACGCCGCGCACCTCCTGGTTCACTTTTCCCTGCAGATACCACGGCCGACGAACACGGCTGAAGCCGCTGCATTGGCTGTCGGGATCGCTGCCGTAGTTGGCCTGCGTCAGCTTCCACTGGATGCCCTCGAACGCAAACGCGGTCTCGATCGCCTGCTGGCGATTGGACGGTCTCACGGCGGCCGACGCGTCAAATTTGACGTCGGATCGCGGTGCCGGCGCGGCTGCCGTTCGCGACGGCCGCACGTCGATAATCGAAGCGTTGGTCAGAGGCCTGAAGCCGACGCCAACCACTTCAATGCCGTCCGGCTTGGTCCGCAGGAAATAGACATCGCCATCGCCCGAAACCGTTACGAACCGCCGGGTCAGCGGCGTATTTTCCAAAGGAAGCTCATAGATTCCTTCGAGACGGCCGTTCGCAGCATAGCGTGCGACGAACGTGGAGGCGTTCTTTCCCGATGGCGGAACGTCCTCGGCAAGCACGTAGAAGCGGTCGCCGTTGTCGATCTCAAGAAACTCCACCGTTCCGAGCTGGTTGCGCACCCGCAGGCTTAGCTGTCCGATCGTCTCGTTGGTGACCATGGTCTGGATCTCGACCCTTACGCTGGCATTGCCCTTGTCCGGAATGATATCGGCGATCACCGAGCCCTTACTTCGAGAAGCCACATATTGCCGGTCGGGCTGCCGCGTCGTCGTGACGATGGCCGCGCGGGTATTCTGGTCGAGCAAGTCGGCCGCGCTGCCGGGCGCCTGCGATCCCATCTGGGCGAAAGCGGAGACGGCGAGCTGATCGTCCGCGCCACGGCTCGAGACCTCCTCAAGCTGGATCACGTCGCCACCGATTCCGCGCGTGGACTGCCCTGGCGCCGCCTTCAGCGTCCGTACGCCGCCGTCCCAAACCATGATGTCGTCGTTGTGGACTACAAGATCGGTCGGCTGGACGTCCTTCGGCATCTTGAGGACATCAGGATCTGAATTCGGCTGTTTCGGGTCAAACTGCAGGATGCGACCGTTGACCTGATCGAGCACAAACAGGTTGCCCTGCCCGTCGGCGCTGAGTGCTTGTGGTCCCGCGAGTTCCACGTCCTGGCTGGCCGGAACGATGCCGACCATGGAAGCAGCCAAACCGCTGGCAAAGCTGCGGACGACAGTATCGTCGGCATGCGCCTTGGTTCCGAAAATGCCAGCGCCAACGATGAAGACCCAGATCCAACGATTTGGACGAAGCATGTTCGCCTCAATGTACCCCGAACCGATCGCGGCGTCGGATCGACTAATCCGAGATGCCGTTAATGCGGCGCGTCAATTAGTGGTGAGCAATCTCAATCACGTTCAATTCTATCACTTGACGGTGATAGTCCGAATTTCCTTCAGCTTGCGGTGCAAAACATGGCCCGGAACAGATTTGAGAAGGTGAGCGAAGTTCAGCCCGACGCGATCACGCTGGTCCTGAAACGCGACAATGACGGCGCCTGCGGATCAATCGTGCTACCGGCCGCCGCGAGCCGGGGACGGCTGACCACCGACCAGATCAGCGCGCAATTGCCGGCTCAGGATGCTTTTCGCGGCGCGATCCGGCTGGCAAATGACGTAAAGCTGGCGCTGGTGGTGTGCGATCCAGACGGGGTCTGGAAGTCCGAGTGGGGCGATCTTTATCAGCCGATCGATTGACCCGCATCGGATGGAACCAGCATATGTTGCGACGCCGCATGGAGACTAGCTTGCCGAACGGAGCCTGCATCCGACCGTCGTTCCGGATACGGGCCTTGACGGTCGCGCTGCTGGTTGCGACGGGCTGGCCGGCACGCGCCAACGACTCGGCTGCGGAATTGTCGATCGGCGGGCTCCAGATCGTGCGCACCAATGACGTGGCCATGGAGAGCGAGATCCTTAGTATCGGGCTCGACAGAATCAGTGTTCGCTACCAATTCGCCAACGTCACTGCCAAGCCGGTCACGCTTACTGTTGCCTTTCCGCTGCCCGACATCGACCTGTCGGAGGCTGAGAACATTGCACTGCCTTCAAATGATCCGATCAACTTCGTCGACTTCGAGACCAGGGTCGACGGCAGCCCGGCGCCGCTGACCGTCGATCAGCGCGCCATGGTTGGCAACAGGGATGTCAGTGCCCTGCTCCGCGAACTCAAGCTGCCGCTGCTGCCGATTGGTGGCCGCGAGATCCGGGTGAGCGACCTGCCCGCGGCGACTCGGACCCGGCTCGTGGACGACGGACTTATGATGCCTGCCGGAATGAGCGACAACGGTCGCCAGCAGTATGCGCCAGGTTGGATTATCAAGACCTCGGCTGTACGCCAGCAGGTGTTTCCGCCCATGCGCACCGTCACGGTCGAACACCAGTACCGGCCGAGCGTCGGCTCCAGTCCTGACACCATCCTGCGCCCGAGCCTACGCCGCAGCAGCGCACTGGGTCAGCAAGTCGCCCGTTACCGGAAAGAATACTGCGTCCAGGATACGTTCCTCGCCGAGCTTGACAAGCGCGCGGGCAGTAACCAGACCAACAGCGCGAACCTGCAGGAGAGGCGCATATCATACGTGCTCAAGACCGGCGCGAATTGGGCCGGGCCGATCCGGTCGTTCAAACTGACTATCGACCCAGGCGGCAACGACCGCTTGGTGAGCTTCTGTCCTGGGCGGCTCAAGGCATCGTCTGCTACCGGAAACACGCTTGAATATACGGCAAACAACTTCAAGCCGGATGCCGACCTGAAAATCCTGGTGATCGGAACATTCTGAGCGTGTCGGTCAATTGGTGAGCAGCACGTAGCGCGCGGCCGCGATGATAGTCACCTTGTTGCGCTGAGCCTCGCTCAGCGCCTGGAGGAAGAACGTATCGGCAGCTATCGGTCGCGGCTGGCGCAATGAGTCCAGAACCTGCGGAACCGCCACGACCAACAGCAATTGCGGACCGCTCGCGCGCGCTGTCGGGAGCGTAAACGAAAGCGCGTCGATGCCCGGCTTCAGAAGATAAGACAGGCTCTGGACTTCGCCGCGATCCGACACCATGAGCAGCTCGACCACGCGGTTGGCAAAGTTCTCAATGGTCCCATTGAGGGCTTCACCACCCTTCAGCTCTGTCGCTGACAGGGTGATGCGTGGCATTCGCGCCTGATCGCTCCCGACCTGACTCAAGAACTTGACGGCTGGGCATTGCGCCTGGGTCACTTGCCTGACGCCGATCGAAGCCTCGAAACCCTGCTCACGCCGAAACGCTTTGTCGAAGGTGTCGAATGGGGCGGTCGAGGCACCGAACCCTTCGATGACAGCGGCATTTGGGCTCACGGCAATCGGCAAGACAAAGAAGCAGTCACCGCCAGAATATTGGGCCACGTATTTGCGGATGCGCTCAGCTCGCGCCGCGCCATCGAGTGCCGGAGACGGCGTCGCCGTCGGCTGCGCGGACAACTTCTCCGGCTCTTGGCGCCCGGGCTGTGGTCCAGCGGGCTCGACCTTCGGCGGCGCTATTGTTCCAGCGAGTTTTGGAGGTGGCGGCAAGACCACGGTGCCGGGCGCTGACCAGACCAGCTTGTAGAAGGCATATCCACCACCGCCGACCAGCAGTAACAGAGCCGCCACGCCCGCCCCCAGCCAGCGGCCGCGCGGACTCCGCGCGGTCGACGGCATCCTGTCCTGCGGCACCGACGCCGCGCCTTCCGGCCGCTGCAGCGGATCGAAGCCATATAACGGCGCGGCCGGCGTCTGCACCAAACCGGTCGGCTTCCAGCTGGCGACCTCTCCCATGGTCGGGCGCAATGCCGGATCAGGCTGCAGCATCCGCTCCAGCAAAGGCCGGATGCGCATATCCACCGCACCGAGATCGGGCACACGCCGGCGCTTCTCCACCAGTTGAAACTGGCTGCCACCCATGTCGAGCTTCTGTCCGGTCAGCGCGTGAAACAGCACAAGACCGAGGCTGTAGACATCGGATTTCGCAGTCACGTCATTGCCGTACAACCCTACCTGTTCCGGCGATGCGTAGTTGTCCTTGCCAGCGAAGCCCGAGCCGATGATGGTCTTGTCACCCATCTGGGTCGACCGGGCTATGCCGAAGTCGATGATCTTAGCCCGCCTGACGTCGTCGAGCGGAACAATGATGTTGTCCGGAGAAACGTCGCGATGGATGATGCCGTGCTCATGGGCAGCCTCCAGTCCCGATGCGACGCGCAGCATCAGCTTGATCAGCGCCTCGAAAGTCAACGGTCCATCGTCGAGCATGTTCGAGAGCGAGCGGCCATTCACGAACTCCATCGCGAGATACGGTCGCTGCAGCACCGGCTCCACCGTAAACAGGAAGTAGCGAACGATCGCGTCATGCGGAAGATTGTGGAGTGCCGCGGCCTCTCGACGGAACAGCGCGAGCGCCGCCTCGTTATCGACCATGTCGGGCAATAGCATTTTCACGGCAACAGGCGATCCAGTCTGGATCTCTCGGCATTTGTAGACCTCACCCATGCCGCCCGCGCCGATCACCGCTTCGATCTCGTAGATGCCGTTGAGACGGGTGCCGGGGGGCACACCCTGATAGGACGGTCGGAACGGATCGTTCGGGGTCATGGTTGCGGCTCGCGATTAAGCGGAGATCTTGTCGCCTCCTGAGATCGCGGCGTCAGCAGTCGCACGATCACAATCGTTACGTTGTCAAGCCCGCCACGATCAAGAGCCAGCGCGAGCATGTCATCGCAAGCTGCCTGGGCGCGTCGCGTAGCCGCGTGCTGCAGGATCTCGTCGTCCCGCACGTGCCTGGTCAGGCCATCGCTGCAGATCACGAAGACATCCTCCGGCTCGGCCGGGCCTGTTACCACCTCAAATTCCGGATCATCGGCGACACCGACGGCGCGAGTAATGGCATTGCTCGGCCAATCATTCACGTCTTCGCGCGACAGCGCACCTTCGGCGATCAGTTCCTCCAGTTCGCTGTGATCATGCGACACTTGGCTAATTGCGCCACGACTGATCAAGTAAACCCGGCTGTCACCCGCCCATATGCAGGCATAGTAGCTATCGCGAACGAGCAGAACCGCCGCTGTAGTCCCGACGGTGGCCCCCTGTCGTTCATGACTAAGCGCCAGTATCTGCTGGTTTGCGCTGAATAGCCGCTCCTCGCATTCCGCCAGCAGGTCTGCGGCTGATTCTGGCGTGCCGATCGCGTCAAGCGACTGCACTACAATGCGACTGGCGAGATCGCCGGCCTCGTGACCACCCATACCGTCGGCGACGGCCCACAGGCCAACGTCGGTTCGTACCAAACATGAATCCTCGTTCCGCTCCCGCACCCTTCCGGCATGGGTAACGCTACCAACATCGAACAAGGATGGAGTATGCACCATCGTGCGTCATCCATTCCCGGATGCCGCGAGGCCGGGATCACCGGTCAGCAGCGTAATGTAGTGAAACGGATCTGGTAATCCGCGGCAACTCAGCGCCATTGGCGGAAAGCCTTCCCCTCCGGCGGTCCACCAGAAGCTAGCCGCGGCGTAGACCTGTGGGTTGGCGGCGCAAAGTGCTGCAAACGCCCCCGCGAAAGCGTCGACCGCCGAAGCCCTCCCCATTGCCGCAGTACCAAGCGACTTGATCGGCGGACCGCTGGCGATGGTCTCCTGCAGTCGTGGCACCGCAAGCCGGTCCAATCCATCGGAGATCTGCTCGAAGGTCGCGGCCCGATCCAGGGTCGAAAGCAGGAACGCCTCCACTTGCCCGAACCATTCGTCCTGCGGATCAATGCTCGGCGGCGGCAGCGAGACGGCCTCGCCGGTCACGGCATGCAGGGTCAAGGGATAGTATCGCCCCACCCCGTCGAGCGAGGGCATAATCGCCCCCGCCACCGTCGTTCCGCAGATTGCGGCACCGAGCCAAAACCGCCAGACCGGCGCGGTCAGAAAGGCCTGCTGCCATCCTGGGCCAAGCTGGTGGCGACTTGCCGACAGCGCAGCCTGTACCCACGGCTCCCAGGCTTCCAGGAAGCTGCGCGGGGTTGCGATCGCGATGAAATCGCGCTTCGCACCGATTTTGCCGAATAACCCGCAACGCATGGTCATATCCCGGTCGGGCAACGAAACTCACGCAGCACTGACAGGTTCAGCGGGTTGCGCAACGATCCAGTCGAAATTTGATAGCTGAGCTCGCGCCCGGCGACGATGAAAGTCGCGCTGGCCGTTTCCGCTTTCACCACTAACGAGCCCGCCTCCAGCATCCGAAACAACGACCAGGGACCAATGCGCTCAAGCACAGATGGCGGGCCGGTGTCGTTGCTGACTGAAATTGCCGTTCGCGGCGCGGGACCCGGCCATAGGACGGTCGTTGGCGAGTTGCTCTGTGGCTGTGGCGGCGGCGTAGGTTGCGGACCGCCGAACAAGGATGAGGTCGCTGGACCAGGTGTGGTTGGGCTTGTAATTGTGGTGCCGCCGATCTCGGTCTTGACGGTCACGCCTGGCCCGGCTGCCCCAGGCGGCCGGATCGCGAACGATACCGCCGGCACACCGCCGCCGGTCTGGAAGAAGGCGTCGCGGATATAGGCCGCATTTTGGAATTGCTTGAGCGTATCCGGCGAGAACGACCGACCAACGGGGCTCTCCTTTCGCCAAACCCAGTCCGATCGCGACGTGTCGGCATAAGGTGCCAGATACTGGGTGAAGAACTTGTCCATAACGCCGTTCGGACTGAACAATTTGGCAAAATCCGCCAGCGGGACTTCCTGGCTGCTGCTGCGGATAAACGGGTAGCGGTTGGTCACGGTCTGTTGGCAGACCGGCGTGACCTGATCGCGCAACGTTTGAAGGATTTGCCCGGCGGTTGAAGCCGCAATGCTGCCTTCGAACTCCGCGGCTGCTGCTCGCAGCATGTCGGAGAATGGCGGCGGCATGCGCGAGGCATTGTTGCGGAGCGCTGCGACCTGGGTCTGAAGCGCAGCTGTGGCCTGTGCGGTCAGTTGGGGATTCTCGATGATCAGCGTCAGGTTCTGCGCGATGTCGTTCAGGTTCGCGACGGTCGAGTCGATCGGCCGGCGGGTGCTCTCGCCTTCGAGCGCCGCGTGGTAAGGTTTGAACTGCGCCTCGATCGTCGCGCCAGGCGGTCCATCCTGGGCATTCGTGAAGAGTGCTGGCGCCGGTGCAGCAGCTGGCGCCGAAGCGCTCGCCGCCGGCTTCGCCCGTTCCTTGGTTAGCACCGTCTCGTCGCGCACCGATTCCAGAATTTGCCGCATCGGCGAGGTCGGCGCCGAAAGCGCCCGCAGCACCTCATATTTCGGCTTGTCGGCGAGCAGCTTCTTCAGACGCAGGCTCCCGAGCGCCATTCGCCAGGTCGTCACGAAATCGTTGGAATAGATGCTGAGCAGATCGCCGGCCAGATTGTCGTACTGCTGGTCGATGGCCGACTGCTGGCCGGCATCCCCCAAAACCCATCGCTCCCGCTTCATCCGCTCAGACAATCCGGACAGCCGGGCAACGAACTTCTGATGGAAGCCGTTATACGTGAAGAACTCGGGTACCCGCACGGCGTCCAAAGGCTGCCCCGTCGTGGTTTCGAACACGACACCCATGTCGGGTCCGCCATGGCGGCTGGCGATCCAGTCGCCAGCGGTCGATGCGCGAGCCTCCGATTTCAGAAACTCGTAGGCACGTTGCGACACGCTCAGGCGCGCCAAGGAGCTCTGGGCCTGCTTGATCAACCGGCCGTCGAGTTCGACCAGCGGCTGCTGTTCGGTCTCGAGGTCGAACATTGCCACGAGGTTCTCGTCGAGAAGACGCCGCCCTTCCGCGTTGGTGGCGCCAGGATAGAGGTTGTCCGCCCAGTCACGTTGCATCCAGGAGCGGATCAACTCGCGGTCCGGCGACTGCAGGCCGCCGACCATCAGATAGACCTTGAGCGCCTCGTAGACGAAGGCAGGCTCGTTTATGCGCGCATTGAGCTGCTCCTCCAGGCGATACAGCAGGCGCGGCCGGAACATGCGCTCAAGCGCCGTATGATAGGCCGCCTTCGAGGGCGACAGCAGCCGGGCGTGCTGACTGAGCCCGTAGCGAGCCGACAAAGGCACCGACTCGCCGCGCGATCCGTAGCCTGCCGGGGCGTTGCGCAGCCGGTAGAGTAGCGGCAGCACCTTGTCTAGATCATGATCAGCAATCAGCGTCTGTTTGATAAGTGGTGCGCCGGCGGCTGCATACTCGCTATCGGCCTGCAGGCTTTGCTCAATCAAATCGGAGTTCCGCTTGTAGCTCGTCAGCCAGGCTGCGATCAGTCCGATCGAGACCAGGCCGATCAATGACAGGGCCGCGGTTTTCAGGATCAACGCGCGGCGCACCGCGGCACGGTCGGTCGAGACCCAGTCGGCTTCGCCGATGATGACTTTGGAAATCAGATCGGCGAGGAAAAAGCTCTTGCCCGTGCCCGAATAGGATCCGGGACCGACCTCCTCAGCGCCGAACGTACGTGCCAGCGACCCGATCAATTGGTCGATCGGAGTGCCCTGCTGCGTACCCGAGGTAAAGTAGAAACCGCGCAGGTTCGCGTTCACGTGATAGCGCGTCGGCTCGAAGATCAGGTTGAGGAAATCGTGGATCTGCGGCTTGAGCCGCGCCATCTGTGCCGGAAAGCCGAACAATTGCACGCGGTGCTGGGGCGTCGGCTCGTCCTGCAGACGGTCGAGCGTCTCCTCGCTCAGGCGCTCCAGCAGACGGTCGAACTCGACCGGGATCTGCCCCACCAGATTCTGGGTCTTGTCGGCGGTCTGGAACGTGGCGCCCCAGACCTGGCGGCGGCCGGCATCCCCGAGATAGGCGAAATACTCGGTGAAGCCGGCAACGAGATCGGCCTTGGTAAATAGCGCGTAGACCGGGAAGCTGACCTTGAGCCTCTGATGCAGCTCGAGCAGGCGCATCCTGATGGCATCGGCGTGAAGTGCGAGCTCCTGCTTCGGCAGCGTTAGAATGTCTTCGATACTGATGGCGACAAGCACGCCGTTGATCGGCTGGCGTGATCGGCTTTTCTTCAGGATGTCCAGGAACGCCAGCCAGCTGTCCTTGTCGGCCTTGCTATTGGAGTCCTGGGTGGTGTAGCGGCCGGCGGTATCGATCAGCACCGCCTCCTCGGTAAACCACCAATCGCAGTAGCGGGTCCCGCCGACCCCCGCGATCGCCGCGGGCGTCGCCCCGCGCGCGAGCGGAAATTTGAGCCCGGAATTGACCAGCGCCGTGGTCTTGCCGGCGCCGGGCGGACCGATGATGACGTACCACGGCAGATCGTAGAGAAAGCCCGATTTGTTGCCGCTGGCGGTCTTCAGGGTCGCGAGCGCATCCTTCATGCGCTCCTTGAGCACCGGTTCATCGCTGACGGGCTGGTCCGCACCAGCGATGCCATCGGCAATCTCCTTGGCACCCTTGCGCCGCTTGAACAGATTGAGGCCAACGATGCCTGCCACGATCGTGGTGAGCAGCAGAATAGCGATCTGCCGGACGATATGGTTCTCCAGCGGCCGCCAATCGCCGAACGCAATGAAGGGACCGGCGAAATAGATCACCGCTCCGAGCGAGCTGAGCCCGACTCCGTAGAGAACGATGCGAAGAATGTCCTTGGCAAGCATCTAACCGTACCTGTCGCAAACCACCTGACCCGGTGGAATCTGCCTATTCGCTGCGTTCGATAAAGATCTCGACGCGCCGGTTCTTGGCGCGTCCCTCGGGTGTCGTGTTGCTGGCGATTGGCGCATCTGCTCCCTTGCCCTCGACGTCGACGCGCGAACCATCGGTCAAGCCAGGCTTCAGTGCCGCGGCAACCGCCTTGGCGCGCTCGACCGACAACTCGAAATTTGTCGGGAAGCGGACTGTGCGGATCGGCGAACTGTCGGTATGGCCAACGACTCGGATCCGTCCCGGCTCCTTGTCGAGGGTTGCTGCGACGCGGAGTGCGATCGGCTTGAAACCGTCGAGGATGGTCGCCTGGCCCGATGCAAACAAGGCCAGATCGCAGACCCTGATCACGATGAAACTGGGGGTCTGGTCCGCGGTCATGGCACAGGCTGTGTTCTCCTTCGCGAGCGCGTTGCGGATGCGTTGCAACTGGGTGATGCGATCCGGTGGCGGCGGAGGCGGAGGCGGCGGCGGTGGTGCAACGACCTGGCGCTTGAGCTCGATCGGGCCGGCCGGATGGAGCGCGAGCGCCACCTCGGCAGCGTTCTCTGCCCGGCCAGCGAGGAGCGTCCGCAGGACGAAATAGGACCCGGTCAGCAGCGCGGCGACGACGGCCGCCACGAGCCAGACCGGAACACGCAAACGCTGCCGGCGCCCAGCCAGCGCCTGCCCGCGCCAGTTGGGCGACAGGTCGCTCATCGTCTTCGGCCGGACCCGGCGCAGCAATTCATAGAGGTTGCGCTGGATCAGCTGCAGGTTTGCAAGTCCGCCCCCTGACGTCCGGTGAATGCCTTGAAAACCAAGAGCAAGGCAGGCGTGCTGAAGTTCGAGGACCGGATAGTTGACCAGTGGATCAACCTTCAAATGGTCGAGGATCTCAAAGAAACGGACGCCGCCGACACGCTCGCCGAAGAACCGGCTCAGCATCGAATATTGCGTCCAGACGTGGCGCTCCTCGGTTGGGATGTGCTGCACGATATCGTCGGCTGTGGCACACAGGATGTATTTCGCTGTGTTGGCCTGATGCTCGGAAATGCCCGCTGAACGGATGTCCTTCTCAAAGAATTTGATAGCGTCTGCGACCTGCTCCATCAGGCTCGCGAATGACGCGCGCATGAGCGCCACCCGCAACCGACCAAGGAGCTGCAGCAACGGGCCCGCAGCGCGCATCACTGGATTGGCATTTGGCGCGACGAGATCGTCGACGCGCAACGGCGGCCCTGGCGGCAACATGGGTTGCGGCACCTGGCCTTGCGCGGGTGTCGAGATCCATTCCTCGGTTGGATGGCTGGCCGGCGCGGAGGCGTAGTTCGGGCCCTGTGGAACGGGCGAAAAGGATGATGGTGGCGCTGGCGCGCCGGGAGAAGGTACGGGTGATGGCGAATAGGCCGGACGTGCTGCAGGCCCCTCACCCGGCGGAGGCTGAGAGGTCGGCGTCGGCGGCAACTTCCCGCCGGGGTTGGGACGGATGATCGTCCGTTCGCCCCGACCGAAAGGATTGACCGGCTTGTCCCTGTCGCTCATGGCCTGTCTTCCAGGATAGCCCAAAGGTACAGCTCAAGCTCCGGCCAGTCGCCGGAGAAGTGCATTCCGATCGAGGCCGCCGTGCTGAACTCGGGCCACAGCGGCGACTTGCGGTCGAGATAGAAATAGACGTGATCCGTAATGGCCCGGATATGCGGCGGCGGCGTCGGCAAATGCACCAAGGTCAGGCCCGGCAAGTTTGCGTGCACGATCTCGTTCATCTTGGTGTTCGGCCCGACCTTGAACAGGTGCGGGAAATCGTTCTGGATCTCCACGAGCGGCCGCCGTGCGGCAACTTCCAGCACCAGGGTCGCATTTCGGAACAGCGCTCGATCGCGGATCGGCGATACGAACGCATTCTGCGCGCGCTCGATGATCTCCAGACGGATCGCCCGCCGGCCCAGCCGCGCGCTCAAGAAGTCCTGGATGTCGCTCACCAATGGTGTGAAGACGTTCTCGAGATCGTCGTGATCGTACGCCGGATAGTTGCGCGCGCGCCGTTCCGCCGTGGAAAAAGTCGCAAGTTCACCCGCGAACCTCAGCAATTCCTCGTACAGGCGCTCGGGGTGCACGCTGCCGGAGCGTTGGAAATGAGTCAGCACGGGAATGGTACGGTTCAGCACTTGCAGGACCAGATAGTCGACGCTCTGCAACCCACCGCCGGATGACGGATCGACCGCGTAACGCGCCAGCTCGTCGAGTTTGGTCTCAACCCAGCCGATGATGCGGTTGAGCCAACCATCGATGATCGGATGCGCGGCGCAGACCAACATCGGCGGCACGAACTTGTCGTCGAACAGGATGTTCTTGTCGCGCACTTCCAGAATGCGCGCGATGCCGAGGCCCATGTATCCGGGCTTGCTGGTCTTGCGCAGTTCGAACGACAAGCGCGGATAAGCGATGTCGATCTCTTCCTCGATGCGCAGCGCCGAGGTCGAGTCAATGAAGGTTTCCGAAGTACGAACATAACGACTGGCGCTGTCGGTGCGGTCCTCGTCGACCTCGCGGGTGTTTGGTGCCGCGACAGGCATCATCAGCCAGACGATCTGGCCTGCGGCCGTCTCCGGCACATCGATCGCTTCGGGAATTGGGCTGTCCGCAGGGATATCGAACGGCGTACCGTCCGGCATGACGCCGGACGCATTGCGCACCGCGAACTTGCTTTGTTCGGTAAGATCCTTATCGATCTCCAGCTGGGCAAAGCCCCAGGGGTATGGTGTCGTGTAGCGAACGCGCTTTTCCAGCAAGTGTTCGATGTAGCGGTCGTTCTGCTGCAGATGATGCGGCCGCAGAAACAGACCTTCCGACCAGAAAACCTTGCTGTACCAAGACATTCCTACATCCACTTAGAAAATGTCGGCGACCGCATGGTCGCCGATAGCTTACTTTGAACCGGGCTTGTCGCCGCGGTCGTAATAGTCCGAGAAGTGCAACATGAAGGTTTCGATCGGCGCGCTGTTGTCGCGGCCAAGATGCGCCTTCCAGCGCGTCAAGAACTCGTCCCAGAGTTTGCCCTTGTTCGTGCCGAGCCAGGAGCTTGCGCCACGCTGAAGCTCGAGCTCGCGCGCCATCAGCGTCGGATCTATGTCCGCAATCAGCTCATGGACAGCGTGCTGCATCGCCATGTAGGTCTTCAACTGATGTGATTTGAGATCACTGAAGCCCTGTGCAAAGGCGCGCTGTGCGTCGAGGTAGCTACGCGTCGGCGGCCCAAAGAGAATGCGCATCGCCTCTTCCGCGGTCGGCGAGAATTTCAGCGGATTATTTTCGAGGGCTTGGACGGTGGTCTGGCTGGTGCTGCGGGTCAGCTGTTTGGCTTGGGTTCGCGCTTGCAGCAGCGCCATGAGATTGTCCACGGTCATGCGCAAGATGATGCCAAGCTGTTCGGCGAGTTCGGCGTCGGACTTGTTGGCAAAGAAATTGTCCGGCAATCCTGCAGCGCGCGCCACTAGTCGCGCGAACTCGGTACCGCCGGCTGGCTTGGCCGTGACAGGCCCCTCGCCTGCTGCTTGCGTCTGGTGCGATGTCGCAACCTCTTGGTGTGATGGCGATGCCGGCGGCTGTGCACCGGCTGGTTCATCATCGATCCACACCGACGGCCTGCGTGGGGTCGGCTTGACTGGGGGGCGCTCGACTTGCGGTTTCGGCGCGGTGACCGGACCCGCTGCCCAGTTCATGTCGTCGTCCTGCACGGACGGTTGGTACGGAGACGTCGGCGATGACGGTCGAAATGGGTCTACACCCGGCGCCGGGACGCTCGCCGCCCAATCCAGGAACCCCGGATTAACGGGCCGCGCAGCCTCGCGTGGCTTCTTCAAGAGGTTCGGATCGATCGGCGGCGGAACGTCACGATCGGCCGTCCAAAGCTCTCCGTAATCGGCATGCTGCTGGACCGAGGGTTCGTGCAGTTGCGCCTCATGGTTTGGGCTGCGCCCGCCAGCCTCATCCTCCAGCGAAACTCCGATGATGTAGTGGCCGATCGTCAGTCGGTCGCCGTCGCGCAAGCGGTGCGGCCCCCGCATGCGCTGGTCGGCACCATTGAGAAAGGTGCCGTTGGTCGAGACGTCGTGCAGCCAATAGCCGCCGTCGCGAAAGTGCACTTCGCAGTGCTTTCCGGAAATCGTCCGCGCCGGATCCGGCAGCGTCCAGTCGAGGTGACGATCCCGGCCAATATCGACCGAGCGCCTGCCGGTGACCGTAAACGACACAGGTCCGCCGTCCGGAAGGTTCGGTTCGTTCTCGATATTAAAGCGAAGCACCATCACATCGTCTCGTTAGCGCGGAGGGCGCGGTTCGCCGCGTGCCAATTGAATACCATCCTCCAGGCATGACGTCATTATCTGGTCCCGGGAGTCACGGGGGAGCTGGCAGAGGCCAATCAGCAGCGCTGCACGCACCGCCCGTGCGGCCTGATCTGGCTTGGCTTCCACGGGCGCAAATTCCGGGGGAACCACGCTTCCGCCGG
The DNA here is from genome assembly GCF_028128935.1 of Bradyrhizobium sp. CCBAU 11361. NCBI lineage: Bacteria > Pseudomonadati > Pseudomonadota > Alphaproteobacteria > Hyphomicrobiales > Nitrobacteraceae > Bradyrhizobium > Bradyrhizobium sp. CCBAU 11361. The sequence continues at coordinate 30,192 of NZ_LBJZ01000001.1, forward strand.
ACCAGCCAGCCGCCAGCGCCAGCCATGTCGCTGGCTGCTCAGGATCGTTGGCATTGCCGACGGCCAGCGCCTTGTTCCGGGACTGCTCGTCCGGTTGCCGGACCCAGGTCTCCACGACATTCAGCGACCTGCTGTCGTAGGCGTCGAAATGGTCGAACATCCGTCGCAGAGAGCGGCATCCCCAGGCGATCGCCACGCGCCTGGGAAGCAGATAGGCGCAGTAAGATACGGCCTGGTACCAGTTGCGGGCATCGGCGGCCTCCTGAAGGAAATCCAGCGAAGGCTTGTCGGCATCGGCTTTGCCGACATCATAACGCGCCAAGGGATAGGCTTGAAACAGATCCCGCACCGTGCCGAACCGAACCTGCCCCATGACCGTCAGCCGACAAGAGTTGGAGTGCCGTGCGCGACCAGCGGACCGCCGGCTGCAAGCGCCATGCCGGCCTGCGCTGTCATGGCGATCGTCGGCGCGTTGATTACGATGCCCGCCGGGCTCAGGATAATCTGGCTGGGACCAACCTGTAGGGTGATATTGGCATTGGCCGTGAGCGTGATGCTGATGCCCGCATTGACAGACTGGTCCATGGCCAGCGTGATGTGCTGACCGCCCAATTCGATATCGAGCTTATCATTGCCTTTCTTGAGCGTGGTTTTGCGGGTGTCACCGCCGAATGCAGCTTCGCCGATGGTCCGTGTCTCGGTGTCGCGGACCGTCACGTCGTGGTCCTTCTCAGCATGCACCGTGATCTTCTCGGATCCCTTCTTGTCCTCGAAGTTCCACTCGTTGAAGCCGCCACCACCTTTGGTGGAGTCGGACTTCAATCCTGCAACCGTCTTCTTCGACGGCAAATCATAGGGCAGCTTGTATTCGTCGTTGTACACGGTGCCGATCACCAGGGGCCGGTCCGGATCCCCCTCTAGGAATTCGACAACCACTTCCTGTCCGACGCGCGGGATGATCTGACCGCCCCAGCGCTTGCCAGACCAAACCTGAGCCACGCGCAACCGGCACGACCGCTTCTTCTTCCGATCCCAGAAAAAGCGGACATAGATTTCGCCCAGCGATTCAACGTCGATTTCCTCGTTCGAATTATCGTCTTTGGTCACCACCTTGGCCGTTTGGACGCCGTTGATCCTTGGCTTCGGCGTCATCATCAGCGCTCGAAACGGCCGATCGCTCGGCAGAAACTCATAGCTGCCGAAATAGACATGTTGCCCGGCGTCGCTGGGACCGCCTGTGCGGTAAGATTCAATCGAGAACGAGTGCGTGGCTCGCACCACGAGATATTCCACGTTCTGCGAGTCCTTGGAGTGCTTTTCGAGCTTCGTCAGCCCACCGGGGAACAGGTTGACCGCGTCACCATTGCCGCGACGCCGCCGGTCCATCGCCTGCTCCGCCTGGAGCTGGATCTTCGCGTAGCGCTCGCCGTCGGACTTTTCCTTGAACTTCCCGGGATAGTCGTAATACTCCATCTCCGACCGAGTGTAATGCTCGGAGCCCTTGGCATCGCTGATCAACTGAGCGTTTGGCTTCTGGTAGTTGTAGTCGTTGAGTTCGATCTTGCCCGTACGAAATCGGCGCTCCGACACCCATTCATAGATGTGCTGCTCGCCTCGACGATCGGCACCCGTCAGCGGGATGTAGGGAATCGTAGCAAGACCTTTGATCGGGCTGTGCGACGATTTGGAGTCCGCCAACACCAGCGTGTGTTTGCCGCCCTCATGCTTGAAGAAGTAGGAGATGCCGTGCTGCTCCATCAGCCGGCACACGAAATTCATGTCGGTCTCGCGGTACTGAACGCAATATTCGAGCTTCGGACAGGAACCCTCTTCGGTCAGTTTGGATTCATAGTCGGTGAAGCCACGTTCGTTGAATACCTCCTTGATGATGTCGGGCGCCTTCTTGTCCTGAAAGATCCGGCAATCAGTTGTCCGCGACAACAGCCATAACCAGGGCCTCAGCACGATCCGGTAGCTGAAATAGTCGTTCTTCACCCCGAGCCATTGGGCCTCCGTCAGAATGCCACTGAACTCGCGCTCCTTTTCATGCAGCTTTATGGTCAGCGTACACTGCTGACCGATGGCACGATCGAAGTCGAGGTCGGCATCCTCACTGAGACACTCGATGCGATACTCGAACAGTTCGCTGAGACCTTCCGAGCCTTCGAACCCGGCAAAAACCAGAACGTCCTTGCCAAGAGGCGTCTTGAGTTCGCAGAGGCGGGTATCCTGAGTAAGCTGGCCCATGTGGGCTTAAACTCCCTCCTTCGATCGAATGACCCGCTGCGAAGAGCTGATCAGACGTTATGCAAGAACCACAGAAATCCTACCCGCCACCGGCAGTGCCGGCAGGTCCGCCCCAGGGCTGGTCCGGACGTTCCACAACAGCGGTCCAAAGAACCGCCCCGGTCATCAAGTAGTCGGCTCCAAGAGCTTGCCGGTTCACGCGAAAATGGCATGATCTTCGGGAATGAACCAACACCAGCAGGCATCTGACCCATGGATATAGACTCGGATCATGGATCCCCCGCGATCCGGCAGTCGCCACGGGCTCGGCAGCGGGGCCGTGACCGAGCAGATGGACGATCGTCGTATGCTTGATGTCGCCTCCCTGACGCACCCCGTTGCCGCTGACGATCCCTGCGGGCCGGATCTCGACGCCATCGGAGACGTCCAGTATCTGAATTTCTTCGCAGGTGCGGAATCCCTACTGCCAATGTCGTTCTTCGAGGTCGTCAATGCCAATGGGGAGCGTGGACGCTTCGATCCAAAGGCAGTCGATTTTGCCGGCCAATTTGCCGCCGCACAGCCCCTTCTTGCTCGTACCCGCGATCTGCGCCTAAACCTGCTGCTGGCCAAGTTTTCAATTCTCAACCGCGATCTCGACGGCTTTCTCTGCTGCCTGAAGGCGACCAACCTGCTGCTGCGCGAGCAGTGGGAAGCGGTGCATCCGAGAGGCGAGGACGGCGACTACGCGCTTCGGGCTGTCACGGTCGAAGCAATCGACGTGTTTCCGACCGTGATCAACCCGCTCCAGTTCCTTCCCCTGATCGAGAACCGCAGACACGGCAACCTCAACTATCGTGCCTACCAAATCGCCCAGGGCGAAATTCCCGCCGGTGACGCCGACGCCGACGGGCTCGATCTCGCGACCATCGAGCGCATCGTCAGCGAGACGGATCTCGACACTCTCAAGACAGCCAGCGCGCGGTGCTCCGCGGTCGCGGCTGAAATCGCGGGCATCAAGGCGACCTGGCGTGAGAAGTTGAACTCGGGGCAACCGATCAGCCTCGACAGGCTCTCGGGCTTGGTTAACGGGATGGCTGCCTGGCTTGCGGGTCTTGTTGCGTTGCGGGATCCTACGGCAATCGCCGAAACTGCGGAAGATGTCGGTCCTGTCGATACACAGGTGCCGTCAGACACGATCGGGGTGGTGGCTTCATCCGCACAGGCATCTGCAGCGCTTGCAGCGGCAGCCGATTATTTCGCCCGAATGGAACCATCCAACCCGGCACTGTTGTTGGTGCGTCAAGCGCAGGAGATGGTCGGCAAATCATTCATTGAAGTGATGCGGATGCTGGTGCCGTCCCACGTGGAGAGCGCCGCGATCAACATCGGACGCGACAAGGTCTTCGACCTGCCGATCGAACGGATGGCCGAGCTAGCAACCTCGCTCTCATCGACGACCGATGACAGCGCTCAAGATATTGTGTTTTCAGTGGAAAATAGAGCACAGGCCTTGGGCTTGCTGACCAAGGTGGCGTCGTTTTTCCGAACCGCGGAGCCGTCCAGCCCCATCCCCCTTTTGGTCGATCGCGCGCGCGACCTCGCACAACGAGATTTCCTCAGCCTTTTGAATGATGTTCTTCCTGAGGGAGCCCTTAAAACAATCGACAGATCGCATTGAACCCAGCTTTCGCTCGAGGGCACTAACTGGACACAAGGATGTTTGCCGACCGCAGCAACTTGAAGCGCCCTAGCCACTCTGCGTCGCGCAAATTCGATGTCTTTTTCGATGTCTAATGCGATTTCGTAGTGAGGGAACCATGGCTACAGACAGCGGTCAAAAATTCATTCGGCGAAACCGCGCACCACGCGTGCACATCACATACGAAGATCCTTACGACGCCGAGCGGCTGATCGAACTGCCGTTCGTCATGGGCGTCCTCTCCGACCTCTCCGGCAATAACCCTGGCGTCGAGAAGACGAAGGTCGAGGAGCGCAAGTTCCTCGAGTTCGACATGGACAATTTCGACAACCGCATGGCGGCAATCCAGCCCGGCGTGACGGCGCGTGTCGCCAATCGCCTCAGCGATGGATCCGACGAAAAGATCTCGGTCAACCTGCGCTTCAACAAGATGGCAGACTTCACGCCGGTGGCCGTCGCCCGCCAGGTGCCGGCTACTGCCAAGCTGCTCGAGGCGCGCGAACAACTCGCCAACCTGCTGCGCTACATGGATGGCAAGGTGGCCGCCGAGGACCAGCTCAAAAAACTTCTCGCCGATCCTCAACTGATGGCGGCGCTTCGGGAACGCGCGACAAGCCAGTCGACCGAACCTGGCACCGAGAGCTAAGGAAGGAATGGGGACCATGGCAAAAGAAGCTGTTCACAAAGAGAGCACCACCCAGGTCAAGACCGTCGAAGCTGACGAGTTTGCCACTCTGCTGAAGCAAAGCTTCAAACCGCGCACTGAACGTGCAGCGACCGAAGTCGAAAACGCGGTATCCACGCTCGTTCAAGAGGCGTTGAAGGACACGAGCGTCATCAAGTCGGACGTCCTCGACACCATCGAGGAGATGATCGCGCGGATCGACCAGAAGCTGACCGCGCAAATGAACGAAATTCTTCACACACCTGAGTTCCAGGCAATCGAAAGTGCTTGGCGCGGCCTCCACTACCTCGTCTTCAATTCCGAGACCGACGCCAACCTCAAGATCCGGGTGATGAACGTCTCCAAGACCGAGTTGTATCGGAATCTGCGGCTTTACCCCGATGCGCGCTGGGACCAGAGTCCCCTGTTCAAGCAGATCTACGAGTATGAATTCGGCCAGCTGGGCGGCGAGCCGTTCGGCTGCCTGATCGGCGACTACTATTTCAGCCACCTCCCAACCGACGTACAGTTGCTCCGCGATCTCAGCAAGATCGCCGGCGCCGCGCACGCTCCCTTCTTCAGCGGCGCCGAGCCGACGCTGATGGGAATGGACTCTTGGACCGAGCTGTCCAACCCTCGCGACATCGGCAAGGTGTTCGACACGCCGGAATATGCCGCATGGAAGGGGCTGCGCGATCAGGACGACTCGCGCTATCTCGGCCTGTGCATGCCCCGTGCGCTCGGCCGCCTCCCCTACGGCGCGAAATCGGAGCCCGTGGAAGAGTTCGCCTTCGAAGAGGAGACGGACGGACACACCGGCGACAAATACGGCTGGATCAACGCCGCCTACGCAATGGCGGTCAACATCAACCGCGCCTTCAAGGAATTTGGCTGGTGCACGCGCATCCGCGGCGTGCAGTCCGGTGGCGAAGTCATCAACCTGCCGACGCACACATTCCCGACCGATGACGGCGGCGTCGACCTGAAATGCCCCACCGAGATCGCCATCAGTGATCGCCGCGAGCACGAACTTGCAAAGGCGGGCCTCATCCCGCTGATCCATCGCAAGAACACCGACAAGGCCGCCTTCATCGGCGCCCAGTCACTCTACAAGCCGAAGAAGTACTTCGGCGAAAAGGGCGTGGATGCCACCGCGTCCGACAACTTGTCGTCACGACTACCTTACATGTTCGCAGTGTCCCGCTTTGCCCACTATCTGAAGTGCATGGTTCGCGACAAGATCGGATCCATGAAGGAGAAGGATGAGCTGACGATCTGGCTGCAAACCTGGATCAACGAATACGTTGATGCCAACCCAGCCCTCTCGTCAGAAGCTCAGAAAGCGCGCAAGCCGCTGGCCGCTGCGAAGGTTGAAGTCATCGCAAACGAGGAGAACCCGGGATATTACAACGCGCGCTTCTTTCTTCGTCCACACTTTCAATTGGAGGCGATGGACGTCGGCCTCAGTCTGGTTTCACGCCTGCCCGGCCCCGGTTCCTGACGCCGCGACATCGCAACCGTAAACATGCAGAAATTTGAGAGGACTACGCTATGGCTGTCGACATCTTCTTGAAGCTCGATCCGATCAAGGGCGAGTCGCTGGACGACAAGCACAAGGACGAAATCGATATTTTGAGCTGGTCTTTCGGCGAGAGCCAGTCAGGCACTTTCCACAGCGGTTCGGGCGGCGGCGCCGGCAAGGTCAGCGTCCAGGATCTCCACTTTACACACTTCGTCGACAAGGCCACGCCGGAGCTTTTCAAGGTCTGCGCGAACGGCAAGCACATTGATACGGCGATCCTCACGGTCCGCAAAGCGGGTGAAAATCCGCTGGAGTATCTCAAGATCGAGATGAAGCACATCCTAGTCACCAGCGTATCGACGGGCGGATCACACGGTGAAGATCGCCTCACCGAAAACGTGAGTCTGAACTTTGCGAAGGTCAAGATGACCTACAAGACCCAGACGGAAAAAGGCGGCGCTGGAGCTGCACCGGTGTTTGGCTGGGACGTTCCCGCCAACAAGGAATGGGCCTGATTGTCGGCCCTACCTGGCGCCGGTTGCGATAAGCGCGAACCGGCGCCAGGCGACGCAATTGCGGTCGTACGTCTTTGTGGGCCCGACCGCCTGTCGAGGCGACATCATCTTGGAGACAAGCTGATGCGCCGCGGAATAGAATAGCGAGTCGGGCGGCCATCTTGGGGACCGTAAATGACTATTGCTCCAAAGAGGGACCGGCTTTCTCCTCCATTGATGCTGGCCTTTCGCTCGGCTCATGAAGCACGCGATGCGCGCAAGAAGCTCAATCTGCGCGATGAGTTCGGTGAGCGGATCATTGCCGGGCGGCGCAGCGCAGGCCGCTTTCCGATCTCGGAAACGTTGTTGCGGCGGGAGGTCTCCCATGACCTTGAAACGCTCCTCAATACCATTGCTCTGGAATCGACCTTGGATCTGAGCGGGCGGGATAGCGTTCGAACCTCGATCCTGAACTACGGCTTCCCCGATATCGCCCACCGTTCGATCGACGAGGTCACGGACGACGAACTCACCGACGCCCTGCGCGAGACTCTGACGACGTACGAGCCAAGACTCGATCGCAAGACGATCCGGGTCCGTCGCGACGGCTCGGTCGGTCCTGAGCAGCTGAAGCTGCGCTTCATCGTTCACGCCGACCTCAAGGCTGAGCCGCTCAACGTCCCCGTGGAATTTGTCGCCGACGTCGACCTCGACAGCGGCGACATCCAAATCAATCGACTTTAGCATGAATCGCGAATTCCTCGATTTCTACAATCGTGAACTGTCATTGCTCTACGAGCAGGCGGGAGATTTCGCCGAAGAATATCCTGGCATCGCAGAGCGCCTCGGCGGCCTCATCCGGGACCGCTCGGACCCGATGATCACCGGACTGTTGGAAGGCGCCGCGTTTCTTGCCGCCCGCGTTCAGCTCAAGCTCAAGCACGAATTCCCGGAATTCACTGCAAACCTGCTTGAGCAGCTGGTACCGAACTATCTTGCGCCCACACCGTCGGCGATGCTCGTCACGGCACGGCCACCCTACGCCGACCCGGCGCTGCGCGACGGCAAGAAGATTGTACGCGGCGCCTATTTCGACGCGACCTACCGCGAGAGAGAACGAAGTCTTTCCTGCCGATTTCGACTTTGCCGCGACATCGTGCTCTGGCCGTTCGACGTCACCAGCGCAGAGTATTTCTCGACAGCGGGCACTCTGCAGGCGCTCGGGATCCCGGTCGGTGGCGACGTCATCGCGGGGCTGAAGCTGTCGCTGACCCATCGCACCGCAGCCCGGCTCGACGAGGAACTACCGGATGCAGAGGCCCGAGCCAAGCCGGAAACCTGGTTCGCAGGCTGCCGCGTGAGCGAACTTCCGATCTATCTCTCAGGCGCGGAATCCGACGCCATCGCGCTCTACGAGCAATTGATCTCGAACTGCACGGGAGTCTACTTCCGGCATCTCGACGACTTCGGCGATCCGGTGGTGACTCGTGCGCCCCATGATTGCGTGCAGCAAATTGGCTTCGACGAAACCGAGTCTCTGTTTCCTAACGACAATCGGATCTTTCGCGGCTCGGAGCTGCTGCGAGAATATTTCATGTTTCCACGCAAGTTCCTCGGCATAAACTTGACGGGACTACGCAGCGTGATGTCGCGACTGCGCAGCAAATCGATCGATATTGTCTTCGCTTTCGATGAACACAATTCGCGGCTGGCCGCCTCGGTGCGCCCCGAGACCTTCAGGCTCTATACTGCACCGGCGATCAATCTGTTCGAGAAAACGAGCGATCGCATTCCCGTCAAGTCGAATACTTACGAGTACCATGTGGTGCCAGATCGCAGCCGCTATCTGGAATACGAACCGCATCAGGTGCTCGAGGTCTACGCGCACCTGCCGGCAGAGAAGGATAAACGGCCCGTGCGCCCGCTATATTCGGCCGCCGTCGACCGGACCAGCGGATCGGTCGACGGGCTTTATTTTACCGTCCGCCGCTTACCTCGGCGCCGCACAGTGGAAGAGAAGACATACGGTTCTTCCTCCGACTACACCGGAACGGACATGTTCCTCTCACTGCTCGAGCCTGGTGAATTGAGCGGCCAAGGCTCCGTCGCCGAACTGAGCGTCCGGGCTCTCTGCTCCAATCGCCATCTCACCGAGCACCTACCGGTCGGCCAAGGCGGCGCGGACTTTCGTCTGCTTGACGATACCTCCCTCGATCTGATGTGCGTCGCAGGTCCCACGCCACCACGCGAGCCGGTGATCGCCCAACTGCGCAGCCGCAGCGAAATCGCCAACATTGGGATTGTCAGCTGGCGGCTGATCAATATGCTCAGCCTCAACTATCTTGGCCTCGTCGAGCGCGGTGGCGGCAAGAACGCCGGAGCGCTGCGCGAGATGCTATCCTTGTTCGCCGATCAGTTCGACGACGCTACGGAGCGCAAGATCCGCGGCGTGCGCAGCATAGAAAGCCGACCTGTCGTGCGGCGCGTGCGCGAGCGCACGGGTAGCGGCGCAGCACGGGGCCTGGAGATTACCGTTACGCTCGACGAGAAGGCATTTGAGGGCAGCGGCGTGTTTTTGCTCGGGGCAGTGCTGGAGCGCTTCTTCGCCGACTATTCGGGCTTCAACACCTTCACTCAGACGGTCATCTCGACGCCGGAGCGCGGCGAGATCATGCGGTGGCCACCGCGCATGGGCACGCGGAGGCCGCTATGACGCTGATCGACCAGATGAAGGCCGAGCCCTGGCGCTTCGATTTCTTCCATACGTTACGCCAGTTCGAGCGCGCCAACCCGGATCGACCGCGGATCGGCGACAGTGCCGCGCGTCGCGACGAATATGTCGACCTCGGCCAGGTGCCTTATCTGGAGTTCCCCGCCTCGAACCTCGCGGCGGTGGACGACCAGGGTGGCCGGCTCAGGATACTCGTCAAATTTCTCGGCCTCCTGGGCCCGCAGGGCGCCCTGCCCCTTGCCACCACCGATGAAAGCCTCAGCTGGTGGCTGATGCGGGATGACGCTTTCCCCCGCTTTCTCGACCTCCTTAACGGACGCTTCCTGCAACTCTTCTTTCGTGCCTGGGCCGACGCGCGCCCGATCGCGCAGCATGACCGCCCGGCGGACGATCGCTTCATTGCCTATGTCGGCTCATTCGCCGGCTTGGGCTCCGATGTTTTCGCCGATCGCGATGCGGTTCCGGACATGGCGAAGCTCAGCTTCGCTGGACTGGTCGCGCCCAGGGCGAAGTGTGCATCACGGTTGACGCGGTTCCTGCAAGGACTGTTCGACGTCAAGGTCGAGATCGACGAATTCGTCGGCACCTGGCTCTCATTCGACCCAAGTCACTGCAGCCGGCTCGGCGGAACGCATGCGAGGCTCGGCCAGGACGCCCTTCTCGGCTCGCGTGTGTTCAGTGTCGAGGACAAGATCAGAGTTCGAGTGTTTGTCAAAACTTTTGCCCAGTACGAGCAGTTCCTGCCGACGGAAACGCCCAACCTGTCGGAACCATTGGCCGACGCTGTTTTCTTCTATGTTGGCGACGAATTGGAATGGGAGGTGGAGCTCGCCATTCCTGCGGGAGAGGTCGTACCGGTCAGGCTGGGACAGAGTGGACGACTTGGATGGACCACCTGGGTCTCGCCGAACTGGACTTCAACGGAAGAATATCGCCGCGATGCCCGCTTTCAGCTCGGTGAGCGATTGGGAGCCCGCCGGAGCGCCGCAGCCAATGCCGCGGCGATTTGAACCTATCCATCGCGCTGATCGCCTAATGCTATGGAATTTGAAGCGATTTCCGCATGATGGCAAGCATCCGCGGAGGAATTGAGCAGGAGGAGCCGCCGTGACCGACATCAGCATTGAAGCTGTAACGGGCAAGCTGAACCGGGCCGGCTATGATGCCTTCATACAGGCCCTGCGCCATGCAAAGAGCGCCGGCAATCGCAATGTTGAGCTTGCGCACTGGCTGTTTCATATCCTGCAGCAGGAGCGCAACGATCTCAGCCTCTCGGTCGATCACTACAAGCTCGACCGGGCGCGCTTGTTGTCGGACCTTGCCGGCGTGATCAACGGCTTTCGTAAGAACGAAACCGACATGCCGGGCGTCGCCAATTCGGTCATCGATCTGCTCGATCGGGGCTGGCATTATGCCACGCTCTTCTTCGGCGAGACCCAGATCCGCACCGGTCATCTGCTCGTGGCGGGCCTGAAATCGAACGATATTCGTCGCACGCTGAACAACCTCTCGCAGGAATTCGCCAAGGTCAACGTCGACGCATTGGCTGCGGAGCGCCGCGCCGTCTGGGCCGGCTCCGACGAGGAGACCATGCGGCCGATGGACGGTGCGGGCCTGGTCGGCGCCGGCACTGAAGGCGCGGACCACGCGGGTCCCAAGGGGACGACGCCACTCGACCGGTTCTCCCAGGATCTCACCGCCAAGGCCAAATCGGGCGAGATGGATCCGATCCTTGGCCGGGACGAAGAAATCCGCCAACTGATCGACGTGTTGATGCGTCGGCGGCAGAACAATCCAATCCTCACCGGCGAAGCTGGCGTCGGCAAGACCGCAGTTGTTGAGGGCTTCGCGCAGCGTATCGCCGCCGGCGACGTGCCGCCACCGCTCCGCGGTGTAAGGCTTTGTGCGCTCGACATCGGCCTGATGCAGGCCGGTGCCTCCATGAAGGGTGAGTTTGAGCAGCGCCTGCGGTCGGTGATCGACGAGGTCCAGAGCTCACCCACCCCCATCATCCTGTTCATCGATGAAGCCCACACACTGATCGGCGCCGGCGGCGCGGCCGGCACCGGTGATGCGGCCAATCTCCTGAAACCACCCCTCGCCCGTGGCACGCTGCGCACGATCGCCGCCACCACGTGGGCAGAATATCGCCAGTATATCGAGAAAGATCCCGCGCTGACACGACGCTTCCAGCCGATCCAGATCGATGAACCGGACGTGGAGACCTGCTGTATCATGCTGCGCGGACTTCTCGGTCCGATGGAAAAGCACCACGGCGTTCGTATCTCGGATGCAGCGATCGTCGCAGCGGTCAACCTGTCCCACCGCTACATTCCTTCACGGCAGTTGCCGGACAAGGCGGTCAGCCTGCTTGACACCGCCTCGGCACGCGTGGCCATCAGCCAGAGCGCGACGCCGGCCCTGATCGAGGATGCACGCGTTGCGATTGCCGCTCATGAAGCTGAGAGATCAGCGCTCGTCAGCGACGGCGATCTTGGGATTGAGGAGAGCGACCGCATCACGGCGATCGACAACGACATCGCGGCACTGAAGGACAAGCTGACAAACCTCGAATCCGATTGGGCCACAGAGCAGGAGCTCGTCAAGGACATCCGGAGCATTCGGGAGATCCTGTCAGAGCCCAAGGAAGGCGAAGATCCGGCCGTCAGCCGCGCGGAGCTGCGCGCCAAGTTCGACACACTTGAGAGCATCAATCCGGAAAAGCGGATGGTCTATGCCCATGTGGACCAGCAGTCGGTGGCGTCCGTTGTCTCTGATTGGACTGGCATCCCGGTCGGCCGGATGATGCGCGACGAGATCGAAACCGTGCTGAAGCTACCGGAGATCCTCAACCGCCGCGTCGTTGGACAGTCCCATGGGCTGACGATGATCGCCAAGCGAATTGAGACCAGCCGCGCCAAGCTTGACAACCCGTCGAAACCGATCGGCGTGTTCATGCTGGCTGGTCCGTCCGGAGTGGGCAAGACCGAAACCGCCCTGGCGCTTGCCGAGACTCTTTACGGTGGCGAGCAGAACATGATCACGATTAACATGTCGGAGTTCCAGGAGGCGCACACCGTCTCGACCTTGAAGGGAGCGCCTCCCGGCTATGTGGGCTATGGAGAAGGTGGACGCCTCACCGAGGCTGTTCGGCGCAAGCCCTATAGCGTCATTCTGCTCGACGAGGTGGAGAAAGCTCATCCCGACGTCCACGAGATCTTCTTTCAGGTGTTCGACAAGGGAACCATGGAGGACGGCAACGGGCGGCGGATCGACTTCAAGAACACGTTGATCATCCTGACCACCAACGTCGGCACCGATCTGATCATGGGCCTCTCGCGAGATCCAAGGTATCGCAGCGAGCCGGAAGAGCTCGCCAAGATGCTGAGGCCGGAATTGCTGAAGGTGTTTCCTGCAGCGCTGCTCGGACGCATCGTCTCGATACCGTACTTCCCGCTATCCGACGAAATGCTCGCCGGGATCGCTCGGTTGCAGCTCGACCGGATCGGACGACGCCTCCGTGACAACCATAACGCGGCCTTCAGCTACGATGACGCCGTCGTGGAGCACATTGTGTCACGTTGCAACGACCCGGACTCCGGCGGGCGAATGATTGACAACATCATCACCAACACCCTGCTCCCGGAGCTGTCGCGCGAATTCCTCAGCAAGACGCTTGCCAAGGAGGAAGTCAAGCAAGCGCGGGTCTCGATCGAGAACGACAAGTTCGCATATTCGTGGAATTGAGGACGATGAACATTCAAACCGAGCATCGCCACCCGAGCACCGGTCCAACGCCTTACGACGAGGTCTACTACCCTGGCCACGTCTACGGGCTCACTCATCCGAACCATCTCGCTACCATTGCTGCCGTCTACGGCATGCAGGCGGCTCCGGTCGAGCGTTGCCGGGTGCTCGAGCTTGGCTGCGGCGTTGGCGGCAACCTGTTGCCGATGGCCTTTCAATATCCAAACAGCGAATTCGTCGGTGTCGACCTGAGCGGCGTGACGATCGAGCGCGGCCAGCGAAATATCGCCACATTGGGCCTGAGCAATATCAAGCTCCTCCATTGCGACATCATGAACGTCGACGCGAGCTTCGGGCAGTTCGACTACATCATAGCGCACGGCGTGTATTCCTGGGTGCCGCCGGCGGTGCGCGAGAAGATGATGATGATCTTCAAGCAGAACCTGGCTCCGCGCGGGGTCTGCTATGTGAGCTACAACGCGCACCCGTTCTCGCATCTTCGCGACATGGTCCGCGACATGATGCGGTATCACACCCGCCGTCTCACCGACATGAAGGAGAAGGTCGGACAGGCCCGCGCGATCTTGAAGTTCCTGAGCGAGGGCTCGAAGGCCAACTCGGTGCACGGCGCAGTTATGCGCGACCAGTACAACCGCGTCCTCAAGTCCCCCGACGAACTTTTATTTCACGACGATCTCGATGATGGTGCCGAGGCATTTCTCCTGCATGAGGTCGCCGAAGACGCAAACCGCCATGGCCTGCAATATCTGGGCGACGCTGATTTCTCACGACGCTATCTTGCCGGCTATTCCGAGGAGGTTCGCGCAACGCTGCAGCGCTTCCCGGAAAGCGAGTTCATGGCGCGCGATCAATATCAGGACTTCATCGACGGCAACGGCTTTCGGCGCACCTTGCTCTGCCACGACAGCATTTCGCTATCCCGCCAGATCGACCTAGATTTCGTCACCAGGTTCCATTTGCTGAGCACGACCAACCCGGTTGACCCCGGCGCCTGCGTGACCGACGATTCCGCGATGGAGTTCGAGAACCAGGACGGCAGCAGGGTCACGGCAACCAATCCGCTCTTGAAGGCTGCGTATCTATGTCTCGGCCGGGCCTGGCCGCGCGCATTATCATTTGGCGAGCTGCTCGATGGCGCCCGCGCGCTGCTGGGCGGCCGCCACGCGGATGATGCCGAAAAGGTGCTGACGGAGGCAATGTTCATCCTGGCTTGCAGCGGCGAGGTTTCGTTCCTGCTCTCGCGCCCATTTCTGTTGAAGGAAGCTTCCGACCATCCGCAGGCGAGCCTGCTCGCACGAAGACAAGCGCAAACAGGTCCGCTCGTCACCAACCTCCTCCACCAGACGGTACAGTTGGAGGACGATCGGACCAGGGATTTCCTGCAATTGCTCGACGGTGCGCGGACTATCGATCAGATCACGGCCGAAATGACCGAAAGATTCGGCCCGACCATCCAGGTAGACCAGAAGGATAGTGCCGGGAAGCCCGCCGATCCGTTGTTGCTGTCAACGCGAGAAAGCGTTCAACGCTCGCTTGCGATGGTCGGCAAGCTGGGCCTGCTGGTCGCATGACGCGCTCAAGTGCGTCGGCTCCGTTGGCGATGAACGGCAGGAGTTGGAAGCTCCTGCCATTTCCTGAAACGGATGCGGCCCCGGCACTCTAGCCGTCGTGGGTATATTGCTGGCCGAGGAGCCATCCCGTGAGAATACCGCCTGGTCCGCTCGTATAGACCGGATCAAAGCCAACACCTGCGCGCAGCATCCTCCATTCATGCTCGCCGACCCAGGGAATCCCGGGATCGCCCTTCTGATACTGGGACAGGAGCGTTCGGGCGACCTCTGCGGCATTGGCGTAGATCGGTCCGTTGGCCCAGCGAGGGCGGGGCAGGCCTGTCATGCGGCAATAGAGCGCCGTGCAGACGTACGCAGACGCCTCTTCCGCATTGGCATCAAGGCCGGTACGCAACAAATCATATGCCGCATGCAGGCTTTCGTGGACGATATAGGCCTCGTCCAGCCGCCCCGTCGCCGACACGACCTCCAGCGTGTTCGCCGCAACCGCTGTGCCGTCCGCCCTGGTCCTCGCGACATCGTTGTATTGCGCAGCAACGCCTGCCGCGAGATCCGTCGGAGGTCTGACGGTGACCTGCCCCAACCGGATAGCGCGGGCGACGTGATGGAACGTTTGCGGCGCAATCGTCACATGGCTGCCGCGGATCGGAAACCGGAACCGCATGCGTGCGACCGCCGGGCCATTGAGTACGTCTAACACCCTGCTCCGCAGTGACATTTGATCGTCCTCGTTGTTCACACTACCCCACGGATGGTGGTCGCAGTTTCCGATCGGCAGGTTCAAACAGTCACTGCGCTGGCGCGACAGGAATTCGAATGACCTGGGCCGGGCGGCAGCGTGATCGAACGAGCCGGCATTGAACCCGAGCCCGTTCGGGTGAGACCAATCTGAGGGGAGGATTGGCTCGGAGGGCGTTCCATGACGACGACTGATCCGACGACGACCGACACTTACCGGAAGATCGCGGCGCGACTGACCATGCTTCGGCCGCAGATCGATTTGAAGAATTACTTTGCCGGCCCCAACCCGGATGTGCGCCTTTATGACGAGAAGCCCTACATCCGACACCAACTCGAGAAGTATGGTGTTGCTGCCGCGACGACCACGCTCGACGGCGTCACCTTCCTGCCCAAGGACTGGGAAGAGCTGATCAAGAAGCTGCGCATTGCCAAGACGACCGACGGATTCGACGCCTTCGCCGAAGGGCAAAGCCCGGAGAAAGCGTCGCATTGGGCCCTCGATCTGTCGATGGCGGCAACGATCGGCAAGGGGTTTCGGGAGATCTGGCGCCCAAAGCTGTCGGACAGGCCGCTCTCAACGCGGGATCTCCCGGGCCGCCACGGCTTCGGGCTCGGGCGCGACCGCGGACAATGGAGCGACGCCTACAGCTCGCAATTCGGCAAGGACCCGCAGCCCCAGGACATCACCTCGCTGCATTTCGCCGTAGCGCCTGATCGGGTGAACGTGCACATCGACGAAACGGGCTTCGTGTTCGAGGGTGTGGACGGTGCGCTTACGGTCGGGCCGAACTTCGTGCATCACGCCGGCAATGAACTGTTCTGGAAGAGCAACAAGCATATACCGCAATGGGCCGCAGAGCACATCGATCTGATCCTGCCGAACAGCGCGAACGACTTTTCGCGCCTGGGCATTTCGGTCGACATGTACCAACGCAAAGACTTGCGCGTTACGGTCACCGGCTCCTGCGGAATTTTCGGCGGCTTCGAGTGCTCGGGAACGGTGAGCATCAGCGGAACGCATGATCTGCTTGGTTCGAAGTCAAAAGGCCGGCGCTAAAGCGGACATTGCTCGTTCGACATTGCTCCGTGTCTACGCCTCCAAGCTACGAATGAGGCTCCTCGATTTGCCACTGCCAGTTCGTGGCCCGAATGAATGGAACTATCGAACCGCCTCGAGATAGCGGCGACCAGGATATTGGTGGCGAGAACGCGCAGTTCCGCAGGAACCAGCAGGGGAGGTCTCACATTGCCGAACCAGGAAAGGCCCTTGAAGCCTGTCGTCGAAAGCTATGTACCGCCAGCAGGAATCCGGCATGCGGTGACGGCAGGCGAGACCTGGATATCCCTCGCCAAGCGGATCGGCATCGACCCCTGGGACCTCATCGAGTTCAATTTTCCGGGCATCAAGCTCGTCAAACAGCGCGATTTCCAACAAGCGACACGGCAGGTGAACTGGTACCTGGCCGAGTATGTAGGCTGCCGCGCGATGTCGCCCGACCGCCAGAATTTTGCGTTCTCTTCCGGTACGACCGGCGGGAAAGGTGGATGGCGAGGGGGATTCATCTATCTGCCGCCAGGTACGCCGCCTCCCCCGCCGATTGCGCCCACTCCACCGGTTGCGCCCACCCCAGCGGCTCCGACCCCGCCGGACTGTGAAGGAAGCCGACCCGACTTCGCGCGCGTGCTGGACGTCAGCGAACGGGATTTCGCGCGCAACGTCTTCGGCCCGACGTTGCCGCCGTGGGAGACAATCGCGATTACCAATGGCCTGGGAGCAGGCGGAAGACCGTGGACGAACGATGGACCGTTCTTTAGAGGAAGCAATCCCATGGTGCCGAGCATGCGGTATGCCATCAATCTTGGCAATGTCGCGTTCAGTAACCTGGCATCGCCTAGCCCCACCTTCGGCCTCTTGTGCGACAACTTCGGTCGCATTTGCGACCTCTTCGTGCACGAAATGACCCACGTGTGGCAGGCGTTCAACGATTCAAACTGGACGATGGCGCGCTCCTTCTGGGCGCAGACGGTCGGTGCCGGCTACGACTACACGCCCGGGGATAGCTGGGACTCATACAACGTCGAACAACAGGCGCACATCGTCGAAGATTGGCACAAGTACAAGATCAGTTCTCCGATGCTTGCCGAAGAACGGTATCCGTATGTCCGGCTCGTGATCCGCTCTGGACGCCTCACTTTTCCTCGCGGGCTGGATCTGGTGGCATTGAAAAAGGACCTTCAAGATCTGCGCGCAAGGCACCTGGACTAGAATCCGCTGCAAAGGAGTGGTCGGGATTCTACTTAATGATGCACCAACACGCCGACCGACATTCTCTGACGGTTGCGACCTGACAGGTAGGCCCTGAGGGTAGTTCCCAGCGATTAGCTTTTGCGTGGCGCGGCCTCAATCCGTCGTTGCAGCGCTGGAATCGCGTGCCGTCACCTCGGCCGACGACGATCGGCAGTGATTGCGCAAGAATGGAAGCGAAAGAGCGGTAGAGGTTGGTGCAGTGAACTGCTCGCGGGCATCGCGACGACAACGTCGAGCCCAGGGACTGACAACACCGGCAACAATTGGAACGGTGTTCAGCCTGTTTGTCAGAATGACATCGGAAAATCCGCGCTAAGCCGTTGAAATTGTTCTGGAACGGGTGAAGGGAATCGAACCCTCGTATTCAGTGTCTTCAAGATTGAGCGTCTTCAAGATTGAGCGAATTCGGCAAATGGGCGTCAAGGAAATCGCACTAATTTGGAGTGGCTGCCGTGCTGTTCGCGTCGAAGTCGGCGTGGACGCCGCCGAAGCCCGCTGCGCGATCTTGCGGACCCCGGCGGTGTGAAAGCGACGGGTCTTCGCCTGCAGCAAAACCACTTCGTCACGAAGCCGATATCAGGCTCCCCACCGCAGAGCCGCGGTATGCACCGGGGCATCCCACAATTTTGCGGCGTCGTTATCGAGTACAGATACGGTGATCGAGACGCCGGCCATGTCTAGCGATGTGACGTAGGGACCGGTCAGGAAACGCGTTGCCGCTATTCCTGCGCGATCCAAGATCCGCTTGGCGGCATTGACCATCAGATAGAGCTCGATCAAAGGCGTCGCGCCGAACCCATTGACGAGAAGCAGCACTTCGCTGCCTCTGCTGGGCCCAAGATCCTTCAGAACTGCCTCGACCAGCTCAGCGGCGATCGCATCCGCGGAAGCCAACGGCACCCTGCGACGGCCAGGTTCACCGTGAATGCCGACGCCCATCTCCATCTCATCGTCGGCCAAAGCAAAATTTGGCCGTCCGGCCGCTGGCACGGTACATGGCAGCAGTGCGACCCCCATCGATCGCGTACGCCGATTGACGTCGTCACCGAGCGTCTTGAGCGCGGCAAGGGGCATACCCGTCTCGGCCGCGGCGCCGATCATTTTTTCCACGATCAACGTTCCAGCGACACCGCGACGACCGGTCGTGTAGGTCGACTTTTCGACCGCCACGTCGTCGTTCGTCACCACGCTTGCGACTTCTCGGCCGGCCATCTCGGCTGCCATGGTGAAATTCATCACGTCGCCTTCGTAGTTCTTGACGATGAACAGCACGCCTGCGCCGGTATCAACGGCCTCCGCGGCCTCGATCATCTGGTCAGGTGTCGGCGAGGTGAAGACCTGGCCGGGGCAAGCCGCGTCAAGCATGCCGAGGCCGACAAAGCCCGCGTGCAGCGGCTCATGCCCCGAACCGCCTCCCGAAATCAGCGCGACCTTGCCTGGCTTCAGAGTCCGACGACGCACAAATTTGCGCTCGGGGCCAAGCACAAGCAGATCCGCGTGCGCTGCGGCTAGACCGTCAAGGCTTTCTTCGAGCACCGTATCTGCGCTGTTGATCAGCTTTTTCATGAGCGTTCTCCCAGTCCGGTCCAAAGTTCAATTCAATGGCTAACCGACGCTTTCTGCAAAGCGCGCGAGCTGCGCGGCGAAATCCACGATGAGCTGCTCGAGCGCACGATTCTTCTTGTCGTCGCCAAGTTCAGGAACGGTCACCGTAATGACACGCGTGCGCGCTTCGCGGTGGGGTGCGCGCAGTCTTCCGGGGTGCGCGCGGCCATACGCATCGAGAAATGCCGCACGCTCGGCGCTGGACGGATGGCAGACGTCGAAGATGACCGTGACATGCTTCGCCGGGATCGGCACCAGATAAGCCGGATTCGTGATTTGACTCACGAAAGAGCGATTCTTGCCCAGCGCCGCCGCAAGCTTCAGGCGCGTCCCCGAGGGCCGATTGTCGAGTACCTTTCGCAGGATTATCTTGTATTCTGCGACATTCTTGTCACCGGGCGTGTCCTTGCCGACATCGTCCTTCATGAACTCACCTTTGCGATTGCGGCCTTGAGCCGTGCGACGGCAATCGGCGACACCGAGAGAGTTGTCAATCCGGTCGCGAGCAGCGCCGCCGTCAGGTGGGTGTTGGCCGCGGCGTCGCCACAGAGCGAAACCTCGACTCCACGCTTTAGCCCGGCCTCGACGGTCGCGGCTATCAGTGCCAGCACGGCTGGATTGCTGGTGTCATTAAGGTCAGCGACTGCGCCGATGTCGCGCGCCGCCGCCATCGTGTACTGGGTTAGATCGTTCGAACCGATGGAATAGAATGCAGCGCCAAAATCCGCTGCACAGAGCGCCGCCGCTGGAACCTCGACCATAATGCCGAGCGGCGGGCGAGCGCAGGCAACTCCTTTCGCTTGGAGGGCTGTGAACTCCGCGTCAAGTATTTCGTTCGCGCGGTCCAATTCCGACGGGACCGCAACCATGGGCAACATCACTTTCAGGGTGCCATGGACAGCCGCACGGCAGAGCGCGCGGAGCTGCATGCGAAACACCTCCGGCCGCGCGAGCGAGAGGCGGATACCGCGGAGGCCGAGAAACGGATTGCTCTCACCTTCGACCGTCAAACCGGGAACCTGCTTGTCTCCGCCTGCATCCAAGGTCCGGATCGTCACCGGCTTATCTTGAGCCCAGACGAGAATGTCTCGATAGACCCTGTATTGCGTTTCCTCGTCCGGCAGGCCGTGAGCCGCCTCGAACAGGAATTCCGTGCGTACAAGGCCGATGCCGTCGCAAATTGCGGGATCAAGGTTTGCAAGGTCTTCAGGCCCGGCGACATTGAGCAGAACCGTTATCCGCCGACCATTGGCGACGAAGGCAGGCGCAAGGCTGGTCGCCTCGGCGACAGCCAGCTCGGCCTTCGCAGCCGCCATACGCAGCTCAAAGAGACGGATGGTCTCCGGCTCCGGATCGAAGATGACCCTTCCGGCGTCGCCGTCTACCAGCGCCAAGACCGGCGGCTGTCCGTGCCACGCCAACGGACCTAATCCAACGACCATCGGCGCCCCCCGCGCGCGCGCCAACATCGCGACATGCGAGGAAGGTGAGCCACTGGCCAGCGCGATCGCGCCGCCCTGCGACCAGTCAGTCGCAAGAAAGGTCGAAGGCGTGATATCTTCGGCCGCAACAATCGAACCGCCCGCGATTCCGGCGACAGCCTCCACACCGCCCAGATGCGCAAGCACGCGATCGCGGATGTCAACGATATCAACGGCGCGGGCACGGAAATATTCATCTTCAGCCGCGCGATAGCCGGCGATCTCTAGGTCGAGTGCCCGGCGCCAGGCATGGTCGGCAGTGATCCCGATCGCGATAAGTTCATATGCCGTGTCTGTTAGTGCATCGTCTTCCAACATGGCGGCCTGGAACTCCAGAATGTCTGCCGCCTCACTCTGAATCGTCTTGATCTGCTCGGCGAGTTCCGCCCTCGCCCCCTCAATCGCCGACCGCAGCGCTGCAGCCTCCTGCTCCGGATCCTCGCTCGCCATTCGCCCGGCCACGGCCGCAGTCAGCACGGCGACCGGCCCGAACGCGAGGCCCGGCGATGCGGCACGGCCGATAAGTTGGATCTCTGCCACTGCTGTTAAGCCTCACCGAAACCGTCATGCACAAGCGCAAGCACGGCAGCAAGCGCCACCTCTCCGTCCGGTCCGGTGACCCGGAAATGCAGCGTCGCCCCCTGCGGAGCTTTTACACGCATCACCTTCACCGGACTCTTGGCATCCGTCCAAGGCCCATCTCCAGAGAGGGCGAGTTCGATCTTTGCGGCAAACCTCTTCGCACACTGCGTGAGCTTGACCGACGGCCGCGCATGAAGACCGACCTTGTTGACGAGAACCGCCGAGGCGGTCAGCGGCACCGACGTCTCACCTGCCCGGCTGGCGTGGGCATCATGCATAGAATTCCTCCGCGCTACGCTTGACGGCTGCGAGCGATGAGCCACCCGAGGATTCCGTCGCTGCAATCACCGCTCCTTCGACCACCGGAGCATTGCAGACGACGACGCGCGCCCTCCGATCTTCGGCTAACATTTCCACTGCCATCTCGGAATTTGTCTCCGCTCCACCGAGATCAACGAGCACAGCCACACCTGATGGGGACCACGCCGCCTCGATCGCCTCCAGGATTCCAGCAACATTCGTGCCGAGCCCTCCATCGACATCGCCGCCGGTCCAGGCGAGCGGCACCGCATTGCCCACCATCTGACGCACCATATCGGCCGCGCCTTCCGCAATCTTGGGCGAATGTGAAACGATGACGATTCCGACATTACCGCGATCTTGACTGTTCATAACCTTGCCTCGAATTCCAATACTTTGGCTGCAGCGCCGATCAACAGGGACACTGAGCGCGAACCGGGGTCCATGTGACCAATCGAACGTTCGCCGAGAAAAGAAGCCCTGCCGCGAATGGCGAGCATCGGCGTCGTGCGATCGGCCGCCTGCGCTGCCTCCATCGCAATCGCCCGCGCATCGCCACCCGCGGCCAATACCGCTTGCACCGGCACCAGCACGTCGAGCAGGGTCTTCTGTCCTGCTTCTGAGCGTCCGCGGGCCTTCACGGCGTTAATCGCCATATCCGCGGCCGCGACGAACTCTGCACGTGTCGGCTGCTCCGGAAGCGCCTTGCCCAGCTCCATGAAGAAAGTCCCGACCAGTGGCCCGGAGGCCCCGCCAACCTTCATGACCAGCGTCATTCCGATCGACTTCAGCATTTCCGGCAGTGATTTGTCCGCAAGGCCAGGCAATGTCGCGAGCACGGCTTCGAAGCCGCGCTTCATGTTCAAACCATGATCGCCGTCACCGATCGCCTGATCAAGGCCGGTCAGCTCGTCGGCGTGCTGGATCACCGCTTCCGCAAGCGCTCGCACCAGCTCTTCCCTGGAGGCCCGATCGAGGCTCATGCTGCGACCCTCCTGCCGGCCGCGTCGAAGAACAGCGGCTTGTTGAGGCGTAGTGACACGACGTCGCCGACATCTAACGTGGTCTCAGACTCCGCCAACGTCACAACGGGTTGGCCACCGAGATCCAGGTGCAGATGACTCTGGTCGCCGAGATGCTCGACCCGCGTGACGGTTGCCGACACGTCTCCGCCATTGCGCGTGATAGCCAGGTGCTCGGTACGCGCCCCGATGGTCTTGGCGCTCGACGGAGCCCCCGCAAACAGACCGGCCGGCAGCAGGTTGATCATCGGCTGGCCGAGCCGGGCAGCGACATAGGTGTTGACCGGGTTCTCGTAAATCTCGCGCGGCGTTCCGATCTGCATCAATCGCCCGGCCTCCATCACGCCGATGCGCGATGCCATGGTCATAGCCTCGGTTTGATCGTGGGTGACGTAGAGGATCGTCGCGCCGAGATCGATCTGGATGCGCTTAAGCTCCAGGCGCATTTCACCGCGCAGCTTGGCATCGAGCGAAGAAAGCGGCTCGTCCATCAGGTAGATCGAGGGCGAGCGCACCAGAGCGCGGCCAATCGCAACGCGCTGCATCTGCCCGCCCGACAACTGGGTCGCCTTGCTGTGGAGCTTGGCTTCGATATGGAGAAGACGCGCAACCTGTTCGACCTTTGCGCGAATTTCGGCCTCCGGCAGCCGGCGCGTCGGTGCGCGTAGCGCAAAGGCCATGTTCTCGAACACGGTCAGATGCGGGTACAACGAATATTGCTGGAATACGAAGGCGACGTCGCGATCCGCCGGCGCATCACTGGTCACATCGCGTCCGTCGATGCGGACCGAACCGCTGCCGGGCGCCTCTAATCCGGCGACGAGACGCAGCGTCGTCGTCTTGCCGGCGCCGGTCGGCCCCAGCAACGCAACGAATTCGCCGTCTCCAATGGTGAGGGACAGATCGACGACGGCTTGCGTCTTGCCAAACGCCTTGGAGACCGCCCCGATCTCGACTTCAGCCATGCTCGCCTCCCTCGTACAATGCGGTGCGTATTGCCCGTCCCGACCCCTGATCGAAGAGCGACAACGTATCGGGCCGAAAATCGAGCCCGACATTCACCCCAATCTGAAAGGGCATGCTGGCGGGCGAGCGGGCCTTGAGAGCGCCGTAAGACGTCGTCACCGTCACGATCTGCGTCGTGCCGAGATATTCCGACCCATAGATCTCGCCCCGCACCACCCCGCTATCGGAGAAGCGCACATGCTCGGGTCTGACGCCCAGGACAAGGTCGCTCTCCACCAACGCCTCGCGTGCGGTGGGTATCGCAACTTCGCGATCCCCGAGCCGGATCGCCTGCGCCCCGGATTGCAGGCTACCGCGAAACGGCAGGAAATTCATCGCTGGAGAACCGATGAAGTCGGCTACGAAGAGCGAAACAGGCCGGTCATAAATGTCGCGCGGACTCGCAATCTGCTCGACCACGCCGTTGTTCATCACCGCAATCAGGTCCGCCATTGCCATGGCTTCCAGTTGATCATGCGTGACGTAAACGGTCGTCGCGCCAAGCCGGTCATGCAACGCGCGCAATTCCTGGATCATCGCCTCGCGCATTTCAGTATCGAGCGCTCCGAGCGGCTCGTCCATCAGGAAGCATTCCGGCTTGCGGACGATCGCCCGCCCAAGCGCGACGCGCTGACGGTCGCCGCCGGTGAGGGTCGAAACCGACCGATCAAGGAGATGGGAGATACGCAGGATCCGAGCGGCCTCCACCACGCGCCGGTCGCGCTCCGCAGCTCCAATCCCCTCGCATTTGAGCGGAAAGCCGATATTGCGCCGGACATTCATGTGCGGATAGAGCGCAAATAGCTGAAAGACGAAGGCGATATCTCGCGCGGAGGCACGGTTCATCGTCACGTCCTCACCGTCGACGCTGATCGTGCCGGATGTCGGCAATTCCAGTCCTGCAATCATCCGCAGCGTTGTCGTCTTGCCGCACCCGGAAGGCCCAAGAAGACAAAGGAACTGTCCATCATCCACCGTAAAGCTCGCGCCCTTGACTGCGTGAAACTCTCCAAAGGATTTATTGAGCGCTTCGACCCTGATCTGTGCCATCGAGCGCTACTCCCGGACCTTCGAGACGATTGTGAACATCACCGTCCCAAAGAGAGTGACCACGAAAGACCAGGAATAAAGCGTTAGAGAAAACGGCTGCATCAGCATCACCACACCTGCGGCAATGATCGTCGTCGCGACCGCTTCCAGCGGACCGCGCCGCAACATTCTGCTCGTCAGGCTGACGTGCGGCGTTGACGTGTTCACATCAAGGTTCATTTGCGGACGGCTCCAAAGGTAATGCCGCGCAGAAGATGTTTGCGGAGCAGCACCGTAAACACCACGATCGGCACAAGGAAGATCGTCGTACCGGCGGCTACTGCGGGCCAATCCTGACCGCCCTCGCCGATGATGATCGGAATGAAAGGGGGCGCGGTCTGGGCGTTGCCAGAGGTCAGGAGGACCGCAAAGGCGTATTCGTTCCAGGCAAAAATCAGGCAGAAGATTGCCGTTGCGGCAATCCCGGTCGTTGCCTGCGGGAGAACCACCTTCACGAAAGCCTGGAAGCGCGTATAGCCATCGATCATTGCTGCTTCTTCGTATTCGCGCGGGATTTCGTCGATGAAGCCCTTGAGAAGCCAGACGGCGAGCGAGACATTCACCGAAGTGTAGAGCAGGATCATCCCGAGACGGGTATCCGATAACCCGACGGTCCGGTACATCAGGTAGATCGGGATCGCGACCGCGATTGGCGGCATCATCCTGGTCGATAGAATGAAGAACAGGAGGTCGTCCTTGAGAGGCACACGGAAGCGCGAAAAGCCATAAGCCGAGAGCGTACCGAGCGCGACGGCAAGCACCGTCGAGCCAAAGGCGATGATCAGCGAATTGATGAAGCGCGGCACATAGTTCGACGGCCCGGCGACAACCATGTTGCGGCTGCGCGCGATGTTGTCACAGAGCCCCTGCGGTGGCCCCAGCGTCTGGATAAACTCCTGGGTCTGGCGCGAGCGCGTTGTGAAGACGTTGCAATAGCCTTCAAGGGAGGGCTTGAAGAAGACCTTCGGCGGATAGGAGATCGCATCGTCAGGCGACTTGAACGAGGTGAGCACGATCCATATCAGCGGAACCATCGTTATGATGGCATAGAGTATGACGAGCAGGCCGGCAAAGCGGCGAGTGCCGGTCGACGGCTCGACGACTGAGTGGGCTGCGTTTGACGCGCTCATCGGCTTTTCACCCGGTTCAGCGCCTTGACGTAGATGTTGGCAAGGCCAAACACTGTCACGAACAGAATGATCGCGAAGGCCGAAGAATAGCCGGTTCGCCAGCTCTCAAAGGCTGCGCGCTTCAGTGTGATCGAAGCGACTTCCGTGGTCGAGCCCGGCCCTCCACCGGTCAGGAGGTTGACCATGTCGAACATCTTGAAATTCTCGATCCCGCGAAAGAGCACCGCGAGCATGATGAACGGCAGAGCCATCGGCAGCGTGATCGACCAGAACTGCCGCCAATTCGACGCGCGGTCGACCTCCGCTGCCTCGTAAATGTAATCCGGGATCGACCGCAGCCCCGCCAGGCAAATCAGCATCACGTAAGGCGTCCACATCCAGGCGTCGACGATGACGATGGCCCACGGACTGAGGGTCACGTCTCCCAGCATCTGGAACGACGAAGCGCCGCGCCCCGTGAAGAAGGCGACCACGTAGTTGAACAGCCCGATCTGCGGCTGATAGAGGAAGGTCCAGAAATTACCGACAACCGCGGGTGAGAGCATCATCGGCAATAGAATGATCGTGGTCCACAGGCCATGGCCGCGGAATTTCTTGTCGATCAGGAATGCAAGGCCGAATCCGAGCACTGTCTCGATCAGCACGGTCCAAACCACGAAATGCGCCGTGACCTGCATCGCCGCCCAGATATCCGGATCGGTCAGGATCGACTGGTACCAATCGGTCCCCAGCCATAGCGTCGGCGCGTTCGGCCGATTGGCGCGGTAGTTGGTAAAGGACAGGTAGATCGTCCATACCAGCGGGAAGATATTGATCGCCAGCAGCAGCACGATCGTCGGAGTGATGAAGAGCCATGCGAGCGCCTGGTCCGAAAGGCCGCGGATACGACGTATCACGCCTGGTCGGATCGGGACGGCCCGGTAGGTGATCTGCGACGAGGTACTTAAATCGTTCATGGCCTTGGTCAATCCTGGCGTCGCGATTGTCGTCCATGCGACGCCTGCGGGTTCTACCGAAGAGAGCCTGGAGCGCGCTCGGCGTGCGCTCCAGGCGTTTGCCCTAGAACTTCTTGCCTTCTTCTTTGAAGATCGCCTTCCAGTCCTTTACCAGGCCATCGAGCGCTTCCTGCGCGGTGCCCTTGTCCGCCACCACGTAGTCATGCACGCGCTTCTGTTCGGCTTGCAGCAGTTGCGCATAGGAAGGCTCGGCCCAGAAGTCGACGACCATTCCCATCGACTTCAAGAACTCGCCGGCGAACGGCGCGCTGTTCGGGAAGCCCGGATCGTTCAACACTGACTTGGCGCAGGAATAGCCGCCCAGCGCCCACCACTTCTTCTGCACATCTCCACCGGAGAACCATTTGATATATTGCAGCGCCTCGGCCTGGTTCTTGGAATAAGAAACGACCGAGATGCCCTGCCCGCCGAGCTGCGTCGCCTGGGTCGCGGGGCCTGCGGGATTGCTGAAGAAGCCGATCTTGTCCCCACCGACGTTCGGATCCTTGTAGAGGCCCGGGAAGAAGGCGAAGAAGTTCATCTGCAGCGCGACTTGCCCCGACTTGAACGCATCAAGGCCTTCGGACATGTAGGAGTTGGATGCGCCGGGGGGCGTACAGCACTTGTAGAGCTCCTTGTAGGCCTCGAGCCCCTTCACGGCGCCTTGCGAGTTGACGAACCCGTCCATTGAATACGGCTTCTTGGGATCCTGATATTGGAAGCCGTAATCATAGAGGTAGTTCGACACGCCCATGGTGATGCCTTCCGAGCCTCGCTCGGTATAGATCGAAGCGCCATAGACCTTCTTGCCGTCGATCTCGCGGCCCTGGAAGAATTTTGCGATGTCGCGCAGTTCATCGAGCGTCTTCGGCACGGCGAGATCGCGGCCGTATTTGGCCTTGAAATCCGCCTGGATCTCCGGCCGTGCAAACCAGTCCTTGCGATAGGTCCAGCCCACCGCGTCGCCCATGGCAGGCAGCGCCCAATAGTTCGGGCTGTTCTTCGGCCACTCGGAATAGCCGACCACCGTCGCGGGCATGTAGTCGTCCATACTGATTCCTTCTTTCTTGAAGAAATCGTTGAGCTTGACGTACTGACCGTTCTCGGCGGCGCCCCCGATCCATTGCGAATCCCCGATGATGAGATCGCACAGCGAGCCATGCGAATTGAGCTCGTTCAGGAAGCGGTCGGCATAGTTGGTCCACGGCACGAACTCGAACTTCATGCCGACGCCGGTCTTGGCGGTGAAGTCCTTCGACAATTCGACCAGGGCGTTGGCTGGATCCCACGCGGCCCAGCACAGCGTGATGGTCTTGGCCTGCGCATGCGCAGGAGTAGTCCCCACTCCGACACCGAGCGCGGATGCGAGAACTCCGCAAGTAGTAAGAAGCGCCTTCACTGTCTGTTTCATAACGCTTTCCCTCACAGTGGGGTCGGCCATCGACATGGCGCGACTCTCCAACCCGCTCGAATGCTTCGAGCAGAGCGATACAGTCCTTCACGGGCTGAACGACTAAACGGACGTTTCCTCGCGCCTGCCCGGATTCTTAGGGATTCAGCCAGGCTCGATTTGTTTAGTGAACCACGATATACTAAACATTGCAAGCAGGCTCTTCCGAGACGCCGTTATCTGACCGCGCGCCAGAAGCTGTCGAGTGGGGTAGCCCGTAGGAAAACATTGCGGCGACTGCTGTGTGTACCGAAACCTCAAACCCGGCCGTGGTGGTGGTGAAGTCCGCCCAGGATGGCGCGTGAACTGATCACACCGGTTCGCTGAACCGGGCGAGACACCGGCTCATCCCTGTTCCAGGATCGATGCGTTCTGACGCAATTGTAATAGTCCGCGTAGGCTTTCAGGATCCGGCGCAAATGCATCTCGCCCGAAACAATGATGTGGTCCACGCACTGCGAGTCCATGTGCGTTTTTCTGCAGCTATCGGGCAAGTCACACCTCGCGCCGGAACAGTCGCATGTCCGCGCGCATCAGATCTGGATGGGTGATCACGCTTGCGATGCACGAGCCGCGAGCTATAGCGCAGATGATCTCCCTCACCTCGCGGTTGAATTCGCCGAGCGGGACTGGCCAAGTTGTCGGCCTCGTGTCCGGGCATTGGTGAACGTGCGCGTAACGTCAGCTTTGGCCTCGAAACCCGGCACCTCCGATTTTGAAATCGCTTGGGGGCCTGCCCGTTATGCGTCGATGACAAGATCGGAAAGTGGGACGGCCTGGCATGTCAGGCAATGCCCCCCATCCAGATCCGCGCAATCGACGAAATGACGAACCTCGCCGGTCTTTATCGGCACGGCACAGCTTTCGCATTGTCCGACACGGCAACCACTCGGAAGCGTAAGCCCGGCGCCTTCCGCAGTCGCAAGGATGCTAATCAGCGGCACCTGCGGCGACCATGTCAGTGTTCGGCCAGAGCGGGCGAAATGAATCCGGCGCGGCACGAGGCTGTCGAGCGCGGATGGCGCGGGCGAACGGAAACGTTCCCTGAAGATCTCGAATGCAGGCACGCCACACGCCTGGAGACCCGCGCTCACCTCTTCCATCATCGCATCGGATGCGCACATGTAGAAGCGCGCACGCTTGTGCAACAGTTCCGGATCGATATCCGACACGGTGAACCGGCCCTGCCGGTCAAAGCTGTCGCCGCTTCGCGGCTGGCTCAAATATGTGACCAGGGTCAGGTTCGGAAGCCTCTGCCGCAGCCCCTCGATCCGATGCTGGAACGGACGGCTCTCGCTATCCCGGCAGCCATAGTGCAGCGTCACACGCGGTTCGTCGCTAGTTCCCTCCAGCGTTTCGAGATAGGACAGGAATGGTGTGATGCCGATGCCGCCGGCGATCAGAACGACCGGAAATTCGTTGCGCAGCGGCAGGACGAAGCCGCCTTTGGGTGACTGTAGTTCGACGACGTCACCGGGCGCGAGCCCATGCCTGATCGCCGTCGAGACCCGCCCGCCCGCGATGTGTCTGACGCCGATGTCGTAGGCCTCGGGTGACGCGGCCGCGGCTCCGGTGAGCGAATAGGATCGGATCGCATCGCCCATCCGGACGCTGACATACTGGCCCGGCCGAAAAGCGGGAAGCGAGCCACCGTCGACGGGCCGCAATGTCAGCCCGACCACATCGGAACATTCCTCGCGACGCTCCGCGACGGCGAATGACCGCCAGCCCTGCCAGGACGTACTCTCCTCAGGTGCGACATCGCAGGCAAAAGAGCGCAGCGCCAGTGCCCCGCTCAGGGGATCGCGGCCATCTTCAGCGATGATGGCGTTGAAACTCGCACCGACAGGCTGTGTCGCGTCCGGAAGATAGCCCGGAAGGCCAAGATCCGGCGCCGGCTGCCACCAGCCATAGTCGCTCGCCACCACATCCTGCGCGAGCGCATCGTTAAAGACGGCCCGCATCCGGATCGCGCCCATGCGGCTGCTGACGCGCATCCAATCACCTTCCTGGATACGCCTGCGGCGGGCGAGTTCAGGATGAAGCTCGGCCGTCGGCTCCGCGCGCTTGCGACGCAACGCATTGATGCCCCGATGCTGGCTATGGCAGAAATAGCCGCTATTGGCGGAGAACAGCGTCAGCGGAAACGCCTCATTACGACGCTCGGCCGGCTCGATGAAGCGCGGTACCGCCGGGTAGCCATGGCGATGCAGCAGTTCCGAATAGAGCTCGGCCTTGCCGGTCTGGGTGGCGAAGCCGGTCGTCTCATATTTGCGATGGAGATGCTTGAGCGGCACGCGAATGCCCTCCGGCCTGGCCCGTAGCGCTTCGAGGTCGAGTCCGAGCGGCGCGAGCAGATGCTCAAAGCCTTTCTCGACATCGCCGTCGAAGAACAGCTCGCCCATGCCGAGCCGTTTGGCGAGCTGGAACACGATCCACATATCCGAACGGGCCTCGCCCTGCCGCGGAATCATCTGCGGGCGCAGCTGCACCAGTTCCTGCGCCTCGGGTGAAATCTCGAAGCCCAGGCGCAGCGCTTCGTGCTCCCAGGGGCTCGAGACCGGCAGCACGATGTCGGCCATCTCGGCGGTCGGGTTCAGGAACAGATCGCAATGGACCTGGAAGTCGAGCGCCTTCAGCGCCTCCCGTCCACGCTCTGGCGCTGGATGCGACACGAGAAGATTGGAGCCGAACGCGAACAGCGCGCGCACGCGGTAAGGCTTGCCGGTCAAGGCCGCGTCATAGAAATCGCTGGAGGTGATCCAGCCGTCGGTCGGCGGGCCGAGCGGGCGCTCCGAGAGGCCGAGCGTGCGCGCTCTCGTCTCCAGCGGGATCATCGCGATGGAATGCAACGAGGGCACCGGAAGGCTGGGCATCCGGACATTGCCGCCCGGCGCATCGAAGCAGCCGGTCAGTGCATAGAGCGTTGCGACGGCGCGCTCCGTCTGTGAGGCATTTGTATGCTGTCCGAGCCCCGTCCAGCCGTGATAGCAAACCGATGCCGCAGCCGAGATCGTGGCCGCGAGTTGCTCGACCTGCGCCGCCGGAATACCGGTGGTACGCTCGACCGTCGCGGGATCGTAAGGCTCGGCCGCCGCGACATAGTGGTCGAAACCGGTGCGGCAGGCGATAGGACCCTCGGGACCGATCACTTCGAAGTTTCCTTCGAGCGCAGCCACAGCTAGTCCGTCCGCGGCGAGCGCCGCGCGACCCGCGGCCTCGTCCCAGACCAGGAAGCCGTCGCCCTGGAGCCCGATATCGCCGGCGCGCAAAAAGCAGCCGTCGCTGTTGCGGACCAGGAAGGCGGCATTGGTCCAGCGTCGTACGAACTCGGCGTCATAGGCGCGGTTGACGATCAACCAGCGTGCCAGGCCAAGCGCCAGCGCAGCATCGGTGCCGGGGCGGATCCGCAGCCACAGATCGGCGTCGCGCGCCGAGCCGGTCCGGCGCGGATCGATCACCGCAAGCTTGGCGCCGCGCGCCCGCGCGGCGCTGATCGCCTCCGCCTGGGCCAGCCAGACATTGGCGGGGTTGTGGCCCCAGAGCAGGATGAGTTCGGAATTGCGATAGTCCGCCGTCGGCAAGCCACAGCCGAAGGTGAAGGCGTGGGCGTGGTCCTTGTGCCAGTTGCAGATCTCAGTGGAGAAACAGTTGTTCGGACTGCCGAAGCCGCGGACGAAGCGCTGGATCCAGTCCAGGCTGTCTGATGTCGAGGACGAAGAGCCGGAGGTCACCGCGAACGCGACCGATTCCGGCCCAGTCTCTTCCCGGTAGCGCCCGAGCCGTTCGGTGATCTCGCTCAGTGCCTCGTCCCAAGATATCGGCACGAAGCCCGGATCGGTGGCGCCCTTCGGCGCGGTGCGTCGCAATGGCGTCTTGAGGCGCCTGGCCGAGTGCGCGATCTCCGGAGCGGCCCTGCCCTTTGGGCACAACGCCTTGCCGGTTGGATGAGCCGGATTCGGCTGCACAGCGACAAGCCTGTCATTCTCGACCACATTGAGCGTGCCGCAGCGGGAGCGGCACAACGTGCAGAAGCCAGGCTTTTCCTGCTTGGACATCGTCAGGCCTTCGTTGTCGAGCGCCCTCGCTCGGGAGACCGCACGAGGGAACTCGGATTGGCCAGCAGACTCGCGGCCGTGAGATCCTCGATCGCCGCGCCGACCGATTTGAACAGGGTGATCTCGTTGCGGTCAAGGCGACCCGACTTCGTGCCATTAGTCAGTTCATGGAGATCGCCGCAAATCCTGTCGGCGCTCCAGCTTCCGGCGGCGATGGGTTGCAGAAGGTCTCCCGCCTCGGCCAGTGCTCCGGCATAGGTGTCGATGAAGACGCGGCTGCGCAAAACGGCGTCATCGTCGCTTTCGCGCATCTGCGGTGTGAAAGCACCGACAAGGTCGACGTGGGTTCCCGGCCGCAGCAGTGCCCCTTTGACCAAAGGCTCGGTCGACGTCGTGGCGCAGGTGACGATGTCAGCCTGCGGCAAGGCCTCGGCAAGGTCGGCCGCACTGGCTGCGTTGACGCCCCGCCGGACAAGCGTATCGGCCAGGGCCAGCGCGCGCTGAGGATTGCGTCCCCAGACCAGCACCTTCTCGATCGGACGTACGGCGCAGTGGGCTGCGACGAGGTGAGGTGCGAGATGGCCGGTTCCGACGACAAGCAGTGTGCGGCTGTCGGTGCGCGACAGATAGTCGGATGCCAGCGCCGAGGCGGCCGCAGTGCGCCGGTTGGTCAGGGCTTCGCCGTCGATCATGGCGCGCGGCTGGCCGGTCTGGCCATCAAGCAGGAAATAGAGCGACGACACCGCTCCGAGACCGCGCTCGGCGTTCTGCGGAAACACCGTGACGAGCTTGACGCCGAGCGCCTCGCCGCGAACCCAGGCCGGCATCGTCAGGAGACGGGCGGGCGCGCCGTCGACGCCGACCTCGTAGGCCTGCCGCAACGGCATCGGCTCGCCGTCGCGCCTGAAGGCCTCGCGCAATGCTTCGATCAGCTTGGGAAAGGCAAGCGCGGCATGGACGTCGGCAGCGGAGTAACTGCGCAGCATCGGTATCATCCCGTCCCAATCATGAAAGTGCGCTGATACCGGTGCAAATCCAGATGACTTCGGCATCCTCCTTGCTCAACGACACGATGGCATGGCCCATCTTGCTGTCGAAATAGGTGCTGTCGCCTACCTCGAGCGTGACGGGAGCATAGAATTCCGTGAACACCCGGACGGTGCCGGACAGAACGCACAAGAACTCCTCGCCCTCGTGACGCACCCAGCCAGGGAACTCGTCCAGGCTGCGCGCCCTGATCCGCGCCTTGAACGGCAGGATGTGTTTCTGCGAAAGGTCGGTCGCCAGCACTTCGTAGTCGTAAGTATCGGTCGGATGCGGCTTGCCCTCGCCGCTACGGGTGACGCTGCGGCGGCCAAAGGGCGCGCTCTGGCGACGCTGGTCGAACAGCTCGACGATGTCGAGCTCGACCCCGCGCGTGATCTTCTGGAGCACGTCATAGGTCGGCGACATCTGGCCGTTCTCGATCTTCGACAGGGTCGAGCGGGCGACCCCTGTGCGCTCGCTCACCTCTTTTAAGGTCCAACCCTTGTCGATCCGTACGCGCTTCAGCCTCTGACCGAGATCGTCGCTTGTCTCGGCCGGCGCGACGTCGGCCGAGAAACGCGCTGGCACGATCTCGGCGGCCGCGGGCTCCCTCAGCGACGGTCGCGTCGCAGTCTTCTTCATCGCGGCTCTCTCCCTTTTATTGCGTAAGCGACGCCCGGCGGCGCGAAACCGCCGGGACTTGCCTCACTTCTTTACGAGCGGGCATTCACTCTGGGCAAGAGATTGAAACGCCTGCTCCCCAGGGACCGTCGCCACGACATTATAATAGTCCCATGGCTGCTTCGATTCGGAAGGTTTCTTGACCTGGACCAGCAGCATGTCGTGGACCATGCGGCCGTCCTCGCGCACCTTGCCGCCCTTGGCGAAGAAGTCGTCCACAGGCAGCTCGCGCATCTTGGCAGCCACGGCCTTGGCTTCATCGGTGCCGGCGGCCTGGATCGCCTTGAGATAGTGCCGGATCGAGGAATAGACGCCGGCCTGCGGCGCAGTCGGCATGGCCTTGCGCACCTCGAAGAAGCGCTTGGCGAAAGCCCGTGTCTCGTCGTTCTGGTCCCAATAGAAGCCCTCGATGAACGAAATCCCCTGCGCGGTCGACAAGCCGATCGCGTGGACGTCGGTGATGAACACGACCGGCGCGGAGATGGACTGGCCGCCCGCGATGATACCGAACTCATTGGCCTGCTTGATCGCCGTCGTCATGTCCTTGCCGGCGGTGGCGAGAACAATGACCTTGGCTTTCGACGCCTGCGCCGGCAGCAGGAACGCCGAGAGATCGTTCGCGCCGAAGGGATGGCGGATGGTGCCCAGAACCTTGCCGCCATTCGCCTTGATCGCCTCGCTTGCGATCTTCTCGAGCGAATGTCCGAAGGCGAAGTCGGCGGTGATGATGAAGAAGGTGTCGTTGCCTTTGTCGATCAGGGCCTTCATCGGTCCGACCGCGTTGGAATAGTTGTCGTAGACCCACTGAAAGCCGGTCGGCGAACACTGTTTGCCGGTCAGATCCGTCGTGCCCGGCGACGAGAACAGCGCGACGCGGTTGGTCTCGCGCGTCAACTGCTGCACCGCGAGCGCAATCGCGCTGTTGGTGACGTCCGAGATCGCGTCGACCTTCTCGTTCTCGATCCAGCGCCGGGCTATGCCGACGCCGATGTCGGCCTTCTGCTGATGATCGGCGCCGATGATCTCGATGGGCTTGCCGAGAACCTTGCCGCCGAAGTCCGCTGCCGCCATCTGCGCCGCCAGGAGCGAGCCCGGCCCATTCAGGACGGAGTACTGGCCGGACATGTCGGTCAGTACACCGATCTTGACCACGTCGTCGCTGACCTGGGCCGTGGCCTGACCGCCGACGGCGAACGAAGCCAGGAAGAGCGCGGCCGCGATCCCGCGCAAGGATTTGGAAGGCGTCTGTTGCATCATCTATTCCCTGTTGTCAGATCCACTCTCTCGAGCGGGTTTGGCCCGGTCCTGTCCCGCTCCGCCGGACGGCGAAGCTTTTGTTCGAAATGTCTCTGCTCACTCCTGCGGCGCGACCACCACCTCGCGGAGCGCGGCGGACGCAGCCGGCGGTGTCCGGCGCAGGCGATGCCAGAGGGATCAATTCGCCGACGATGCCGCGCCGGAAGGCGAGCACGCAGAGCACGAAGATCAAGCCGTGAATGACGGTGACCCATTGCCCGAATGCCGCCAGATAGTTCTGCATCGCGACGACGATGAAGGCGCCGACCAGCGGGCCATAGAGGGTGCCGACGCCGCCAAGAAACGTCATCAGCAGCACTTCGCCCGACATCGACCAGTGCACGTCAGTGAGGCTGGCGAGCTGGCTGACGATCGCCTTGGTCGAACCCGCAAGCCCCGCCAGAGCCGCCGAGAGCACAAAGGCGACGAGCTTGTAGCGATTGGTTTCAAAGCCGAGCGACTGGGCACGCACGTCATGATCGCTGATCGCCTTCAACACGCGCCCGAACGGCGCCCCCACCAACCGCATGATCAGGAAAAAGCCGCCGAGGAATATCACCAGCACGAAGCCATAGAGATTTGCCGGCTGCGAAAGGTCGATGCGGCCGAACAGCATGCCACGTGGAACGGCCTGCAACCCGTCTTCGCCGCCGGTAAAGCGCGCCTGGAGCGCCACGAAATAGACCATCTGCGCGAACGCAAGCGTCACCATCGCGAAGTAGATGCCGCTGCGACGAATAGCGAGCCAGCCGGTGACGAGGCCGAGCATGGCCGCTGTTGCAGTCCCGGCCAGGATCGCAAGCTCGGGAGATAGCCCCCAGATCTTGGCGGCATGGCCGCAGACGTAGCCGGCCGAGCCCAGGAACATCGAGTGGCCGAAGGAGACGAGCCGCCCGTATCCGGCAACCAGGTTGAAGGCGCAGGCGAACAGCGCGAAAATCATCGCCTTCATCATGAAGCCGGGATAGACGACGAGTGGCGCGGCCGCGAGGCAGCAGGCGAGTGCCAGGAAGATCAGCGTCTGCGTACGCATCGACGGCGCGGTCGCCGACAGGCCGGACTGCGGTTGGCCCTGCGCCGCCTCGAGCTTCGAGCCGAACAACCCCGCTGGACGGATCAGCAGCACCACCGCCATCACGACAAAGACAACCGTCGTTGAGGCTTCGGGATAGAAGGCCTTCGTCAGGCCCTCGATGATGCCGACGAGAAAGCCGGTCACGATCGCGCCCATGATCGAGCCCATGCCGCCGATCACCACCACAGCAAAGACGACGATCAAGAGATCTGCGCCCATCAGCGGACTGACCTGGTAAACCGGCGCGGCCAGCACGCCCGCCAGCGCGGCAAGCGCGACGCCGGCGCCGTAGGTCAGCGTGATCATGCGCGGGACGCGGATTCCGAACGCCTGTACCAGCATCGGGTTTTCGGTTGCGGCACGCAGGTAGGCGCCAAGCTTGGTGCGCTCGATGACGTACCAGGTGCCGAGGCAGATCACGACAGAGGTTACGATCACCCAGGCCCGGTAGTTCGGCAGGAACATGAAGCCGAGATTGCGGCCGCCCGTCAGCGCCTGTGGAATCGTATAGGGCTGGCCGGAGGATCCGAACCAGTTGCTGAAGGCGCCCTGCACCATCAGCGCGAGACCGAAGGTGAGGAGCATGCCGTAGAGATGGTCGAGCTTGTAAAGGCGCCGCAGCAGCAACACCTCGATCACGATGCTGATCGCACCGACGATGAGCGGCGCCAGGATCAGCGCCCACCAATAGCCGACGCCGAGATAATTGAGCAGAAGCCACGCGCCCATCGCGCCGATCATGTACTGCGCGCCATGCGCGAAGTTCACGATGTTCATCATTCCGAAGATCACCGCCAGCCCGAGGCTCAGCATGGCGTAAAACGCTCCGTTGATCAGCCCGAGCAGGAGCTGGCCATAGAGGACTGCAGAAGGGACGCCGAGGATCGTGGTCATGATGCCCTTTAAAGTCCGAGATAGCTCTTGAGCGCGCCCAGTCGGCCCTCGAACGCCGCGCCCGGAATTTCCTCGACGACACGGCCGAGCTCCATGATGTAGTGTCGGTCGGCTAGGCCGGCGGCGAAGCCGACATTCTGCTCGACCAACAGGATGGTGAAGCCGAGCGCCTTCAGTTCGGTGATTGTCCGGCCGATCTGGTGGATGATCACGGGAGCGAGCCCCTCGGTCGGCTCGTCGAGCAGCAGAATGCGCGCACCCGTGTGCAGAATGCGCCCGAGCGCCAGCATCTGCTGCTCGCCGCCGGACAGCTTGGTGCCCTGGCTGTCGAGACGCTCCTTCAGATTGGGAAACAGCGCGAGGATCTGCGCGACCGTCATGCCGCCGGCGGCGACCTTCGGCGGCGGCAGCAGGTTTTCGCGCACGCTCAGGCTCGCGAAGATGCCGCGTTCCTCCGGACAGAAGGCGATGCCCTTGCGCGCGATGTCGTAAGGTGCGGCACCGATGAGTTCGTGGCCATCGAGTGTGATCGAGCCCGAGCGCTTGTCCAGCAGCCCCATGATCGCCTTCAATGTCGTGATTTTTCCGGCACCATTGCGGCCGAGCAGCGTCACCACTTCCCCGGCGCGGACACTGAAATCCATCCCGTGCAAGACTTTGGACTCGCCGTACCAAGCCTGGAGATCGCGGACCCCGAGGCTCTCACTCATGCGCCTGCCCCGTATAGGCAGCCATCACGTCGGCGCGCGAGGACACTTCGGCATAGCTTCCCTGCGCCAGCACTTCGCCGCGCACCATCACGGTGATGGTGTCGGCAAGCTCGGCGACCACATTCATGTTGTGCTCGACCAGCAAGACCGTACGGCCCTTGCCGGCCTCTCGGATCAATTGCGTCACCCGCCCGATATCTTCATGACCGAGCCCTGCCATAGGCTCGTCGAGCAGCAGCACGCTGGGCTCCAGCGCGAGCGTCGTCGCAAGTTCGAGCACGCGCTTGCGGCCATAGGAAAGACTGCCCGCCATCGTCCCGGCATAGTCGGTCAGGCCGAAGCGCTCGAGCAACGTGTCGGCGCGCTCCAGCACGCGACGATGATGCGCAATCCGGCCGAGCAGATTCCAGGCGAGACCATGCTCGCGCAGCAGCGCGAGCTCGATATTCTCGCGCACAGTCAATCCGGCGAAGACTGCGGAGATCTGGAAGGAGCGCACCACGCTGCGCTTGGCCATCGCCGGCATGCTGAGGCGGGTGACGTCCTGGCCATCGTGCAGGATCGTGCCGGCTGAAGGCGGAAGGAATTTCGTCAGAAGGTTGAACAGGGTGGTCTTGCCGGCCCCGTTGGGGCCGATCACGGCGTGCATGCTGTTGCGGGCAAGGCGGAAGTTGACACCGTTGACGGCGAAGAAGCCGCCGAACTCGCGGCTCAGACCGCGAGTCTCCAGAGCGTAAACGGCGCCGTCCGTCATGCCTTTGCCCTGCTGACGTCTGGATCGCAGCTTGGAGAGACGGGTTTGGACCAGACCGCGGGTCCATCCTTGACCAAAAGTTTCCTATCGTCAACTTATTTCCTATAGGATCATTTTGTTGCACTTCTGAATTTCTGGTCTACAGCCGCGCCTCGATCAGATGGACGAACTGCGCCCCGACCTCGTACAGCGCCGTCCTCGCGCTCCGGAAATTGGGCTTGATCGGCGTCGATGCCGGAAGCGGCAGGTCCTTCTCGTCGAGTTGTCCGAGCGCGTAGAGGGCGAGCAAACGCCCGAACGTCGTACCGGGCGCAATGCCGCGCCCGTTGTAGCCGCTGAAGCCGAACACGTTTTCGGCGAGCTTGTGGAAGCGCGGCAGGTGATCGTCGGTCATGCCGATCAGGCCGTACCACTCCGCTTCGAACCTGACGTCCCCGATTTGCGGGAAAAGCTTCTTGAGCGCCCGTCGTGCCCAGGATCGATGAACCGCAGCACCCGTCCCTCGGAGCGCGCCGCAACTTCCGAACACGAGGCGGCCGGCGCGATCGAAGCGAAACGAACTCAGCACCTCATTGGTGTCCCAGGCGCCTTGCCGTTCGGGAAGAATGGATGCGCGAACGTTGTCGGACAACGGCTGGGTGGCGAAGTTGAAATAGGGCAGATGGATCTGCTCCGTTCTGACTTCGGACCAGGGCCCTGTCGCATAGGCGTCCGTTGCCACGATGACGCGATCGGCGATGACGTGGCCGCCCGCAGCGTGCAGCTTCCACTTTCCGTCAACCCGCTCGGCCGAGGTAACCGCGCTGCGGGTGAATATCTTCGCGCCGACATTCACGGCGTTGCGGGCAAGGCCCCGCGCATACGCCAGCGGCTGGATCGTGCCTGCGCGCCGATCCCACAACGATCCTGCATAGGCCGACGAGCCAATTTTCGCGGCGGTGTCGGCGGCGTTCAGCAACTCGACCGGCGCACCGCGACGGCTCCACTGCGCCGCACGCTGCTCCAGCTCCCTCAACCCTTTGAGCCCGACGGCGCAATGGAGCGTGCCGGCACGCTCCACCTCGCATTCGATGCGGTGGCGCTCGATTAGATCGAACACCAATTTCGGGGCGTCGCCCAGCAATTCGAGAAGACGCTCACCGTAATCGCCACCAAGCACGTCGCCAAGGACGTCCGGCATCACCCACATGCCGGCATTGACCAAGCCGACGTTCCGGCCGGCCCCGCCAAAGCCGATCTCCACCGCCTCGAGCAGCGCGACATTGGCGCCTGCCTCTGCGAGATGGAGCGCGGCCGACAGACCGGTATACCCGCCGCCGACGATGGCCGTGTCGACCCTGATCGATCCCTTCAGTCCGCTCGTTTCCGGGGCCGGTGGCGCGGTCAACTCCCAAAGACCGTGGGATCTGGCGTTGTCTAGCATCGGCTTCGACGTCCTCGTCTGTTTCCGCCCGCAGGGTCGAGGTGTCCGAGGCACGTTGACTGGTTCATTCCAATTCGGCAAGTGAGATGCCGACCGCTGCAGGGGGCCGAATACCAGGACTGCGGGTCCGGGCGGTAGTCTAGCGTTGCCAGTTGCGGCGGGCCAAGTCATGTTTGGTCAAGATCTCATTCGGCTGGAGAATGACGTGCAAGGCCCCCGCCGCTTCCTACCCTCACTGCCTCTGTTAACCGCCTTTGAAGCGGCGGCACGGACCGGGAGCATCACTGCCGCGGCCAGGGAGCTATCGCTGACGCAGAGCGCGGTGAGCCGCCAGGTCAAGGCGCTGGAGGAGCAGCTCGAGGTCGAGCTTTTTCATCGCGAGCGGCAGACCATCCGCCTGACCGTGGGTGGAGACGCATACGCCCGCGAGATACGCGATGCGCTGCGCAAAATCAGCACGGCTTCGCTCAATCTGCGCGCCAATCTGTTCGGCGGCACGCTGACTCTCGCAATCCTTCCAACCTTTGGCACACGATGGCTGGCGCCGCGGCTGCCCAAATTCCTTGCGGGTAATCCCGGCATCACCATCAATCTGGTCACGCGGTTGTCGAGCTTCGACTTCAGGCTTGAGCCCGTCGACGCGGCGATCCATTTCGGGCGCCCGGAATGGCAAGGGGGTGAACTGGCTTTGCTGCGGTCGGAGACCGTGATCCCCGCATGCAGCCCAGAATTGCGAAGGCAATATGATTTCAAGGAAGCAAGCGATCTCCGGAAGGCCCCTCTCCTGCATTTGACGACGCGCCCGGACGCATGGGAGCGATGGCTCACGCTCCACGGCGTGGACGCCCATGCTGTCCACGGCATGCTGCTGGATCAATTCGCCACCGCATCGCAGGCGGCGATCTCCGGGCTAGGCATCGCGCTGCTTCCCGAATTTCTCATCGAGGAGGAGTTGAGTGCCGGCAAGCTGGTGCGCGCCCTCGACCTGCCGATGAAAAGCGCCGAGGCCTACTATCTGGTCTGGCCGACCGACCGGGCATCCCACCCGCCACTTGTTGCCTTCCGGGAATGGCTTCTCCTGGAAACGGCACCAGACCGCTGAAGGTCGCCGCCTGACAGCGTCAGGCCTGCTGGCTTGCACTCACCTGCGAGCGATTTTGGATTTCGCCCCTGGTCATTCAGCCTCAGAATGACTTATTGAACTTCTATCGTTTGAAAATGCCGGGCCATTGTCCTCTCTATGAGGTGGGCGATCGCCTTCAAGGCCCGCGCTGCCGGAGAACGGTCATGACGTATCTCAAGACAATCGCTGACAGCCAACTCCTCTGAAATCAACGCGAGCCGTCGGAAAGAGTCCCTCATGTCAGACAAACAATCCGCTCATGCCAAAAACCCCTCGCTCAAAGCCGAGGTCGACGCGCTTCTGGTTGAGCTCGGCGTCGAGCCCGCCAGCTACACCGGTGGCACGCTGGTCTCGAAAACCCCGATCAACGGCGAAACCGTGGCGCAGGTCAGGCAGGTCGATGCCAACAGTGCGACCGCGGCCATCGAAAAGGCTCACGCGGCCTTCCTCCAATGGCGTCTGGTCCCTGCTCCCAAACGCGGCGAACTGGTGCGACTGCTTGGCGAAGAGCTGCGCAGCAACAAGCGTGCGCTCGGAAGGCTGGTTTCCATCGAGGCTGGCAAGATCGAGTCCGAAGGCCTTGGCGAAGTCCAGGAGATGATCGACATCTGCGATTACGCCGTCGGGCTCTCCCGCCAGCTCTACGGCTTGACGATCGCCACCGAACGACACGAGCACCGCATGGCGGAGACGTGGCATCCGCTCGGCGTCACCGGAATCATCTCGGCGTTCAATTTCCCGGTTGCAGTCTGGTCGTGGAATGCCGCGCTGGCACTGGTCTGCGGCAACAGCATCGTCTGGAAACCGTCGGAAAAAACGCCCCTCACTGCCTTGGCGACCGACGCGCTGTTCGGACGCGCCCTGAGGCGCTTCGAAGCCGAAGGCGGGTCGGCCCC
This sequence comes from Bradyrhizobium sp. CCBAU 11361, assembly GCF_028128935.1. NCBI lineage: Bacteria > Pseudomonadati > Pseudomonadota > Alphaproteobacteria > Hyphomicrobiales > Nitrobacteraceae > Bradyrhizobium > Bradyrhizobium sp. CCBAU 11361. The sequence goes on from NZ_LBJZ01000001.1 coordinate 72,514, forward strand.
CGACGGACTATCCGCCGTGCTGATAGGAGGGCGCGAGATCGGTGAGGCCCTCGTCAACAACACCAGGGTCCCCGTGGTCTCGGCAACCGGTTCGACCGCCATGGGACGCGCCGTCGCTCCGAAGCTCGCGCAACGCTTCGCCCGCGCCATTCTGGAGCTCGGCGGCAACAACGCGGCGATCGTAACGCCGACGGCCGATCTCGACCTGACGCTGCGCGGCGTTGCCTTTGCGGCCATGGGCACGGCAGGCCAGCGCTGCACCACGCTGCGACGCCTGTTCGTTCACGAGAGCGTCTACGACAGCTTCGTGCCGCGTCTGAAGAAGGTTTATGCGTCCGTTTCGGTCGGCAATCCCCTCGCCGGCAACCTGGTCGGCCCCCTCATTGACGGTCTTGCCTACGAAGCGATGCAGCGAGCCCTCGGCGAAGCCAAGGCCGCGGGTGCGGGCATTGTCGGCGGCGATCGCGTCAATGTTGTGGGCGCAGAAGCGGCTTTCTACGTCCGCCCTGCGCTGGTCGAGATCGGCGGACAGACCGGCTCGGTCGAGCGCGAGACCTTTGCGCCGATCCTCTATGTCATCAAGTACCGCGACTTCGATGCCGTGATTGAATTGCACAATGCCGTTCCGCAAGGCCTGTCATCGTCGATTTTCACCAACGATCTGCGCGAGGCCGAAGCCTTCCTGTCGGCGCGCGGCTCCGATTGCGGCATCGCCAACGTGAACATCGGCCCTTCGGGCGCCGAGATCGGCGGCGCATTCGGCGGCGAGAAGGAGACCGGCGGCGGACGTGAATCCGGCTCGGATGCCTGGAAGGCCTATATGCGCCGCGCCACCAACACGGTCAATTATGGTCGCACGCTGCCGCTCGCCCAGGGCGTCAAGTTCGATGTCGATTAAATGGAAGTCGCCGTGAACGCGCAGCTGCAGACAGAATTTCGAGCCGGGACTTTTCATTGCAGTTGGTCCGCAGAGCGCACGCCGAGCCCTGTGGAGGTCTGAGATTGGTCGCCATTATCAAGCGCACTGGTCCTTCGCTTGAACATATCCGAGGCCATGAAAGCTGCGACTGCATTGGAATATTCTTCCAACCCCTCAAAGCTAAAATGCATATCGCCCGGCCAATAGAACTCCTCGGGCCGCGACCCGAACCGCCGCCTCAACGGCTCAGTGGCATTGAAGAAAAGAAAGCCATTGTCGATGCACATCTTCTCGACAGTAGAGCTGACGAGATCGTTCCAGACGTGCCCTTCGGCGTCGGGCTTCAAGTGCTCGAGATGAGGATGAAAGATGAAGAGCACCCGGCTCCCGTCCTCGGTGTAATCCTTCAGGATGTCAGCCAGCTCCTGCAGGTTCCGCTGGAAAGTCGAGAGCGGTTCTGCATATTTCCGTTCGAGATCGGCGCCGTGGTCCTGCGAATAGCCAAAGAGGACGAGGTCATCCGGTCGGTTTTTCTTGATCACCGCCGGCATATGTACGAAGGAGAGCCAACCTTTCGCCGCGAACCGCATCAGATACAGTGGATGCTCGCGAGCCTCCATCAGACCGACGCTGCATGCATGTCCGATGGGTGAAGCCTTGACGCCAACATTCTGTCCGCGCTCGTTGCGGACAATCAACTTACGATATCGTGCGAAGTCGTCGTAGAGATCCGTCTCGTCCACGTCCACAACGATGTAATCGGGATGCACAATAGGCAGCAGCTTCTTCGCCTGGGGCACGAAGATCGCCGGAGAATAGGACGTATATCCAGCATTGTGCGTCTTCAGACAGACCCCGCGTTCCTTCTTGATATATTTTGCAACGTGATACGGGAGCGTGTTCTCGTCATCATAGCCTTCCATGAAGGAATCGCCGAGAAACAAGACCGAAAGCGGCTTCCTACACCCCTCAAGTAGAGCCTTGTCGTCGATCACCCTGACACCGTTCTCGTCATAGTGCCTCTGGTAGCTGAAGCCAGTCAGATCGCCGTAAATGCAGAGGTTCTGGCTTTCCGGAGCCGGCTTATGGTTCAGGACGTTGGACTCCCAGTTCAGATTGACACTCGCCATCTCCAAATCGAACAGGGGCCCAAAATACTGTTGCAGCCGCAGCCCGATCTCGAAAATCGCGCCCCAGGTGATGAGGAGCAACGCCCCCTGTCCGAGGAGGCGAAACCATGGCTTCATTGAAACTCTCCTAAATGAACTCCAAATGACTCAATAGATGCATCGACTTTGGAGCTGTGATTGCTTTCGATCAATAGATTCCTGATGCTCAAGGGAGGGGGCAAACGGACAGCGCCCCCAGTCCCAGACACCTGATGGGGCAGCTTGGATTGTCCACGGAGGCGTGGCCAGCTACGATGCCGCAAGCAATCCGCGAAAGTTCGTCCGCGACTCCGAGTCCGGGTTCGAATCGAACTTTCGGCTTGGTGATGCCCGGGCGCTCGCTTTCTTAAGCCTCCCGAACGGCTGGCATCACGGGCGGCTGTGGCCATGGGCTCTGGCCGCCGCGGAGCTGCTTCTCGTCGTCCCCTGGAGCAGTCCGGCTTTGTTGCAGCCGCTAAACCGTTTCTGGACGAAATTTGGCTTGCTCCTGCACAGGATCGCCAACCCAATCGTTATGGGCCTTCTCTTTTACGGTACAATTTTGCCGACCGGCCTCGTCATGCGGCCGCGCGGCGGTGACCTCCTGCGGTTGAAGCGCAAGCCCGACGCCGAGAGCTATTGGATTTGCGCGCACGCCGGGGCCAGCGCCGGAAACGATGAGAGACCAGTTCTGATGATGGATTTTCTGGTCGAACTCTGGCGCTTCATGCGGGTGCGGAAGAACTTGCGTCGATCCTTTGCACCGCCGCGTCACAACCGGCGACCAGTGCATCCATGGTCCGGTCCCAGACGCCAGCTCGCCGCCACCGAACGAAGTAACGAGTGGTGCGGGGGCCGTAACTCTCCGGCAAGTCGCGCCATGACGACGAATGTCGAACCGCTACAATGAGCGCCGCGATTTATCCGAGCTTGGCCCGGGCCACCGATATCGGTGCCGCACTCAAGCACTGAAATCCGACGGGTCTGAAGCATAAGCACGTCGCGCTCTACCCCACGATTACCAGTGCGAGCAGACCGGAGCCGAGCAGAGCGACGCCCACGAGCGTAACCGCCAAAAAAGCAAGAGATGTGAATTCTTCACGCATGTATGTGTAGCCAAGGAGTCACCACGCTCCGACCATCACAAGAGTGGCGATGCTCAAAGCCGAGCAGCACAGAATGATGACTGGCGCGATTAAGTTTTGGTGAGACCGCATTGCTGGCTCTCCGAGTTAGAAGGATCGCAAACAGTAGGCCGGCAATGTGTTTCCCTGACTTCGAGGTTGCTGGAAAGTGGTTTCGATCCGATGTTATTTGTTTCGTCTTCGCGGGGCGAATGAAGTCTCCTCACGGGTTCGCGAACGCGAAACGGAACCAGAGACCGATTTCCCAATCTCGGATCAAACCTTAAGATGAGCCCCCGTTCGGATTGGTTTTTGACAGTTATTCCGAGGCCTCGATCGACTCGCTGGGCGTCGCATTTGCCGCTGCATTCTATGAGGCGACGTCGGGCGTCCGTAGAATGAACCGTCGTGCGCGGCCGCGCGCCCGGGGCCCGCGCGACTGAGACCTTCTGCGGATATCCCGATTCGATCCTGCTGCCCTTTTCCTCAATTGACATAGGGCTCGCTTATCGGCACGGTTTACGTCTACGTCCATGCTGGAATGATTTGCAGATCTGGCGGCGTCGGCCCGCAAACGTGCAAAACCGCCCCATTTGATGCTCCAGGCGGAACAACCGCTGAAGTTGATAGATGGCTCCATCGAGAACGGATACGGGCCGGCTTGATCACCAGATGGATGATGATCCCTCCCGCACTCATCCGCGCGCCCCCGCTCATCCCTTGGCGGACGATCACGTCGCCGAGGACCGAGAGCCGCAGCCACGCACCGATCAAGGTAACAGTGCGCCCATAATTCACCCGCCCCAGGGGGCCCCTGCCTTGTCGTCCACGCACTTCGGTTCCGGGCAGGAGGAGTCCGGACGTGTGACGGCCATTGCGAATTGGATACAGCGTGGACGCCGCATCTGGCGCGGGCACCTCCAGCGCGATCAACTCCCCGAGGCAACCGGAGGGTCGATGGGGAACATCGAGCGCTGGCTGCTCGCGTTGCTGAGCGTTCTCGTCATCGTGAGTTGCGTTTGCGCGACCATTGTCTTGATGCAGGCCACGGCGCTCAAAGCGGAGGTCGCCACACTGCAACGCGAAATCATCGCGCTCAAGCTACGCGTAGCCAGGCTCGATCAGATCGCAAGCGCCAATGAGGCCCGTGACAAGCCAGGCACCGAAGCACCCAAGCCGCCGGCCGAGAATCGCCCCGACCAGGCTGTTCTCGTCCTATCGCGCGAAGAGGTTCAGCTGATCCGCGACTATATCAAGCCCGCCCCAGTTGCGGGCTCCGCAACTGAATCGATCAAGGTCGGCGATCCCGTCACGGGAGAGACGATCCCGTTCCCTTCTCCGATCACGGAGAAGGTCCGCAAACTACTCGGCGCGAGATTTACCATCCGCAACGGCGTCATCGTCATTACCCGCATCGGCAGCCGTCAAGCCGATGTTGTAATCGGGCCCAATTAATGAGAGGCGGCTCACCTATGGCTGATTATTCGGCGGCCTTTCGATGAACCGACGGCTACCGTTGAGAAGCTCGAGGTTATTGGCGATGACCGGATTGCCTGGATCGAGCGAATAAGCCTTCTCAAACTTCCGTCGCGCCGCACTCAGATTGCCGCGCAGCATGTACGAATAACCCTGATCATTCAGGATCTGAACGGTCTCGCCCCCCAGCCGAATCGCCTGCGCATAGGCTTGATCGGCCAGGTCAAAACGACGCAGGCGGTCATAGCTGGCCGCGAGCCCAATCCAGGCTGTCAGGTCCTTCGGTGATTTCTCGACCGCGTCCTTGAAATAGCGCTGGGATAGCCCGTAGCTGCCGCGGTTGTAATGCTCAAGTCCCAGCCGCACCGGCTCGTCGGACGGATAGTATTTGACGTCGGTCGGCTCCTGCACGGGGTCCCCGCCCGGCGGATCCACGGGAGCCACGATCGCAGCCTCCCTCAGCGTGTAGTCACACCCCGCAAGGCCTGCCCCCAAACAGCAGCAGGTCAGCATTAGGATGATGCGCCGCACAACTCTCGTCCCAGTTTGGCCCAGCGCACTCATTGAAATATCTTCGTTAGATCACTCAAAGCTATGGCTCCCTCGGCTGCTCACTTGCTCGCCGCGCCGCCGACCGGCACCGATATTCCACTCGTCGACCCAGCCCCCATTCCGGTTACGTTGACATTCTGGGTAACGGGGGGCCGCTGGCCCATCGCTTCCGTCGCCGGCCCGATATCGGGAAGCTGATCGACCGGCCGTGTTGTATTGCCATAGCGTGTGACGGCGGCACCGACGCGCCGAGCGTCGGACGCGATCCTGCGGTCACCGACGTATCGTGGCCATGGATGGATCGTATGTGTGACCGCGTTGACCTCCTTGGCATCGCCGGCGGTCATCGTGATCGTATTGGAACGCTGGAAGTAGCGGTCCACCTCGTCATGACCGGCGAGGCCGTAACATCCCCCGAGCAGCAAAGGCGCGAACAGAACCAGATACCTCTTGGTCATCTCTCGCTCCTAGTTGAGGGTCTTTACGACCGGCTGGTTGGCAGCGGCGGCCGGGGGCGGAACGGGTGTCCTGAGCTCAGGAGCAATGATGTGGCCGTACGGGCCCTTCACGTCACCGCCGGAATTGACGTAGTCATCGTACCGCTTGCGGACTTCCATCTGGCCATTGAGGAAGAAATCGACGTCGTTGGCCGGAAGGCGGGAGTCGAGCGGAGACGCCAGTTGCTGACCGGGCACGGCCGGCGCAACCAAGCGCGGCGTGACGATGATGACGAGATCCGTTTCCTCCTGCTGGTAGGACTTGCTGCTGAACAAGGTTCCAAGCACGGGCACCGAGCCGATCCAGGGCAATTGCGAAACGTCCTGCCGGTTGCGGGTCTGAAGCAGGCCGGCGATGGCAAAACTCTGGCCGTCGCGCAATTCGACGGTGGTGCGCGCGTCGCGGCGGGTCAACGCTGGAACCGTCGTCCCCTGAATCGTCACCGCATTGGCGAAATCCAGCTCGCTGACCGACGGCTCGACCCGAAGATTGATCACGCCGCGAGAGAGCACCGTGGGCACGAAGGCCAGCTCGACACCGAACTTCTTGTAGTCGATGGTGACAGTGGGAAAGCCGTTCGTCGTCGTGGTCGGGATCGGCACTGGAAATTCACCGCCGGCGAGGAAGCGGGCGGCATCGCCAGACAGCGTGGTCAAGTTTGGCTCCGCCAGCCGGCGCGCCAATCCCTTGGTTTCCAATGCAGAGATCAGCAGGTCCACCGAGCCGCCGTTGCTGGTTCGAATGAGACTGGTCAACAAACTTCCGAACGGGGCCGGTGCTACACCGCCCGCGGTCCCAAGGAGCGTCCCCAGCGTTCCGAGTATCGGAAGACTGCCGGTCGGGGAAGCACCGACAGGCGTACCGCCAGTATTACCAACTGGGTTTTCGACCGTGTTAAGACCACCGATCGGCCGTCGACCCGTCGCGCTAGTTGCACCACCAAGTCCCGTATTCCCGACATTGGTCCCATTGGCATTCGCCGCATAAAGGTTGACGCCGAGGTTTCGACCGGCCTCCCGGCTGACCTCAAGGAAGCGCACCTCCAGCATCACCTGCTGCGGCGCCGCGACGCTCATCGCGTTGACGACAGTGCCTCCTTTGGCAACGGTGCTGGTGGCAATTGCCATGGCCCGCTCGGCCGCAACCGCGTCAACGGCGGTCCCGCTGAGCACCACCTGGCCCTCGGAGGCGGAGACGCGAACACCCTGCATGCCGGTGCCGGTCCGGATGTTCTGCTGCAAATTGCCGGTATCGATCACGACCTCGACGTCGAGGACCCCGATCTGCTTCATCGAGCTGTCGAACAAAATGACGTTGGTGGTGCCGGTCTGCTTGCCCTGGACATAGATCATGTGGTCGCTCAGCGACTTCACATCGACGATGTCAGGCGAGCCCGCGATGATGGTCGCAAAAGCGGTATCGACCTTGAAGGTGCGCGACTTGTTGACGACCACCCTGACCCGCTGGACGTCGTTCATTTCGCTGACAAAGACGCCGCTGGAGGAACCCCGCCGGTCTGCAGCCTCCGCGCGGTCGGCGGACCCAAACAAGGCCACCGCCGCTCCAAGACCCATCACACCGGTAGCGAGAAGCCTCCCTACCTTTTTACCCGAAACGCCAGCGCCACCCATTCGAGTCCCCCCGCTGCGACTCACGGCTATCCCGCAAATCTACGTGCTCGATGTCCCCAACAATTCTCCTCTGCGCACCACGTCGCAGAGCTTACATTCTGTCCCACTACAATTCGTTACTTCGTGTTTCCGAGATCATCGTCCCTCATGCAGCCTCCTTGCAAGAAGAGACGCTTACCGCATTGCCGCAGGCAGCTAAGAAAACTTTCCAATGTTGCCAGCGAGCATCATTCTCTCTGCCCGTTAGCAACAATCCTGCAGCACAACCGCTCGGGTACGAGTTCCCGTCGTCGCCCCGCAGTCGAACGACGTCGAGTCGCGCTTGGAGATTCGCTTGGCCAAGCGCAGATAGCTCTGGCGGAGTTCCATAGCTCTGGCAAAGTTCCATGCCCACGATGCCGGCCAAATCACGTAAGGTATGCTGCCATATTCACGATGGCCTTCGCCAATGATGCCGTCACGATCGCCAGCCGGTGATCGGGTATTCATCGGTGATGCCGGGAGTGCGCTAGAAGGGAATACTTGTGGATGCGCTCGGCGCATTGAGTGACGTGCCCCATATCGGCATCAGCATCGTGAAGCGTGCTTGAGAAGCTGTAACGGTCAAACTGTTGCCGCTGGCCCCCACGGTCAGCGTCGGCGTGAGATGGCCGAAATACAGGAATGGCGCCGCATTCTGCTTAGCCGTCGAAGACAGGGGATCCCCGGTGCAGCCGGACGGCGACTGCGGCGGGCTTTGAACTACGCCAGGCGTATAGCAGTTAATCATGACCGCTCGAGCGCCGGCGCTCGCGAGCGCCCGCAAGGACTGCATGGTGATCGCATACCTTCCCAAATCGAAGATGACGAACATCAATGTGAAAAGCGGCACGAACACGAGGATGAATTCAAACGCTGCAACACCGCGATTGTCGAGCTTTCGCATCATTGCACCAAAGCGACAACTTGGGTGTAAACGATGGTGGCCGGGTCACACCCTTGCGTGCTCAGGTAGCCGCCACCGCTCATGTCGAGCGTTTTCGCGATCACTTGTGAACAGGTCGTATTGGTACTGGCAGTCGTTCCGCTCCAGGTAACGTCGACCTTGGGGAAGTACATGGCCCCGCCCAGGCTAACTAGACCACTCCCGTTTATGGTGACCTTGTTGCTGGTCTTGCTCGGAGCCTGATCATCAATCAGGACGCCATTCAGATCAGACGAGAAACTGTTCGTGGCAGGTGCGGACAGATCAACCGTACCCCCGTTGATGGTAAGCTGCGAGTCGCCGAGCAATACCAGGGTTACGCCTGTGCCTTTCAGTTGTCCGCCGGTGACCCTTATGGTTGCATTGTAAAAGAAATATGTTCCCGGGTCCAAAATGTACTTGTCGTTGTTCTGCACCGTGAAATTACCGTAAGCTCCACTCCCCGCGCTATTCGGCGCGCAATGCTTCCACCCATCCGCCTGAAGGGGGCATGACGGGTTTGTATTGCCAGTCCTGCTGTTGAACGATTTGGTGTCCAGTTTGCTGAGCGGATTGTTAGCGTACGTCATAAAATAGTTGTGCGGGACACTAACATTGCTGCAGGTGCCTGAGGGGGTGCAGCCACTTACACCATAAACGGCCCATCCCGAACCGGTGAAAGATGGAGTGCTGGCAAGTTGAACACTGGTATCCGACATCAGCGCGCAGCCAGTTCCGTTGTTACTGAGGTTACCACCAAGCTTGAGCGCGCCTGAGTCAGGTCCAAGCGCCAAGGCGCACGCTTTGGTCGGCTGCTGGACCAGCGCAATGGCTTGGGCGGGGATGTTGACCGTCATCAAACCCAGCACTGCCGACAAGTAGGCCGGTTGTTGCTGGCTGACCCTGGCGCGAACGGCGTTGCCGGTGCCTGCAGGTGGCGTTGTGAACGTGCCCGCAGTGTAGGTGCCGATATCGATCTGCACGGCCCGCGAGACTCTGGTCGGAAGACTCGACACACACGTGGTCCCGGGATAGGGCGTGTTGTCCTGCGGACTTGAGTTGCAGAACCCATTCTGTGCGGCGAATTCCTTGCCGCGATAGTCCACCGATTGCGTGTCGCAGGTCGCGCCAGCGATCGTGCACGAAAGCCGCAATGCACCCGAGTAAGCCGCCGAGTCGGCGGCGTTCTGCGCGTGCTGGCGGGTAACGTACCACGTTCCGGCCTCGGCCCCGAGCGCGACCACTCCGATCAGCGGCACGAGCGCGATGGCCGTTGCGAATGCGGCAGCGCCTCGTTCGGAACGGAGCAGATTACGCATGGAAACAACCTACTGGAAGCGTTCTGAGTAAGGCAGCGTGTACGTACAAGTGGTCGGACACAGCACCGACCTCCAAAAAGGCGCGCGCGCCCCAATCGGAGCCAAGGTGATGGTTGTCGAAAATGTAATGTACTTGGGAGAATCAAGATTGCTCGGCGAGCAGGCAGCACCTGCATCTCCGCATACAACCCGGAGATTGCCGATCGTATGACCAGCGACTGTTGTCTGTAGCCCTGGCCTCCAGGTCACCGTACCGTCGGGGCCGAGCGGATTATAGTACTGCACATACTGCCCGAAGGAGCGCAACGCCGACCACGCGGAGATGAACTGGAAGCCTGCGGCGGCTACGTCGGCGAGCGGCACAAGCAGGAACGACACCAAGAAAACGTAGACGATCATGCTCTCCAACGCGACGGCGCCGCGCTGATCCGCGACGAAAGACCCCTTGGCACGCGCGCGCCTGGCTCGACCGATACTTACCACTTCCGATCGCCGAGCCCGCGCAGCAGCGACTTGAACCTCGTCCATGACAATTCGGCCACGCATAGTCGTTCACCAAACATAAGGGACTACTCTCCAACGCGATGCCTCGTAGCTGGAATACTCAGGGCAATTGCGCCGAAGCAGGTCTTCTTCGTAAAGAATTCGGCATACCTGAACGCCGATATGCAGGACGAACAGCACCGCCGTCAGCGGCGTCGGGTTTCTCAGCACCACTCCCAACACTGCGATTTCTTCCGCAAGGTAGAGCGGATGCTTGATCCACCGGTACGGACCCGTTTGCACCACATTGCGTGCCTGCGGCACCAGACTGAATGACCTGCCAAGGTGTCGGATGGTGACCAGCATCATGATCATGCCGATCAACACGCAAGCGGTGGATGCCAGGTTCGGTAACGCTTGGTCGGTCTTGCCGAAGAAGGCGATCGTCCATGGCATATAGGTGCCGACGAACGCCGCTATTCTTGGGAGGACGCCATCCGCTTGCGCCTTTGCAGGCGACCGCGTCATCGTCAATAGCGCCAGGAGCACGTAGAAGGTACCAAGGCACACACTCGACAGGAGCGACGGCCACGGTTTATCGGCTGATGATCCAATATTGAAGGCGACGCCAAGCGCCAGCAGCATGAACCACATGCCGCCGAACAGTTGCATCGTCCGGTCGTAAGAGGAGGTTTTCGACAGGGCAACCGTGCTCATGGCTATTTACCGAAGCTGGCGAACGAACGCACGAGATGCAGAATGGGACTCCCTCCCAGAACGACGAACATGGCTGGAAGCAGGAACAGCACCATCGGAATGGTCAGCTTGGCGCCTAATTTGTGTGCTCTTTCTTCAAGCTTGGTAATGCGTTCTCGCCGGAGGTCGACAGCGATATTCCGCAGAGCCTGGCCTACCGGCGTTCCGTACTGAAGGCTTTGAGCCACCATGGTGCCGAATCGGCGAAGCCCATCCGATGTAGCTCCTAATTTATCGAATGCTTCGCTGCGATTTGGCAGTATCCGCAGATCATCAAGAAGGCAGTGTATGACCCGGGCCATCGGGGGATTGGTCTCGCTCATCTCTTGCGCGACGCGAGCGAGCCCGCTCTCCAGGCCCATTCCCGCTTCGCTGCACACGACCAGCAAATCGATCATATCCGGCGTGCCTACCCGAATGGCAGCATCAAACCGCCGCTTCAGCACCGCCAGTATCAATCGTGGCCCCAAGATTCCGACCATCACGCCCATGAGTGTGAAGACCAGTACATCCGTCAGTGACTTCGCGAAAAGCTGAGCGACGCACCCGGCGATGATCGGGCATAGGAACATGGCGACGGCTTTGACACCGATCCAGGTCGGCAACGCTCGACGATGATTGAAACCTGATGATTGAAGGATCGTTCGTAGTTGATCCAGATTCTCCTCAGCGTAGAAACGGCGATACCGCGTGCCGAGCCATGAAAACCAACCGGTCACGTCTTGGAAGGGTGTTGCCCCGCCCGCACCGCCCATCACGGCGTTTGCCACCCGTGCGTCCACGGTACGAATGTGTATCTCGCGGATAACCAACAGGCTGGCCGCAGTCCCAGCTGCCAATGCGAGGGCCACCAGACTGAGGCCAAAAGTCATAGTTGCGTTTCCCTTCTGACCATCCAACTTATCACCAAGGCTCCGACAAGCACCGAGACTACCGCGTAAGCGAGCAGCTTGTTTCCAACCGGATCGGTGAACAAGAGATCAACAGTTTGCGGATTGGCCGCGTAGAGTACCCCGCCTCCAATCAAGGGCGAGATTGTCAGCGCTCGTGAGGAAAAGATCACCTCTCCCGCCAGCGCCTTGGCGCGAGCAGCTAGCGCAACACGCTGCCTCACAGTGTCTCCCAGGTTCTGCAGGGTTTCGGCCAAGCTGCCACCTGACTTCAACTGGACGGCAAGTGTCACCGCAAACATCGCGTACTCGGCCACCTGCGTTCGGCGATAGACACCTTCGACAGCTTCCGCTGGAGGTCTCCCCAGATTCACTTCGTTGCATACGATGGCAAACTGCCCAGCTGTTGGTTGCGGCATTTCGCGCGCGAGGGCGCGGAATGCTTCGTGCACAGGCAAACCCGATCGAACCGTACTCGTCACCAGCTGGATCGCATCCGGCAGCTGTCGAAAGAGCTGGAGGGCGACGCGACGTTGCTGCCATCCAAACAGCCCTCGCATCACGATGATGGCTGCGATTGCAGCGGCAACGCCCCCGTAGAGAATGGAATATCCGAGCTGGCTAATCGCATAGAGGATTGCTGCCGCTGCGAACGCGCCGGCAAGCAGCACATAGGTCGGATGCCAAATGTTCGGTATCGCGGGATTGTAATTGACCAGGCGATGGAGGAACAGAGTCTGGGATCCGGTCTCCGTGCGGCGAATGGACAGCAGGTTGGCTGGATGTGAGGCTGGCAGCGCAACCGCCAGCCGGCGATCGATGCGTCTTTCCCGAGCGTCGAGCCACAACGCAACGGCTGCTGCGCACATCGCGAGCGCCAGAACAGTGACGATCACGGACTCCGGCATCATATTTGCCTCATCGCCTCGGCCCAAGCTCCATCCAGCCCGTAATAGACAAGACGGCTTTTGAATTTCGGGGTTGCAAGGTTGCACCTGTAGGTGCCCGATAACCGCCCATGCACATCCTCATCCTGGTACTCGAAGGCTGCGATGTCATTGGTGGTGATCACATCCCCCTCCAGCCCGATTACCTCGCTGATCTGAACGATACGGCGCTGTCCGTCCCGCATGCGTTCGACCTGCACAATGAGATCCAGCGCTGCGACGATCTGAGTTCGAATGGCACGCGACGGTAGATTAACCTGCCCCATCTGCACCATGTTTTCGATGCGGGTCAGGGCATCACGGGTGCTGTTGGCATGCACCGTGGAGATCGAACCATCATGGCCGGTGTTCATCGCCTGCAGCATGTCAAATGCTTCGGCGCCGCGCACCTCGCCCACGACGATCCGGTCAGGACGCATGCGCAGCGCATTCCACAAGAGATCGCGCTGTGTCACCTGCCCTGTGCCTTCGAGACTGGGAGGCCGGGTCTCCAGGCTGACCACGTGCGGCTGCTGAAGCTGCAATTCTGCCGCATCCTCAATCGTGACAATGCGCTCGGTGTGATCGATGTACTGACTCATCGCATTCAAGAGCGTCGTCTTACCGGATCCGGTGCCGCCGGAGACCAGAACGTTGAGCCGAGACCGGGCGGCGACCTCCAGCAATTGTCCGATGGCCGCGGTCATTGAGCCGTTTTCGATCAATCCGGCCATATCCAAACGAAGGCTTGGAAATTTTCGGATGGAGATGCACGGACTATGAATCGCCAGCGGCGGGAGGATGATGTTGACGCGGCTGCCATCCAGCAGGCGACAATCCACCATCGGGCTGGATTCGTCGACGCGTCGACCAACCTGCGCGGCAATCTTCTGAGCGACGGAGGCGATGTGATCATTGTCGCGGAATCGCACCGCAATTCGTTCCAGCCTGCCGCTTCGCTCCACGTAGACGTTACTCGGACCGTTCACCATGATATCGTTGATCGTTTGATCGAGCAGAAGCGGACGCAGCGGCCCGTAGCCGGTCATGTCGTCCGCAATCTCGTCCGCCAGCTGAATCTGCTCGCGACCCGACAGTTCAAGTCGTTCCTCGTTGGCGATTCCATGGATGATTTCCTCGATCTGCCGCCGAAGGACATCCCGCGAAACCGTTGCGGCAACCGATGGATCAATCTGCTCGATGACTCGCTCGCGGAGCGAGGCCGGCATCAGGGGCCGTTGAGTCGAAGGCGCGTGCCTGGGCGCAGATGCAGGCAAGCTCGGCGTCGACGCAGGCAATGGCGTCACTGCAGGCAAAGGAGCTGGCGTATCGTCGTCGCGCCTACCAAAGGTCTTCATAGTCCCAGCAGCCTCCTCAGCCGTCCCTTCTGCTCGGCGCCGAGCCCTGTGATTTCCCGCACAATCGGGGCGAGGTGACGCCGCAGTCCCGATACGTGCTTGAGCGCTGGAATTCCGAGATTGACCGCCTGAGTCATCCCCTTCCCGAGATCGGGTACCACCATGTCTGGTTCTGCCCCCAAGGCCTTGACAATCGCGGCCCTGGGGAGGCCGCCGGGGCGATCGGCGCGGTTCAGGAGAGTAAAGACCCGATCCTTGCCGGCGATGTTGGTGACAGCGGTACGCAGCGCATGAGCATTGCGAAGTCCAGTCACCTCGGCTTCCAGCAGCACCAACACGTGACGAGAAAGAGTGATCACCGGATGGATGGATGGCGGAAATGGGACCGGTACATCGACAACGATGTAATTGAACCGTTGGCGGAGCAGACCGAGCACGTGTCTCACGCCCGCTTCAGTGATGTCGAGCTGCGCATCCAACTCCTCATCGGCGGAAATCAGGCAAACCCGCTCGTTGACCTCAATTGCCGCGCGCTCGAGGAACAACGTGTCCGCCCGCATCGGGTTCTCCAAGGCGATACGGAGCCCTGGCCCAGGCCGAACACCCAACATCACGGCTGTTTCGCCGGCTTGCAGGTGAAGGTCGAGCAGCGCGACCTTGGCCTTGGTGGTCTCGGCCAGCTGCAGCGCGAGGTTGATGGCGATACTCGTCGCTCCGGCGCCGCCCTGCGCTCCGCAGATCGAGATCACATGCCCGCCGCGATCGGGCTGACTGTGGGCCACATCGCCAAGTAGCTTCGGGCGCAGCTGGTCCAGCACCATGTCCCGCGTGATCGGCTTCGGCAGATACTCGGTCAGGCCAAGATCCATAAGCTCGCGGTAGAACGTAATCTCCCTGCTCTCGCCGACCAGAGCAACCCGGACATCGGGCGGGCAGACGCCGGCCAACCGTCCCAGCTCAGCAAATGGGTCTTCGATGCCGCTGATGTCCGTCACCAACGCGGATATATCGGTGTCGGTTTCGAGCATCCGTATGGCATTACGGATCGTGCCACGCTTGATCGATATGTTGCTACCTTCGAGGCCCTTGCGCAGAGCCGCAGCACTAAGCTCGTCATTTACAAAACAGACGATCCGGTTGCGGGCTACAACAGATGTAGCTTCTTCAGGTGAACTGACGACTGCAATATTAACGCTCATCAACGTTTCTCCAGCAACTTGCCTGCCTGAACCACCATCGTTGCACCCCGGCGGGAAACTTCCGACCCATCGCAGTTGACCATAGAGTCCCCGTCGCCTGAGTCTTTCCTGACTGAGTATTGCTTGACCTGACCGCCAGCATGAACGACTACCGCTGCAGTCCGGCCGGCAACTGCATTCTGGCGAGCAATTTCCGGCGACACATCGCAGCTGGACATGGCGCCGGTATCCGCCGTATCCCACTGCTCGACTGCTGCCCGTACGGCCAGCGAGATCGTTCCGATCTGCTTTGCGACTGTGATTTTCTTGACCTGGTCGGGCGCAAGCTCCAACGACACGGTTTGCGCTTGCTTGCCGGCCAAAGAGCTAACGGTTCGCCCGCCTTGCACAATCTCCTGGTCAATCGCAATGACTCGAACGTTGCCCAGAACGACTTCGCTCAAGGCCCGACGCGCGGGATCTGCCTTCTCGAACACTTGGGTCAACAAGACATCGACATGATCACCGGGCCTGATCAGCCCCGAGACGCCAGACTCCTCGTCAACCTTGATGCTGATTGCACGGCTATCCGGTGCCAAGACGCTGGCCAGGAAGCCGCGATCTCGCGGCCGCAACACGTCCTGCAAGGTAATTGGACTGCCAGCCTCGACGAACTTGCGAACCAGAGAGCCGGTAAGTCCGGCCTTCGCGTCGGGCGTTTCGAGAATCGCCCCCGCTGGAAGACGTTCAGGCGGCGCCGAGCGTACTGCGAAATCTTCATCGCGGGCCAATGTACCTCTCGATAGCGGACGTGCCGCAACAAAGTACCCGACAGTCGAAGGAGGCGCCGGCCCCTGCTCCGTGACCGCTACCGGAACCTGTTTCGGCAGGTTCATGTTGTAGGCAATAAGCCCGAACGCGGCGGTTGCGAGCAACAGAACTGTGATGATCGAGAGACGCAAGGCGGATGACATGTCAAAGTCCTCGACTGAAAATGGTCCAAATGCCACCGCATGCTATGGCCACCCCGTAAGGCAGCGGTGCGTGTCGCAAATGTCGCCACCGTTCGACCGCGTAGACGCGGCGCATGAGCGACGAGCCGGCGGGCGCTAGCCTGGGATATGGCAGGAGGCGCATCAGCAGATGCACCAGGGCAAGAATGCCGCCAGCTAACGCGGTAACGGTCAGCAGCTGAATCACGCCCGTCAGCGGAAAGCCGATCGCCAACGCAGTCAGCAACTTGACGTCGCCGCCGCCAATTCCACCGCGCGTGTACAGGACAAAGAGCAGCAGGAAGAGGACCGCGGCTGCTATCAGCGACTCGGCAATCTGCATCGAGTTGGGCAATTGAGTGGCGATCCCGAGAAGTGCTAGCGCCAGACAAATTTCGTTTCGGATCAAGCGCGTCGCGACATCGATCGTTGCGACATAGAGCAACAACAGGATTTGCAGAAGCGAGGCCGTGGGAGCAATCCAATTCATCAAATGCACGCCAAAAAAAGCGGAAGGCAACTTTGTGGGGGGCACTCTTGCAGGAGGGGGGGCAGCCTGGATTGCCCCCCTCTGGCGTCAAGATGGCTGTATCAACCAGCGATGGCCGTAGCGAAAGCGGTGGTGATAGCGGTGATCCCGGTCGTCAGCGCCGCGCCGATCTGACCACCAGCACCGCCACCGAACACAGCACCCACTGCACCAACGATACAAACCGCGACGATGATGTACTCGAACGACACCACGCCGTCCTGGTCCGTGCGCAAACGCTTCAACGCTTCTTTAGCTTCAATATAATACGTCAACATAGGAGGATCCCTTCCTTGGAGATGACAGACATCGGAACGTTCGTTGGCGAAAAACCCCTAGCGCCAACTGGATTCATTTATAATGTCTGCGCCGAAGGTTTCGCGTGCTCCATAGAGTGGTGATGCGGAGCAAAAGGGGTACTCCTCCCTCGATTAACCATTTCGCTCAGCGGCTTGCGTTCGGCCGACGCGCGACAGCGCGCTGGCGCCTCCCGAGCGCTCAGCCATCATGGGCCTGACGATGCACAGCGTTGTCGACCCAGAGAAATGCGCCGAGGTGTTGAACGCAATCGAGGACTGAGGGCTGTAATCAGCCGCCAATGTTGGTGCGCTCTATTCTATCGATCGGCCGAATCCGGCCATTCCCGACCTTGGATAGCGGACAGCACCAAGATGACCAATCGCCGGCACTTCACATGAAGCACGGACAACTTCTAGCGTACACATTGGCGGACGTAATAGCCGTTGACCCGTATCCACTGGCAGGGGCTTGGCGGAGGCTCCTTGATGATGGTGTAGCCGTGGTAATCGATGTCGGTTGGTGCGGTCAGGCCACGCCAGAACACTGCATTCGCGCTGGACCAGCTCAGGGTCATCGCTGCCGAGAAACAGGCCAGGGCGACACAGAATGAAAAGAGTGTTCGCATCAGCGTCTTCCGGTTTGGAATTGCTTACCGTAGCGCTCTTATCCTGACTGGTCCCAGAGAGGCTCGCAAGTCCGATCGCGCCATCACCAGCAGCAGAACTTCCGTGCTGCTTCGGGGTCCAGATAGCCCCCTGTCACACCGCTAGCTTCACCTCGTGTGCGAAGGTCGAACCGAGCCAGAGCCCATGGGTGCGCGGCCCCATGATCGGCACATTGCCCTCGTGCAATTGGCCGCACAAGAATGTCCATGTCCGCGAATGGCTGACGGAGTTGGTATCGGGAAACCGACGAGCCTCCTGGGACGACGGAGTTGCGCCCGTAGATCACGAGCTCAGTATCCGACAGATCGGCAAGCCCGTGGTAATCGAAGTATTTGCGGCCGATCGGCTCCCTGCCGCTCGCAAAGCGCGGCGACGGCTGGACGAGATAGGGATCGGGTGCGATCGGCTCGCGGGATTCCAGCAGCACCTCGAACTGCCCGTTCGCAGCCGAGCGGCCGATCCGTGGCGTGAGCCAAGCGCGAAAGATCTGCCGGTCGATACAAGACGACTCGGCGTCTGCCGACGAGACCGGTCCATCCGGAAAAGATTGCGCGTAGGCATGGATGAAGGCGGCATTCTCCGGCGAATTCAGCGACGAGAAATAGACGCTCGACGACAGATGCCCGTCGATAGCGTCGGGTCCGAGCCGCGACAAGTCGCGCACTGTCATCGGCTAGTTGGCCGCTTCCGCGCGCGGAGCGGAGAAGCCGCTGGTGCGGCGGCGGGCATCACCGCAGGACGGCGAGCAATCTCATTCCCGATCGCGTGCTGGCATATGATCGTCTGGGCCCATCCAGCCGACCGATTTCAGCGTCTGCCTCTCGGGCGAGAACATGAGTATTCATCTTGCGAGCAGCCGGGCGAAAGTCCCGGGATTGGGCGACCATCCGAGTTTTGCAATGCAGATCTCTGCTGCGGCGCACGGCCGGAAAGTTCGGAACCGTCAAGCTCAAGCAGCGCGCTGATAGCTTGCTCCTATTCGCGTTCCTGCCCATTTGACCCTCGTGGAGTCCTTGGATAGGTTGCGCTCAACCTACGAAATCAACTCAAGCGAGCCACGACCAAGGTGAGCGCACTCGTCTCTGCGACCAGCAAGGCTGCCGATCCCGTATTGTCAATCGGCTCCAGCTTTCGACGCTTTACCGTCGGATTCATTGGATTTGTAGCAATACCTCCGCTCGCCCTCTCCGCGCTCATCGTATTGGTTGATCCCTACTACGTGTTCGGAACCCCTGACATTCCGGGGATCAATGTCGTGCGGCCGCGCTACGAAAATCACGTTCCTGCCGTGAAGCCGTATCAGGTGCGGCGGATCAAGCCCGACGCGGTCATATTGGGCAGTTCCCGCGCCGAGGTCGCGCTCGATCCGCGGCATCCCGGATGGAACGGCAAGAATGTCTTCAACTTCGGCCTGCCGTCGGCCACCAGCTACGAGGTCATGCTGGCGTTTCTCCACGCGCAATCAGTTGCACCGCTCAAGCAAGCCGTGATCGGCCTGGATTTCTTCGGCTTCAACATCTTCTTTCCGCGCGACCAGGCATATCTGGAGGGTCGATTCTCCGGCGACGGGGTTCGGGCCTTCGCCGATTTTCTGACGGGAGAGCTTGCAAAGCGCCGGCCCCACGGCGCGGGCAAACCTCCTGCCTCCGTTGTGGCGCCTGCGCCCGGGGAAGTGGCTCGCACAGAGGCTCAGCCCGCGCTGCCGACGGAAGCCGACACGGACCCTGCTTGCAAAGACGCGGACCGTGAGAAATGCACCCAAGCCGGGTTAGCGGAGGGCAGTCCCCCCACCGACTGGAACGAAGCGCTCTACCTTAGACTCTATCCGGATGTCGCCGCCGAAGTTCGGCGAGGCACCTTCGTCAGCGGCTATCACCACTATCTTGCCGCCGGGCGCACCGAAGGTCGGCAGAACGGAGCGGCGCCACCTGGCTGGAATGAGGCGCAGTATCTTCGAATCTATCCTGACGTCGCCGCCGCAGTTCGGCGGAGCACCTTTGTCAGCGGCTATCACCACTATCTTGCCGCCGGGCGCGCCGAAGGCCGGCAGGACGGCACGCCCCCGCCCGGCTGGCGCGAAGAGCTCTATCTGCGCGTCAATCCCGACGTGAAAAACGAGATTGCCCGCGGCACCTTCATCAGCGGCTATCACCACTATCTCGCCGCCGGCAAGGTGGAAGGTCGCGAGGGTGGCTTTACTCCGAAGGGTTGGAGCGAGACGAGATATCTGCAAGTCAACCGCGACGTCGAATATCAGATCTCGCAGGGTCTTTTTCTGAACGGTTATCACCATTATCTCGCGGCCGGACGTGCCGAGAAGCGACTGGGCGGATTCCTCCCCGACGGCTGGAACGAAGCCAACTATCTGTCCAGGAACCCCGATGCACGCATCCGATTGGCGCTCGGCGAGTACGGCGACGGCTATTCGCACTACGCCGCAGTCGGTCAAAAGCAAGGATTGACGGGCGGATTCCCGCACGCCGATCTCTCGGACGCGCTACTGTCGCGTTGGCCGACGCTCGGAAGAGCATCGTTTCAGATTGGAGAGCTATTCCGGCTGATTTTTTCGACAACGGCCGTGCGCGACGCACTTGCAACACTTCGCGGGCAATCGGAGCCCGTATCGTTCGACAACCGTGGCATGCGTATTTGGGATTGGCAGGATGGCAACATTCGCAAGAACGGAGGAAACGGCCAGGTTTTCCGCGATAACGTTCTGACCTGGCGGTGGTACGTTTGGCTCATGCCGCCGCGGTATATGTATTGCTTCAACAACCCCGACTGCTCTACTCCGCCTTCACGTACTACACCGGCTTCAAGGTCAATTCCGGCGAATACAAGCTGATGGGGCTTGCTCCCTATGGCGAGCCGAAATACGCGCAGCTCATCCTCGATTCACTGATCGATCTGAAGGCGGACGGCTCGTTTCGCCTCGACATGTCGTATTTCGATTATTGCACCGGGCTGACGATGACCAATGACCGGTTCGCCAAACTGTTTGGGCAGCCGGTGCGTTCGCCGAACGAACTGCTCACGCCGTTCCACATGGATATTGCAGCCTCCATCCAGGCAGTCCTGGAGGAGGCGGTACTTCGCTTGACCCGCAGCCTTGCGGTTCAGACCGGCGCACGCAATCTGTGTCTTGCCGGCGGCGTTGCACTCAATTGCGTCGCCAATGGCAAGGTGTTGCATGACGGCAGATTCGATTCGATCTGGATTCAGCCGGCCGCCGGTGACGCCGGCGGTGCGGTTGGAGCGGCACTCGCTGCCTACCATCAGTTCAGACAACAACCGCGCCAAGCCGTGGCCGGCGACGGCATGTCCGGCGCTTTTCTGGGACCCGAATTCTCGCAAGAGGTGATCGAGGAGCGGCTGCGCGCCGCCGGCGGCCGCTTCGATGTACTCAGCGAAGATGCAATGATCGAGACGACAGCGGCGGCCCTGGCCGACCAGCTCGCGGTCGGCTGGTTTCAGGGCAGGATGGAATTCGGCCCGCGCTCGCTCGGCGCCCGCTCGATCCTGGGCGATCCGCGGTCGCCCTCCATGCAGAAGAACCTCAATCTCAAAGTGAAGTTTCGCGAGAGCTTCCGGCCGTTTGCGCCGGCGGTCACGCGCGAGGACGTTGCGGATTGGTTCGAGCTCGATGGCGACAGTCCGTACATGCTCCTGGTTGCCGGCGTCAGGGGTGACCGGCGTCACATGATGAGCGCGGACGAGCAAGCATTGTTCGGCATCGACAAGCTCAACGTGGTGCGCTCGACGATCCCCGCCGTGACGCATGTCGACTATTCCGCCCGAATCCAAACGGTGAGCGCCGACACCAATTTACTCTTCCATCGCTTACTGTCTCGTTTCAAGGCGCTCACCGGTTGCCCGGTGCTGGTCAACACCAGCTTCAACGTTCGCGGCGAACCGATCGTCTGCACACCAGAGGATGCCTTCCGCTGTTTCATGGGTAACGAGCTCGACATGCTGGTGGTCGGCAACTGCATACTGAGAAAAGAACAGCAGGATCCCGCACTCAAGCGTGACTACAGTGCAGCCTTCTCGCCGGACTGAACGTCCGGCATGGCATCGTGGCTCGAATTGCCACGCCCCGGCGAAGCCAAAGGACTCACCAGCCGCCGACCAATTCCTCCCTACTCTCAATCACGATGTGGGTTTCAGGCGCTTCGGCGGAGTCTCTCAGGGCACGACCAGCTTCTTGCGAATGGCATAGCGGACCAGTTCGGCCGTCGACGACATTCCGAGCTTGCGCATGGCCGACGCACGATGGGTCTCGACGGTCTTCACGCTCAGCTTCAAAATGGTGCTCATGGATCTGTTGGTATGCCCTTCCGCAATCAATTGGACCACGCTCTGCTCGCGCGACGTTAGCAGCATGTCCGACTTGCCATGCTTGTTGAGCTGGTAGTCATGGAGCAGCTTCTCCACCAGGGCGCTGGTGAAGTAGGGCCTGCCGTCGAGCAACGCCTCGATTGCGGAAATCAGGTGCTTCTTGGCATCCGACTTGAACAAGAAGCCGCGAACTCCGGCCAGAACGGCTTCAGTCAGCAGTTCTTCGTCCTCGTGCATCGTCAGGATCAGAACTTCCGTGGGCAGATCAAGTGCCTTGAGCCGGCGGCTGACCTCCAGCCCGTTCATGAGTGGCATCGAATAGTCGACGATTACGATGTCCGAGCTCGTCTCCACGGCCAGACCAACGGCTTGCTCACCATTGGTCGCCTCGCCGGCGACGATCCAGTTGGACTGCGTTTCGACAATCGCGCGAAGCCCTGAACGTACGACTGCATGATCATCCGCAATCAAGATGCGTTTCATGGCGTCGTTCTCGTTTTCCGGCCGCAATCAATGGAGACGGCCGGCAGCCGCTAGGTCGAACGATCATGCCGATCATGGCTCGAAGCGCCATCCTGCAAAACCCTGAGCTGCGTCGGCGAATGTACCGACGTGGCCGCCTTCAAGGAGATCCCGCGGACCGACGCGCTGTCATGCCTCAACCAGCTGTGCGCGAACGGCATACCGGACCAGACCTGCGGTTGAGTTCACCTCCAGCTTGCGCATCGCAGCCGCCCGATGTGCCTCGGTTGTCTTGACGCTGAGGTTCAAGATCGCACTGATGCCCTTGTTGCTGTAGCCTTCAGCTACCAGCTTGACGACGAGCTGTTCGCGTGGCGTAAGCCCGCGACGCCGATCTGCTTCGCTGCCCGCGCCGTGATCCAGTTCGTTCCGGCAGCTTTCGCTGCAGAACCGCTTATGCACCAAAAGTGCGTCGACGGCCGCCAGCAGCATTCTGTTCGCGTCCGATTTCGCCAGAAACGCGCGTGCGCCGGCCTCGAACGCCTGCTGCGCAAGCAGACCGGACTTGTGCACCGTGAAGATCAAGACCTCCGTCTGCAACGGATAGTCCCTGATCCGCCGCGCAACCTCCACTCCCGTCATTCGCGGCATGGAGAAGTCGACGATAGCCACATGCGGCCGGCTTTCGATAGCCGCGGTCAGCGCCTTGCTGCCGTCGTTCGCCTCGGCAACCACCTCCCAATCCGCTCGCTGTTCGAGCACCGCTCGCAAGCCCAATCGCACCGCTTCGTGATCATCCGCGATAAGAAAGCGTTTCATGGCAGAGCACTCCAATGTCGCTATACGGCAGCCATTCCCACCCGCCACCGATAACCTTCTTCTTCTTGCCTCAGTGGGTGCCAGCTTGGGCCCTCCCGAAGCCCGCGGCCTTTCGCCGGCCACGCTTGTTCGTCGCCAGCCCATGCGGAAACTCCGCGCGCAGGACGGTGCCGGAGAGCTGTATTGCCGGATCGGAGTGGATATCCAATGACCCTCCGATCTGTTCGAGACGTGCCCTCATCGCGGGAATTCCGACGCCGATGGATATGGTTTTCGCGCCTTGCTTCGCGTAGTCGGCGCGCATCCCCCGCCCATTATCAGTGACCGTCAGTCGAAAATGACGGCCGATCGCATCGATAACGATGCTCACTTCCGTCGCGTGCGCATGGCGGAATATGTTCGTGAGGGCTTCCTGGACGATCCGCAGCAAGGCGCGTTGCTTCTCGTAAGGTAGCCTGTCGACGTCGGGCACGATCCTGGTCGTGACCCGCAACGAGGTGCGGGCCGCAAATCCGTCAGCATAGTGCTCGATCGCGGCCTTGAGTCTGTCGATCGTCAGATTCTGGGGGTGTAGCAGATAGGAAAAGGCACGGATTTCCCTGAGTGCCTCGTCGATAGACGCGTCGATCTCATCGCAAAGCCGTTCGGCGCCGACCGGGTCGCTCATGTTACGCCGGAGCCGCATGAGACCGAGACTCGCGGCAATCAAATGCTGACATGTCGAATCATGGAGATCGGAAGCAATCCGCTGCTGGATATCCTCCTGAATGGACGCCAAATTGGCCCCGACGTGCAGATCATCGACTCCTTCGGTCGCGGCTTCGAATGCACCATGACGCATGGTACGATGGCTGCCGATCAGCCGGATCGCGCCAGTTGTTACGGGATCCACAACGGGAACGATGGTCGTCTCCATATTTTGCCGCCGGTCGCCAAGTGCGAGACGATGGCGAATCCTCACTTCCGTACCTTCCGCAACACAGGCGCGAAGGGCTTCATAGATGGATCTGGCGTCATCCCTGCTCATGCAACTGGAGACGTCCATCTCCCGGATGTCATCGGATGAAATGCCGAGATGCGACTCGAAGGCCGGATTGATCCCCTCATAGACGAAGCGTCCGCCAGGCGAAGGGCGCACTACGAAGAGAAAGTCGGCCGAGCACATCCAGTACAGCCGGTCGCTGGCTTCTTCGAAACCGAGCCGGAACGACCCTGTGCCGCCGGTTCGAATTGGCTCGGGAGCGGGAAAGCTATGAGGCTTCACGGTACGCGCTCACTCTGCTGCGGAAACGCCCGACATTGAAGCTCGATATCGAGAGTCGCCGTCCTGCCCCGCAGGCGAGGCATCACCCTGGATCAGAGTACAGACGCCCGTGGGGTCCGCAGATTATACACCGTTAGGTTGATAGCGCCATAAGTAGTCGTAGCGCGAGATTGGAATCTCGAATTCGTGAGGGGAGACCTGAAGGGACCAAATATGCGGTTCGTGCCAGACCATTCGGCACTGGACTCAAAAGAGATGCAACAAATGCTAAAGTGCCACTTACAACTTTTACGAGCGACACAATTGTACAACAGCTTTATCGACACGTAAGCAACGCGCTCCGAGAATCATGCATATCGTTCTCGGATCGAGATCGGACGACATGTACCACTAGGCGCTAGCGGGTTCCGGCTCCGCTCGCGCTGGACTTCTTCTTCTTTCCTGCCTTCGCGCTCGGAGAAGGCTGTTGAGGCGGCGCGATCACCAGCGGATGAGACGGCACCTGGAGGCGGTTAATGCCGACGTCGTCCCTGAGTGCATCGGTATCCAGGCGCTGGCTTCGATCCACAGAATCGCGCGGGTCTGCGGCAGCGGCAGACGGCGCCGCTAGACCAACGGCGACTCCCATCAGCACCCACGCGCATTTCATCATCTTGCAAGCCCCTCAAAAAGCGAAGTCAAGTCGAGGACCGATCCTGAGGTCCCTGTAGCGCCGCACCGCAACATTCGATGTCCGCGCCTCGTACAACACACTGGTCGTCAGCGACACGTTGCTGGTAAAATTGTACTTCACACCCAGGTCCGCCGAGTAGATCTGGTCCTGCCGCCCCCGGTTCAGCCCGTCGGTGAACCAGAAGGCTTCGAACAGCGGCGTGCTCACGATCGACCATTTCGGATCGAGCTTGACCTCGATGCCGAGCAACGCGTCGAAGCGCCAGCGGCGAGCTTCCGCGAGGTCGGAAAACCGGTAGGTCACAAGCAACAGCGGCGAGAGTGTCACATTATTCATGCGGAAGTCCCGCGCCACCGAGCCCATCACGTCATGCGAAGTGAAGGCAAGGTCCCGGTAGACACCGTCGAAATCATATCGGTTCTCGTAGATGGCGGAGAAGCGCCAGCCGTCCCAATTCTCCGTCAGGCGCGCTCCCACGCGTGCGACTGCAGCGTTGCCATCCTTCTCCCTCGCAAACGCCTCGTATTGGGCGCGAGCGTAGAGCCGGTAAGAAAGGTCATTTGTCAGATTCCCGTCCAGCCTGACGCTCACGTCAGGCTCGTAGTAGAAATCCGATTTGCGGTTGTCCCGGCTGAACAAGGCATTGTCGGTGAACGTCGGTGCAACGGAGCCAACGACGCTCCATGACGGAGCGGAGTAATACGGTACGGGACTGCTCGCCTTCAGCTCGGTCAGATCAACATCCGCGGCCCACGCGGTGCTTGCTCCAAACAATCCAACGACCGGCAACAGAACGATAGTTCCACGCATGGCATGCCCCGATGGCTTCTGCGTACACCAGGAATCGCCTCAGATTGGGCAGCGATTGTGGCGTGTTAATGATATGATTTTAAATCAGGGATTGAACCGACAGATTGCCATTTCGTAAAATGCCGGAAGCTCCCGACGCTGCGGAACAGACGCCGGGGAACTCACTCTGCATCTGACGCGATCGGTTGCGTTGCCCCGAGAAAAGTGGAACGGCGCGCTGGCCTCACGGCCAAGCCCACTCGATCCGCCTAGTAGTCCACTGCATCCCTGGTGATCGGACAGGTCATGCAATGACCGCCTCCCCGGCCCCGCCCGAGCTCTGCACCGACGATGGTGATCACCTCGATCCCTTCCTTGCGCAGCAACGTGTTGGTGTAGGTATTGCGGTCATAGGCAAACACCACGCCCGGGGACGCGCAAACCAGATTGGCGCCGCTGTCCCACTGCGTCCGCTCGCGCATATAGGCGTTGCCACCGGTCTCGACCACGCGCAGCTTCTTCAGGCCAAGGGCCTCAGCCACCACATCCACGAACGGCTTTTCGTCCCTGCGCAGTTCGAGGCCGGCGGAATTGTCGGCCGGCCGGTAGGAAAAGGCCGCGATGTTGTTGACGATGTCGGGATAGAGCAGAACGCAATCCCGGTCGGCGAACGTGAAGACCGTATCCAGATGCATAGCGGCGCGGAGCTTCGGCATCGCAGCCACGATCACACGCTCGGCCGCCTTTTTCCTGAACAAGGCCGCGGCGACCTGGCTGATCGCCTGCCGCGACGTGCGCTCGCTCAACCCGATCAGGACGTTGCCCTTGCCGATCGGCATCACGTCGCCGCCTTCCAGCGTCGCGAGACCGTGGTCCCGCGTCGGATCGCCCCACCAGACATTGACCTTGCCGGCGAAATCCGGATGGAACTTGTAGATGGCGGTGGCGAGGATCGGCTCTTCATGCCGCGCCGGCCAATAGAGCGAGTTCAGCGTGACCCCGCCGTAGATCCAGCATGTCGTGTCGCGCGTATACAAGGTGTTGGGCAGCGGCGGCAGCAGATACTCGGTCATACCGGCGGCCTCGCGGACGAGCTTGAGCATCTCGCCGCCATGGGCGTCCGGGAAGTCATGGGTCGAAACGCCCCCGATCAGCGTTTCGGCCAGTTCGCGCGGCGTGAGGCTCTCCAGGTAGCCCCTGAGTTCGTCGACGAGACCGAGACCGACCTGATCGGGAACAACCTGGTTGTCGAGGATCCACTTCCTGGCCTCGGGGATCGCGACCGTCTCGGTCAGCAGGTTGTGCATCTCGACGACTTCGATCCCGCGATCGCGCATCTTCTGCACGAAATCGAAGTGATCGCGCTTGGCGTTTTCGACCCACAGGACGTCGTCAAATAGCAGCGTGTCGCAATTGGAAGGCGTGAGGCGCTGATGGGCGCGGCCGGGTGAGCAGACCATGACCTTACGGAGCTGACCGACCTCCGAATGAACGCCAAAGGGACTATTGGATTCCGATGCCTGCTTTGCCATGGGACTGCCCTTGAGGGTTGCCTTGCCTAGATCGTGATGTAGCCGGTGGCCAATCCGTGAATCCCGACAGCAGCGCCGACGGCGGCTGCGATGAAGATGCCCCACTCGACGGCCGTGAAGACCCTCGCCTTCTGTTCCAGGCGCGCCCAGAAATAGAGTGCCGTGCCGGGCGCGTAGAGGATCAGGGACAGCAGCAGGAACTTCATTCCGGCCGAATAGATCAGGAACAGCGTGTAGATGACGGCGATGCCGGCAAAAATCGTGTCGCGCGTTCGCTCACTGCCGCTCTTCTCATAAGTCTCGCCCCGCCTGACGAGCAGAAGCCCGTAGGCTGCGACAAGGAAGAACGGAATGAGCGACATCACGCTCGTCAGATTGAGCATCAACGCGAACGCATCCTGCGACCAATATGTGCTGATGACGAAGAGCTGGACGATCACATTGGTGAGCCAGAGCGCCGCGGCGGGCACCTTGTTCGCATTTTCCTGGCCGAACAACGCCGGCATATCCCTGGTCCGGCCGGCGGCAGAGAGCACCTCGGCACAGATCAGCGACCAGGCGAGATAGGCCCCCAACACCGAAACCAGAAGTCCAATGCTGACGAAGATCGCGCCCCAATGCCCGACCACGGCCTCCAGGACCGTCGCCATGGACGGCTGCCGCATGCCGGCGATCTCGGCGCGGAGCAGCACGGCATATGGCAGCATGGTGACGAGCACCATCAGGCTCGTGACGATCGCAAACCCGAGCAGGGTTGCAGCACCGACATGCGCACGCTCCTTGGCGTAGCGTGAATAGACGCTGGCGCCCTCGATGCCGAGAAAGACAAACACCGTGACCAGCATGGTGGCGCGGATCTGCTCGAACAGGCCCTTGTCCGGCATGCCCACGCCGCCCCAGAAATTGCCGCGGAACATGTCGGCGTTGAACGAGACGATCAGGATCAGGATGAAGACCAGGATCGGCACGATCTTGGCGACAGTGACGATGGTGTTGATCGCGGCCGCCTGCTGCACGCCGCGCAGGATCATGAAGTGGAACAGCCAAATTCCGATCGAGGCCACGATGATTGCGGTGACCGTGTTTCCATCGCCAAAGACCGGAAAGAAGGCGCCCAAGGTCGACTTGATGAGGACCCAATAGGATACGTTGCCGATGCAGCTGCCGATCCAGTATCCGAATGCCGACAAGAAGCCGGGATAGTCGCCAAATCCTTCCTTCGCATAGGCATAGACGCCGGCATCGAGCTCAGGCTTTCGCTCGGCCAGCGCCTGGAACACCCGCGCGAGGGTGTACATGCCGCCGCCGGCAATGCACCAGGCGAAGATCGCGCCGAACGGACCGGTGGCGATGCCGAAAGTTCTCGGCAGCGAGAAGATCCCCGAGCCGACCATCGAGCCGACCACCATCGCGGTCAATGCGAACAGGGAGAGCTTTTGGATTGACGGCGTCCCAGTCATGTGAAGACCTCGCGACACGCGGGTGCGCAACATCCCGGCCGAGCGACTTTGCCGGCGGTCGCACGATGCGCCCTGGGCGACACCTGGAATATCGGGTGATTACCTAGTCGAGCGTCGGGATTTCCCTCGCCGGAAACAGCCACTCACGACGACGGTGGCGCGGAGGCCATGGCTGGTCCCTTCTCCCCGAACCAGGTCACGTACAATGTCGGCAGCAAGACAAGCGTCAGCACGGTCGCGACCAGCAGGCCGCCCATGATTGCAACGGCCATCGGCCCCCAGAATACAGTTGGAGCAATCGGGATCATGCCGAGAACGGTCGAGACCGCCGTCAGCATGATGGGACGGAAACGGGAGCTGCTGGCATCCACCGCCGCGTCCCATTGGCTCTTCCCCTGCGCGCGCTCCGCATCGATCTGGCTGATCAGGATCACCGCGTTCTTGCAGATCATGCCGAGCAAGGCGAGAACGCCGAGAATGGTGACAAAGCCCATCGGCCTGCCGGACAGCAACAGCGCGGCCACGACACCGATCATCCCGAGCGGAGCCACGCTAACGACCATGACCAGTCGCGAAAAGCTCTGCAGCTGGACCATCAGAACGGTGAACATGACGAACAGCATCATGGGAACCACGGCGAGCACAGACGCCTGCGATTTCCGGCTCTCCTCCACGGTCCCGCCGACGGCCACATCGTAGGATGCAGGAAGCGTCTTCCTCAGCTTTTCGATCGCA
This sequence comes from Bradyrhizobium sp. CCBAU 11361, assembly GCF_028128935.1. NCBI lineage: Bacteria > Pseudomonadati > Pseudomonadota > Alphaproteobacteria > Hyphomicrobiales > Nitrobacteraceae > Bradyrhizobium > Bradyrhizobium sp. CCBAU 11361. Next base: position 102,273 of record NZ_LBJZ01000001.1, read on the forward strand.
GGCGACAGAGCATCCACCATCGTATCGGGCAGCGTTCCGCCACCGATATCGGCACGCACCGTCAGGGTCGGGATGCGGTCGCGTCGCCAGATCAGCGGATGCTCCTGATGATATCCGAACGTCGCAAACTGGCTGAGCGACACCGTCTGTCCACCGGGCAGCGGCACCTGGAGCATGCGCAGGTTGGACAGCGAAATGCGCTGTTCGTCGATTGCCCGGGCCACCACGTTGACGAGATAAATGTCGTCGCGGACCTGGGTGACGACTGCGCCGGATATCACGGTGTTCAATACGCTCGATATCGCCTGCGAGCTCAGGCCGAGCCGGCGCGCTTCGTCCTGATCGACGTAGATCCGCAGCTGGCGCTCCGGCTCCATCCAGTCGAAGTTGATGCCCTTGGCCCTGGGATCCGCGGCCAGGATCTGCCCAACCTTGAGCGCAATCTCACGTACCTGCTCGACATCAGGTCCGCTGACGCGATATTGCAGCGGCCATCCGACAGGTGGGCCGAGGCCCAGAGGCGAAACCGACGAGACGGCCGCCGGGAACTCCTCCGCGAGACGACGTTCCAACCCCACCTGCAGGCGCTCGCGCGCTGCGACGTCCTTTGCCACGACAACCGCCTGCGTGAAGGAATCGTTCGGAAGCTCCACGCTCAGTGGGAGATAGAAGCGGATCGCACCGCGCCCCACATTGGTGCTCCAATGACGGACGTCCGGATCGGCGGCCAATGCTGCATCCAGGCGCTTGGCAGCCATCTCGCTCGCATGGATCGATGCGTTCTGCGGCAGGCTGAGGTCCACGAGCAATTCGGGCCGATCGGACGACGGAAAGAACTGTTGCGGGATCAACGGAAGCGCGAGAACGGACGCAACAAAGAGCGCCAGCGAGATCGCGATCGTCAGCCACTTGGCGCGCATCGCCAGCGTCAGAAAACTCCGATAAAAACGGAACATCGCGCCGGGCTCGGCAGCGCCCTTCCGCACCGGCGGGACAAGAATGACGACCCCCAGCAAGGGTGTGAAGACCACGGCAACGAGCCACGACACCAGGAGCGCGATCGCAACCACCGCAAACAGCGAGAACGTATATTCGCCGGCCGAGCTCGCGGCAAACCCGACCGGGATGAAGCCTGCGATGGTCACCAGCGTTCCCGCAAGCATGGCAAAGGCATGGCTGCGGTAGGCAAACGTCGCCGCGTCGACCTTGCTGTCGCCTTGCGCCAGCCGATTGAGCGTTGCGTCGGTGGTCGTCATCGCATCGTCGACCAGCAGTGCGAGCGCGATGATCAGTGCTCCCAGCGATATCCGCTGCATGTCGACGCGAGCGATCTCCATGATCGGAAACACGATGGCCAGCGTCAACGGGATGGCAAGCGCGATGATGAGGCCGGGACGGATTCCGAGGCTGATGAAACTCACCACCAGGATGATGGCGATCGCCTGAAGGAGCGAGGTCATGAATTCGCCGATCGCGCCCCCGACCACGACTGCCTGGTCGGCAACGAGGATCGGCTCGATTCCGATCGGGAGGTCGGCGGTGATCTCCGCCATCACCTTCTTGACGTTTCTGCCGAGCGCAAGAATGTCGCCGCCGTCGCGCATTGCGATGGCAAGCCCGATTGCAGGCTGGCCGTTGACCCGGAACATCGGTTGCGGCGGATCCACGTAGCCGCGCCGCACCTGCGCGATGTCGCTCAGGCGAATCGTGCGTCCTCCCGCGACGAAATTGACGCCGGCGATGTCCTGCTCCGACTGAAAACCGCCTGACACCCGCACGGAGATGCTTTCCTTGCCGGTCTGGATCACGCCCGCCGGGCGGACGATATTTTGCGATTGCAGCGCCGCGAGCAGGGCCGCCCGATCGACGCCCAGGGTTGCGAGTTCCTGCTTGGAGAATTCGACGAAGATCACCTCGTCCTGCGCACCGAGGAGCTCGATCTTCGACACGTCATGGACCTGAAGCAATCGGGAACGGATGCCCTCGACGTGATCTCGCAACTCCCGTTGCGTGAAGCCGTCGCTGGTGAAGCCGTAGACGATGCCGAACGTGTCGCCGAAGTCGTCATTGAAGCCCGGACCGACAACTCCGGCCGGCAAGGTGTGCCGCATGTCGCCGATGTTCTTTCTCACCTCATACCAGGTGTCGGAAACCTGCCTCGCGTTCGCACTTCCTTCCAGGTTGACGAAAATGGTGACGAGACCCGCCCGGGTGAAGCTGCGCAGGAAGTCCAGATGGGGCGTCTCCTGCAATTGGCGCTCGAGCCGCTCCGTCACCTGCTTCATCGTCTCTTCGGCCGTTGCCCCCGGCCAGGCCGCCTGAACGACCATGGTCTTGATGGTGAAGGAGGGATCCTCGTTTCGGCCCAGCCGGAAATACGCCAGCCCCCCGGCGATCACGGCAACCATCATCACATAGACGACGAGCGAGCGATGCCTGAGGGCCCAGTCGGAGAGATTGGGCCCGGTCATGGCTCTGACCCGAGCAGGCGCACCTTCTGGCCCGGGTGAAGCGCCTGCACGCCCGCGGTGACGACGATTTCTCCGGCGTCCAACCCCTGCGAGACGATGACCTGTGCCTGGTCGAAACGCAGGATATCAACGTTGCGCGCCGAAACGACGTTCGTCGACGGATCGACAACCCACACGGCCGGCCGTTGATTGATCCGCGTCAACGCGGTTGCCGGTATGTCGATCACCGGCCCGGAACTGGTTTCGACGCGGCCGTTGACGGTCGCGCCGAGCCGCATCGCCGCCGGCGGATCCGTCAAGCCGACCTTGACCTCGAAGGTGCGGGTGACTGGATCGGCTTGTGCCGCGATCTGACGAATGCGGCCTCGCGCCGTGATCTTCGGATCGTCCGTCAGGCTGACGGTGACCTGCACGTCGGCTGGGGCCGATCTGACCATCTGAGCAGGAACATCGAAGATTGCGTCGCGGCCGTCCTGTCTGGCGATCCTCGCGATCATTTGCCCGGCCTGAACGACCTCGCCGGCCGACGGCCCCGTCGCGGTGATCTTGCCCGGCGCGTCGGCTCGCAGTTCGGTGAAACTGACGAGATCGTGCGCAGAACTCAATTGCGCCTCCGCCGCCTCGACCTGCGACTGGGCGGTCTGTCGCGCTTGCGTCGCCGCCTCGAAATTGGCGCGCGTGGTCCACCCTTGCGCCAACAGAGTCTCCTGGCGCTCGTAATGATTGCGCGCCTGCGTCAACTGGCCCTGCGCAGCGGAAAGAGCAGCCTTCGCCTGCCGCAATGTGCTCAGCTCGTTCTGGGGCTCCAGTTGCGCCAGCAACTGCCCGGCCTCGACCCTGTCACCGAGCCTGGCCTCGTTCGCAAGCAGACGCCCGGAGATCCGGAAAGCGACGCTGACTTCGTCCTCCGCCTCGATGCGCCCCGTGAAGGTCAGCGGCATCAGGCTCTCACGCTTCTCGATCGTCGTGGTCCGGACCGGACGCGGAGACGACTTCGTTGTTTCCACCTGACGGTCACACGCAGCCAGGATCGACGCGGATGCAACTGCCATCAGCGTCAGTGCAATGGCTTGCCGAGGTGTCGTTCGGCGACCGCGCATAGCCAAGCTCCTCAAATTCCTGAGACGTTGCCGAGCAGGTCAGCCTTTCCCGAGGTTGCGATTTCGCGGCATCGCCCCTCGGTATTCTTGCCCATGGGATCGGCCGCACACATCGGCAAATCTACCCGGTGCGGCCGGATGCAATCGCGGTTACGGCACGGAGCAAACGCAGGCAAAAACCTGACGAGGCGTGACAACCGTCCGACAGCGCTCTGGGGAATTCCCGACGCCTGATCAGGCAATCACCCAATATCGCCGGGCTCATCAAGAGCGCACCGTTCCACGCTCAGATGAAGCGATCGAGCGCGGCGGCTTGACGAATGAGAGGGCCCTCAGGAAAACGGGACGCACATACGGGCGTCGGAGTCGGGGCGTCCTGGCGAAGCGCGGCGTCCCGAGCGGCATGGTTCCTCTGCCTTTGGCTCGTGCTTGCCGGCGCCTCTCTCGATGACATTCCTGCCGCAACAATCGCCGTCGCGACGGCAACCTGGACGAGCCTGCGTTTGCTGGAGCCTGGCACGTCGCGGCGCTCACCTCGCGCGATCCTCCGACTGGCGCTTCTGTTCCTGTACCAGTCCATTGTGGCCGGAGTGGACGTCGCAAGGCGCGCACTCGATCCCGACCTGCCGCTGCGCCCTGGATTCGTCGCGTATCCAACCCGCCTTCCGCGTGGCCTGCGTCGCAACGTGTTCGCTACTCTCACCAGCCTGTTGCCAGGCACCGTGCCGGCCGGAGAGGAGGAGGCGCAACTCCTCTATCACTGCCTCGACGTCGATCAGCCCGTGATCGCCGAACTTGATCAGGAGGAGGCGGCCTTGGCTCGAGCGCTTTACAATGACTGAGTTCCTGACGGTCGCGGTCGGCTTCATTCTGGCCATGCTGGCGCTTGGACTGTTGTCGATCCTGCGTGGCCCAGGCGACGCTGATCGAGTCATGGCGACGCAACTGATTGGGACCGGAGGCATTGCGACACTGCTGCTGCTCGGCACCGCGGCGAGCATACCCGCAGCGATCGACGTGGCTTTGACCCTGGCGCTGCTCGCCACCTTCACCTCCATCGCGTTCGTCAAGAAGGGACTTTCCCGCTTCGCGGTCGATGGAACCGCCCCAACGGAGGACGAATGAGCCTCGCACGCGACGTGATGACGATCGCGGCAGTGTCGGCCGGCGCGTTCTTTTTTCTGGCCGGCACGGTCGGCCTGCTTCGCTTTCCCGATACCCTGACGCGCCTGCACGCGCTGACCAAGGCGGACAATCTCGGCCTCGGTCTGGTCGTGCTCGGACTGCTCCCGCAGGCAGCGAGTCTTCGCGACGGGTTGAAGCTGGTTGGTATCTGGCTGCTCGGCCTGCTCGCGGGCGCCACCGTCTCGCAACTGATTGCGCGCGCGGCGCGCCAAGGCCAGTTGAACCGATGAGCATTGCGACGGTCTTCGAAATCGTCCTTGCCGCGGTCGTGCTGACCCTCGGCGTCTGGACGATCGTCGTGCCCGAGACGTTTTCGGCCACGGTCGGGTTCGTCGCCTATGGACTGCTGGTGGCACTCATCTGGGTACGCCTCGATGCTGCCGACGTCGCACTGACCGAGGCCGCAATCGGCGGCGGGCTCGGCGGCGTCTTGCTGCTGGGCGCGGCGGCGCGGTTGCGGGATGCCGACATGATGGCAGACGCAAGGCCAGGCAAACTGCTGCGAGCCGGCGCCGCAGCGCTGTCTGTACTGACGGCTGCGTTGCTGGCCGGCGTGGTCCTGCTGCTACCCGATCCTGCTCCGACCCTTGCTCCGGCTGCTGTTGCAAATGCCTGGGCGACGGGCCTGTCCAACCCCGTCACCAACGTGCTCATGGCGTTCCGCGCCATGGATACCATGCTCGAGAAGGTCGTGCTGTTGCTGGCCATCATCGGTGTTTGGTCGCTTGCGCCTGACGGCGCGTGGGGCGGCCGTCCCGGGCTGCGCCACCAAGCCGATCCACGTGGCGTTCTCGCCTTTCTTGCGCGGCTGCTGCCACCGATTGGCATCGTCATCGGGATCTATATCCTCTGGACCGGTTCCGACCATCCCGGCGGAGCTTTTCAGGGCGGCGCGATTCTCGCGTCGATGTGGCTGCTGGCCATCATGGCCGGATTGGCGGACACGCCGCTCGTGAGCCATCGATCGGTACGGTTCATCCTCGTTGCCGGACCCGGCCTGTTCCTGCTCGTCGGCCTTGCCGGCCTTCTGTTTGGCGCCGCATTCCTCTCCTATCCGCCGGCGCTGGCCAAGCCGCTGATACTTGGCATCGAAATCGCAATGACCCTGACGATCGCAGCGACGCTCGGACTGCTGCTCGCCGGTGCGCCGGAACGGAGCACGGAGCCGTGAGCGGCGTGACGGTGTTCGGATTGTGCGCTGCTGCCGCCGTCGGACTCGGGCTCTACGGCCTGATCACGAACCCCCAGCCCCTCCGCAAGATCATCGCCTTCAATCTGCTCGGCAGCGGCGTATTCCTCCTGTTCGGCGTCGTTGGACGGCGCGGTGCGGCGGCAGGGATGGGCAACGATCCCGTGCCGCAAGCCTTGGTGATTACCGGCGTCGTCGTCGCGTTTTCCGCAACGGCTTTGGCAATTGCACTGCTGCTGCGGCTGTTCCAGACGAGCGCCTCCGTGGCGCAGAGCAGTCGCGCCTCGCCGGGCGATGACCCAGATCAGGCTGGTGGCTGATGCTGCCCCCTGCCCCAGCGCTGGACGCTACAACAACCCCAACCGGCTTCCTGCTGGTGCTGTCGATTGCCATACCCATCGCGGGTGTTCTGCTGGCCTTCGTTCTGGGCGAACGATACGTCAGGCTGGTCGCATTCGCGACGATCCCGCTGGGGCTGACGATCGTCGTGACGATTCTGGCTGCAGTTCCACAGCGCATGGGCCCTCTCGTTTACCTGCTCGGCGCCTGGCCGCCGCCGCTGGGGGTGGCGCTGCGCGCGGACGGATTGTCGGCCGTGATGCTTGCGGCAACCGCGGTCGTGATCTCCGCAGTCGCCGTCTATGCCGGTACTGAATTCGCCGTCACGACGACCAAGGCCCGCGCGCCATTCGCGTTCTGGATCCTGCTGCTGGCGGTCTGGGCCGCGCTGAACGCAATCTTTGTCGGTGGAGACCTCTTCACGCTTTATGTTGCCCTGGAATTGCTGACATTCGCCGCGGTGCCGCTGGTCTCGCTGGATGGCCGCCCGGAGACCCTGCGAGCGGCGATACGGTATCTGCTCTTCGCGTTGCTCGGCTCCGTGCTCTATTTGCTGGGCACGGCACTGCTCTATGGTCTCCATGCCACCCTGGATATCGTGCTGTTGTCGCATCGGATTGGAGCAGAGCCGGCCTCGCTCGTCGCGGCGGCATTGATGACATCAGGTCTTCTGGCCAAGACCGCGCTCTTTCCGTTGCATCTCTGGCTGCCGCCGGCCCACGCGGGCGCGCCAGTTGCCGCCAGTGCGATCCTGTCTGGCCTCGTCGTGAAGGGATCTTTCTTCATCATCGTGCGGCTCTGGTTCCAGGTGATGCCCGGGCTGCCCGGTTTCGCCGCCACGCAATTGCTCGCCGCGCTGGGAGCGGCGGCGATCGTGTTTGGAAGCGTTCTCGCCTTGCGCCAGGAACGACTGAAGCTCCTGATCGCGTATTCAACGCTGGCCCAGATCGGGTATCTCTTCGTGATGTTTCCGCTCGCGTTCAATGCCTCTGGTCGCCTGGAGAGTGGCGGGGCCCTGGCGGGCGGCCTGCTACAGGCTGGCTCTCATGCCACTGCGAAGGCGGCGATGTTCATGGCCGCCGGATCGATCTACGCCGGGCTCGGCCACGATCGCATCACGGGGCTCGGCGGTATCGCGCGGGTCCTGCCCTTGAGCGTGCTGACGTTTGCCTTCGCCGGCATCGCGCTGATCGGCGTGCAGCCGAGTGGCGCATCCCTGGCGAAAGACCTCTTGCTTCAGGCCGCGACCGAGAGGCAGCAATGGTGGTGGGTGGTCGTGCTCCAGGCGGGCGGGGTATTCACTGCCGCCTATGTTTTGTTGGTTCTGGCTCATGCGCTGGCCCCTCCGGACAAGCCCGTTGTATTGACGGGCCCGGCACCGCGCCTTCGGGACGTGGCGGCGCTCGTCCTGGCGCTCTGCTCGTTATTGCTCGGCCTCGTGCCTTGGGAACCGTATCTGCCTGTCCCGTACATTTCGCCGCCCGATCTCTCCGGTCTCGGGACGCTCTCCAAATCGCTGTTGCCTGTCCTGGGAGGCGTGGTGCTGGCAATCCTGCTCAGCCCCTGGCCGCACCCGTTTGCGTCTTCGGTGCGCTGGAAGGTCTCAATCGGCGTGCTCAATCGATTCCGACGGGGCTGCTGCGCGTTCAGTAGCTATGTTGAAAGGGGCAACGGTGTTCTCTGCGAGTGGCCGGCGGCAAGCACCTGCCTTCTGATGCTGGCGCTGCTGTTCAGCGTGTTGATGCTTGTGGCCGCGTGAGGCGCGAGCTCATGCATCGGAACAGGTCAGACCCAGGTGTTCCCTGTCGCCATGATCAGGAACAATCATCCCGACGCCTGAGGGTTTTCTCCGATGCCGCGCCGGTGAACCGACGGCTAATCTCTGACAGCGCGTCCCGCCAGCGTACCAGGCTTGGCCGGCGGAGTGCGATCCAGCGGGAGGTCTTCATGTCAGATTTAGTGGCGATCGTTTATCCATCCGAAGCAAAGGCTGAGGAAGTGCGCCAACGGCTGCTCAAGCTGCAGAAGGAATATCTGATCACGATCAGCGATGCCGTGATCGCCGTGAAGACGGATTCCGGCGGCATCAAGCTCAATCAACTCGTCAATACGACGTCGATGGGGGCGGTGACCGGCGGTTTCTGGGGGCTCCTGATCGGCATGATCTTCCTCAATCCGATCCTCGGTGTCGCCGTCGGCGCGGCCTCCGGCGCGCTGGGCGGCGCCTTGTCCGATTTCGGCATCGACGACTCCTTCATGAAGGAGTTGTCAGCGTCACTCCACACCGGCAATGCCGCGCTGTTCGTCCTGATCAAGAATATGACCGCCGACAAGGTCCTGAAGGAGATCAAGGACGCCGGAGGGACCGTGCTGAAGACGTCCCTGGATGACACCAGGGAGCAGGCCCTGCGCGACGCGCTGGCAAGCGCCGCGGAGCGACCGGCGGCCTGAGGGCCGCCTTTCGTTCGGTCGCTCAGCGCCGGCTGCCGGCCAGACGCAGCAGCATCATGAACAGGTTGATGAAGTTGAGATAGAGCGACAGCGCCGAAATCACCGACTTGCGGCCAGCCGACGTTTCATCGTCCCCGCTGTCGTACATTGCCTTGATCCGCTGGGTGTCGTAGGCCGTGAGCCCCGCAAAGACGCCGACGCCCACGACCGAGATCAACCAGTCGAGCCCGCTTGATTGCAGGAACAGGTTCACCAGGCTGGCAATGATGACCCCGATCAGGCCCATGAACAGGAAAGTGCCGAGGCCGGAGAGGTCACGCCTTGTGGTGTAGCCGAACACGCTGAGCGCCCCGAACATGGCGGCCGCGATGAAGAACACGCGCGTGATCGAGGCGCTGGTGTAGATGTGCAGCAGTATCGAGAGCGAGACACCGACCAGCGCGGCATAGATGAAGAACAGGAGCCGCGCCGTCGCCGCCGACAGCGTATTGATGCGCGCGCTGAGGAAAAAGACCAGCGCGAGCGGCGCCAGTATGAAGACCCACATCAACGGACTCTGCAGCAATGCGGGACCGGTGAGCTGATAGGTCAGCCACGCCACAACGGCGGTCAAGCCGACGCCGGCGGCCATGTAGTTGTAGATGCGCAGCATGTAGCCGCGCAATCCAGCGTCCATCGCGATTGCGTCAGAGGTCGCCAGGTTCTGATCGTAGTTTGACATCGCTTGCCTCCTCGCGGAGCCGTTGGGAGGCAGCAACCCTATCCCTCTGCCCTCGCACGGATATCGGACAATCACCTGATATCCCGGGGGCAAGATCACCCTACTCGGCCTGCAAATTCGGCACGCCTGCCCTTCAGCTTGCGTCGATTTTCCGCCTTACAGAATCGCAAGATGGAGCTGCCGCCTGCGTTCGTCTTTCTGATTACGACCCTTACGCATTTGTCACTGGAAGCGGGACGCCTTCCGGCCTAATCGGGCGACATGCGCTACTTCTTTCACATCGTTGACAAATACGGCCTCTCGCCGGACGAGAGCGGATGCGAGCACGTCGACCAGCACGCGGCGATGCTGCATGCCCGGCGCATTGCAGAAGAGCTGGCCAAGGCCGGGGAATTCGTCCGGTCGAGCTTCGTGTTTGTGGCCGATACAGCTCCCGGACTTTCGTCCGGTCGCAACTGAGGAAAGACGAGGCTGGCCGGACCAGGTCCGGCCTACTGGTTTCCTGCCATTGCCCTCTACATAGAATCACGGATGTTCGAGCAGAACGGCTGCTTCTAAGGTCTTCGCCAAGGTGGCCGGCGCTGCACCGTCGCAAGGGCTTGTCGCGCCTGCCCGATCTCCGATTGGAAGGCCAGCTTGCACCATGGCGCCTCCATCGAGCCAGGCCGATCAAGGGCTCTCCCGGAATGCGCTCATCGCGCTCGTGATCGGGTCGATGGTCGGGTCCGGTATCTTTGCATTGCCGGCAGCATTCGGACGGACCACGGGTGCGCTCGGAGCGATAATCGCCTGGGCCATCGCGGGCACGGGCATGCTGATGCTCGCCTTCGTGTTCCAGACCTTGTCACAACGCAAGCCGAACCTCGATGCCGGCATCTATGCCTATGCCAGGGCCGGATTTGGCGACTATATCGGCTTTGCTTCGGCGGTCGGATACTGGATCGGTTGCTGCCTTGCAGATGTCGCCTGCCTCGTCTTGATCAAGGCGACGCTCGGACAGTTTTTCCCGATCTTCGGCGATGGCACAACGCCGGTGGCGATCGCTTCGGCGACCATCCTTCTCTGGGGAGTGCACATTTTGCTGCTGCGCGGCATCACGGGGGCGGCCGCGCTCAATACGATCGCGACCTACGCGAAAATCATCCCGATACTATTGTTTGTCGTCGTCGCCGTCATCGCCTTCGACGGCACGCTCTTCTCCATGAATTTCTGGGGGACGGAGCAGCCGGACGTCTCGAAGGTGGTCGCGCAGGTTCGCGGCACGATGCTGCTGACGGTGTTCGTGTTCGTCGGAATCGAAGGCGCGAGTGTCTACTCCCGCTACGCCCGGAGCCGCGCCGATGTCGGATTCGCAACCCTTGCCGGCTTTCTGACGGTTCTGTGCCTCCTCGTCCTCGTGACGCTCCTGTCGTACGGCGTGCTGCCACGAGCGGAGCTGGCGGATCTCCCGACACCATCCATGGCCGGCGTGATGGAAGCGGTCGTCGGCCGCTGGGGCAGCGTGTTCATCAGTGTGGCACTGCTGATCTCGGTCCTCGGCAACTACTTGTCCTGGTCGCTGTTGGCGGCCGAGATCCTGCATTCCGCTGCGATCCACCGCACAATGCCCTCCTTTCTCGCCACGGTGAACGTGCACAAGGTCCCTGCCGGCGCGCTCTGGCTCACCAACTGCGTCATCCAGATTTTTCTGCTCGTCACCTGGTTTGCGGAATACGCATTCACGCTTGCCTTGAAGATGACGAGCGCGATGACGCTGATCCCATATTTCTTTGTTGCGGCATACGGCTTGAAGCTCGCCTGGACCAGCGAGGCCTATCACGCCGGCGAGCACGCCCGCATTGTCGACTGGATCCGCTCGGCCATCGCGACACTTTACGCGGCCGGCATGATCTACGCAGGCGGGCCCAAGTTTCTGTTGCTGTCGTCGATCCTCTATGCACCCGGCACGGTGCTGTTCCTACTCGCAAAGCGCGAGCGCAAGGAAGCGATCTTCAGGCCGTTCGAAATCATCATTTTTGCAGCGATCACGATCGCCGCATGCGCCGGCGTCTACGCGCTGGCTACCGGAGCCATCTCGATTTGAGTCCCTTGTCCCTGGTTACATGGAGGCGGATATGAGCACCCGGGCCATCTGTGGCGCCTTGATCCTCGGCGGATTGGTGGCGGTCTCCGCATGTCCAACCCTGTCGCCGGCCCAGCCGACCGAGACCGGCGTGTCTGCCCAAAAGGATGCCGGCGCGCCGGCACCGAAGAGCGCAGCGCCCAACACCAATACGAACCCGACGAAGCACCGTTACTGGCGTCACCGCGGCGGAAAGCATCCGCACTATGGCAGCCGGCGCGTGCGGACCTAGGTGCAAAAGACGATCGTCGACTCCAGCGATTGGACCGATCCATGAGCGAGTCCAGGACAGGACCGGAGAAGCTCCACGAGGTCGTTCTACGCGACGATTCCACCGGCCGGCCGGAGAACGACGCACGACGCAGCATGCTCGCGACCGGTCTCACGCTGCTCGCTGCGTGCGTTTGCCTGTTCCTGGCGTGGCAGACGGTGTCCAGTCTCCTGCTCATCTTCGCAGGCGTGTTGTTCGCCGCATTTCTGGACGCGTGCGCGAGGGCTCTGGCGCCGGTCCTTCCGCTCAATCGCGCCTGGCGACTGACGCTGGTCCTGTTGCTGTTCTCCGCTCTGTCGGGGTTTGGAATGGTCTGGGGTGCGGGCAAGCTGCCGGAGCAGACGCGCCTCCTGCTGAAGGTCATGGACAGCCAGATCGACGTCCTGCAGGAGCATCTCCTGTCATATGGCGTTGACCTCCTCGGCCCGGAATGGGGCCGCGACTTCGCGCAATGGCTGTTCTCGGATCAGGGCCGATTTCTCAGCCACGCTCAATTTCTGCTCGGCGGAGCCTCAACTCTTCTGACCGGCGCGCTGGTGATCCTGTTCCTCGGGATCCTCTTTGCCTTCGATCCGAACAGCCATCGCGATAGCCTCGTCATGCTGGTGAAGCAGTCCTATCGCGCGCGGACAAGGGCAGTCATGGACGAGATAGGCACCGTCATGCGGCTGTGGCTGGTCGGACAGTTCATCCGCATCATCCTCATGACGCTGTGGGTCTGGGTCGCACTCTACCTCATCGGGCTGCCCGGTCCTTTCGTGCTCGGATTGCAGGCGGGACTGTCCAATTTCATTCCCTATCTCGGACCCATCGTGGCCGCAATTCCGATCGCGCTCGTCGCAATGCCGCTCGGCAGTTCCCTGCTGATCTGGGCCGTCCTGATCTACACGATCATCCAGTCGGTCGAAGGCTATGTGATCGGCCCGCTGATCCAGCGTCAGGCGGTCGAGATCCCTCCTGCCTGGACGCTGGTCGCGATTGTCATGCTGGGCGCGCTGTTCGGCGTCCTGGGCATCGCGCTGGCCATGCCACTGGTCGCGATCGGCCGTGTCGCGATCATCCGATTCTACGTCGAGGACTACCTTGGCGATGACCTCAAGCAGACGTTCAACGGCGGTAGATCGAGAGTGGATCGGCCATGAGCAAGATCGATGTACAACGAAACGTGGGTACCGAGCCTCCCTCGTATCGTTCCGGAATGGCTCATTTCCTGTGGCAGCAGCTTCCTTATGTCGTGGCGCTGGTGCTCGCTATCGGAGGGGTCGCCTATACCAACGTCTCCCACCAGCCTCTCGTCGGCTACTGGGAATTCCTGGCGCTTGCCATCTGCGTCGTCTGCGTCGTTACCAAATGGCCGGAAACCCAAGGCAAGGAGGCCCAGCTCCGATTGATCTGGACCCAGGCGCTGCACTGGATTGCCGTGCTCGTCACGATGAACATCATACTGGTGTCGGGCGTCCAGCAGTTGCTTCCGACACCGGCAACCGGCCTGGTCCTGCTGACGCTGCTCGCGCTTGGCACGTTCCTCGCCGGCGTCAGCCTGTTGTCGCTGCAAATCTCGTTCCTCGGCCTGGCGATGGGCGTCGCCGTCCCCGCGATCTCCTGGCTGAAGCAGTCCGTCTTCTTCTTCCTGCTGGGCGCAGTGCTGCTGATCGGCCTCGGCATCACGTTCTGGCTCCGCCAGGACGGCCGACCGAGGATCGCGCCCTCCGACACCAACAGCCAAGTGGAGGCCTGAATGCGAATGACACGGCTTGTTGCAGTCTTCGGCACATCCGCGCTGCTATGCATCGCCAACCTGCCCGCGCGCGCCGAAACGTTCAGGGTCGGCCGGCTCCTCTGCCTGAGCACCCCGCGCGTCGGGCTTGTGCTTGGATCAGCGCAGTCACTGCGCTGCACATTCTTCGCGAGAAACCCGCCGAGGCAGTTCATCTATGAGGGACGGATCCGGCGCGTCGGCCTTGATCTCGGCGTGACCAGTGCAGGCTCCCTGTCCTGGGCCGTGCTCGCCAAGAACTCGCGGATCGGGTCCGCCACCCTGCGCGGCAACTATGTCGGCGCGAGCGGCAGCCTCGCATTCGGCCCCGGTCTCGGCGCCAACGTCCTGATCGGCGGCTCGCGCAGGAGTGTGATGTTGCAGCCGCTGTCGATCGAGCGGTCAATCGGGATCAATCTCGCGGCCGGCGTCACCAATCTGACGCTGGGCCCGCGCGGCAGCCGATAGCTCGCAACAGCGATTTCACGCGCGATCGCTGGAGTCCGGTTGGGCCCACGCGAACATTCCCACCCCGTCGCTCAGGGTTTCGTCGGATGTCGACCGCGCGGGCTCGAAGCTACCATCCCAAGCGTGCCAATCATCGCGCGGATCAGGAGGATGGCATGACGGTCTATGACAGCCGGTCGGACATCGGGGTTCTGGGCTCGCCCCCGCTGTGGGTCTGCGCTCTCCTTGGCATCGTGATGATCGTCGCCGGCATCGCGGCTCTCAGCGACGTGGTCTTCGCGACGATCATCAGCGTCAAGCTGATCGGGTTGACGGCTATCGCGGCCGGCGCATTCGAGATCGCCCATGCCTTCTGGACCAAAGGATGGGGCGGCTTCCTGTGGCAGATTGTTCTCGGCGCGCTCTATCTCGCCTTCGGGCTTGTGCTGCTCACCCAGCCGGCTTCCGGTGCCCTGATCCTCACCTATTTCCTCGGCGCGGTGCTGTTCGCCTCGGGCGTCATTCGATGCGTGCTGAGCTTCGCCCATTGGCGACAGAACGGATGGATGATGCTGATCTCCGGCATCTTCGGACTGCTCGCGGGCGTGCTGATCCTGTTCGGCTTTCCGACCATCAGCGTCTGGGCCCTCGGATTCCTGCTTGGCGTCGACCTGATCTCGCACGGCCTGGCGTGGCTGCTTTATGCGCTTCAATCCGTGCGGCGAGCTGCGTAACGAAGGAGAACATGATGATGGACACTCCCACCCGTCGAGCTTTCCTTGGCTTCGCTCAGAATGCCGTTGCTGCCGCGGCGATCGGCGCTATCGGAGTTCGTCTGATTGAGACTGCGGAAGCGATGCCGATTGCCCGCGATCTTGGCCAGGCCAGCGAGCCGACAGACCTCCTGACGCAAGCTCAGTGGTGGGGACCCCCGGCCGGTCCCGGTTGGGGACCTGGTCCGGGCTGGGGCCGCCCACCGCCGCGCAGGCGCCGATGGGTTTGCTGGTGGCATCGCGGTCGTCGTCGTTGCGGATGGCGGTGGCGCTAGGAAGCCCCTCTCAACTTGCGCAATCCGCCGGCGGCAGATTTGACACGAAGGCGATGCAGGCCCCGACCCGGGCAATGGAGGCGATCGTGCGCCACGCGAATCAATGGCTCCTGTGGGCCGCTCTGATAGCCCTACTCGTGGTGGCAGCCGCCTTCTGCGTGTCGGTCTGGCAGGCAACTCCGTCGATGCCGCTCTACCGCAACATCATCCTCGGAGGGGCCGTCATCCTGATGTTGGTGTTCGGCTGCGGCCTGATCGCGCTGATGTTCTATAGCCGTCGCAAGGGTTACGACGAACCCGCGCGCAGCGATCGGATACGGCGGGAGTAACGAGGCGCTGGTGCAGCACCGACCCGGCCCGGCTCTTAGGTCTGGAGCAAGGAGCGGACAATGAACCTTGCTGGCGTCTCGATCAGGTTGCTGGCGGCAATTCTCCTGACGATCATCGCCGGTGGGGCCGCCCGGACACAATCCGCCCCGGCCGGGGCCCCTGCGGTCGGCGTCGTGGAAGCGACCAGGCGGCCGATCACCGAGACCAGCGAATTTCTTGGACGGATCGAGGCGATCAATCGGGTCAACGTGGTCGCGCGCGTGACGGCATTTCTGGACAAGCGCCTGTTCGACGAGGGCGCCGAGATCAAGGAAGGCGATGAGCTCTACCGGCTCGAGCGTGGTCCCTTCGAAGCGGATCTCGCATCGAAGCAGGCGCAGGTCGCGCAGCTCCAGGCAACGCTCGAAAATGCCAAATTGACGACCGAGCGCGCGCGGACACTGCTCGGAGGCCCAGCCGGGCAACAATCCACCTACGATGCAGCGATCGCCAACCAGCTCAGCCTCGAAGCCCAGGTGCAAGCCGCGCAAGCCCAGGTTCAAGCCTCTCAGATCAATCTGGGTTACACGATGATCAACGCACCGATCGCCGGCAAGATCGGACGCACGGCGGTGACGGAAGGCAACGTCGTCGGTCCAAGCTCGGGCGTGCTGACCACCATCGTCAGCCAGGACCCGATGTATGTCACCTTCCCGGTGCCGCTCCGCCAGGGGCTCGAGCTGCGGGAACGATACGGACCACAGGGCGGCCTGGACGCGGTGGTGATCAGGCTGAGACTGCCCGATGGCCGCATGTACGGCCACTCCGGCAAGCTGAATTTCGTCGACAACACCATCGCCCAGGGCACCGATACCATCACCGTACGCGGGGAGATCGGCAATCCAGTCCTGCGGGCCTCTTCGGCGGCTGGCGTCATCGTCCACGAACTCACCGACGGCGAGTTCGTCACCGTCGTGCTGGAGGGTGTCCAGCCGATCGAGGTGCTGGCGATCCCGCGCGCCGCCGTGCTCTCCGATCAGCAGGGCGACTATGTGCTGGCTGTCGGCGCCGACAACAAGGCCGAGCAGCGCCGCATCCAGCTCGGACAATCGACTACGACCATCGCCGCCGTGATCGCCGGACTTGCGGCCGGCGACAAGGTCATCGCGGAAGGCTTGCAGCGCGTTCGTCCCGGCCAGACCGTTTCGCCGGGACCGGCAAGTCCGCTGATCCTGTCGAGCATGAAGCCCACCGCAGACGCCCCGGCTCCGCAAGCGGATCACGGCGCCTCCGGCAAGAGCCGACCGCTGGACCGCAAACCATGATATCTGCCGTTTTCATCGACCGCCCGCGGCTTTCGATGGTGATCGCCTTCATCATCACCATCGCCGGCGCGCTGGCGTTGATGCAGATTCCGGTGGCGCAATTTCCGGACATCGTGCCGCCGCAGGTCACGGTCTCCGGCACCTTCCCCGGCGCATCCGCCGAGGTGGTCGAGAGCAGCGTCGCCCAACCCCTGGAGGCGCAGATCATCGGCGTCGACCGCGCGCTCTACATGAAATCGACCAGCGCCAATGACGGCAGCTACACTCTGACGGTTTCGTTCGCGCTCGGCACCAACCCCGACATCAATACCGTCAACGTCAACAACCGCGTGCAGAGCGCTCTGTCGCAATTACCGACCGAAGTGCAGCAGCAGGGGGTGACGGTGCACAAGCGGTCCTCGTCGATCCTGCAATTCCTCGTGCTCTACAGCGCCAATGGCCAGCAGGATCCGCTATTCATCACCAACTACGCGATCATCAACGTGCTTGATGCGATCGCCAGTACGCCCGGCGTCGGCCAGGCCAACCTGTTCGCCAAGATGAACTACTCGATGCGGATCTGGTTCGATACGCAGCGGCTCACTAGCCTCGATCTCACGCCATCCGATGTCATTGCCGCGATCCGCACGCAAAGCGTCCAGGCGCCTGTGGGGCGCATCGGAGCACGTCCGATCAGCGACGACCAGCAGCTCCAGTTCAATGTGCAGACCCTGGGCAGGCTCGCCACCGTCGACCAATTCGCCAATATCGTGCTGCGTGCCAACCCGGACGGCTCGTCACTGCTCGTGAAGGACGTTGCCCGTGTCGAGATGGGCGCGCAAAATCTCGACAGCGAAGCGCGGATCGACGGCCGCGCGGCCGTGCCGATCGCGATCTATCTGGCGCCGGGTGCCAATGCGATGACCACCGCACAGGCCGTGGCCGCGACGATGCAGCGGCTGTCGCTGCGTTTCCCCACCGGCCTGACCTACCTCGTACAATACGATTCCACGAGCTTCGTGCGCGACACGATCACGGAGGTCTTACGGACGCTGGGCGAGGCCTTCATTCTGGTCGTGATCGTGGTGTACCTCTTCCTCGGCAATCTGCGCGCCACGGTGATCCCGGCCGTTGCCGTTCCGGTGAGCCTGATCGGCACGTTCGCCGTCCTGCTGGTGCTGGGCTATTCGGCCAACACGGTGTCGCTGCTGGCCATGGTGCTCGCCATCGGCATCGTGGTGGACGACGCCATCGTCGTCGTCGAGAACGTCGAGCGGGTGATGGAGGAGGAGCCGGGCCTTTCCCCCGCCGAGGCCAGCAAGAAGGCCATGACCCAGATCACCGCGCCGATCATCGCGATCACCCTGGTGCTGCTCTCCGTCTTCGTACCGATCGCATTCATTCCTGGCATTTCGGGAACGCTGTTTCGCCAGTTTGCGGTGACGATCAGCGCCGCGATGATGATCTCGGCGTTGAACGCGCTGACGCTGTCGCCCGCCTTGTGCGCGCTGTTCCTGCGCCACACCGGCCCCAGGCGCGGCATCATGGGGCGCGTCCTCGGCTTCGTCGACTGGCTGCGCGACCGCTACAGCGGCGGCGTCCGCCGCCTTCTGCGCGTGGCGGGCCTCTCACTGCCGCTCGTCGCCGTCCTTGCCGCCGGTATCTTCGGCATGTCGCTGATCACGCCAACAGGTTTCCTCCCCGAGGAGGACCAGGGCGCCTTCTTCACCTCGGTGCAACTGCCAGACGGCGCATCGGTGGCGCGAACCAGCGAAGTCACCCAGCAGATCGAGGATCTCCTGAAGCAGATCCCCGCCGTCGATCACGTCCTTGCCATCGTAGGCTTTTCTCTGCTCGACGGCGCATCCGAGCCGAACAGCGCATTGGTGGTCACGCGCCTGAAGCCGTTTTCCGATCGCAAAGCGGCAGCCGATTCCGTACAGGCGCTGATCCGGCAGACCTTCGCAGCCGGCGCACAGATTCGACAGGCCAACGTGTTGCCGTTCAACCTGCCGCCGATCATTGGGCTCTCCACCGGAGGCGGGTTCGAATACCAGCTTCAGGCGCTGGAAGGACAGAACCCGGCCGCGATCTCCAGCGTCACGGGGGCGCTGATCGGTGCAGCCAACGCCGATCCACGGCTTGCGCGTGTCTTTTCGACCTTCACTGCGACCAATCCGTCCGTCTATCTCGACATCGACCGCCGCAAGGCGCAGGCGCTCGGCGTGACGGTCAGCGACATCTTCACCGCCTTGCAGGCGACGCTCGGCGGCATCTATGTCAACAACTTCAACCTGTTCGGCCGTACCTGGCAGGTCAACGTTCAGGGCGAAGCGTTCGATCGCGCCGATATTTCGGACATCTGGCGGATCTATCTGCGCAACGGCGCCGGCCAGATGGTCCCGATCAGGTCGCTCACCGGGATCAAGATCGTGACCGGGCCTCAGGTGATAACCCGCTACAACAATTATCGATCGGTGACGGTGAACGGCAGCCCGTCGCCGGGCGTCTCCTCGGGAACCGCGATGGCCGCAATGGCGGAAATCTCCAACACTGTGCTGCCTGCAGGCTACAGTTTCGCGTGGACCGGCACCGCCTATCAGGAGCAGCAGGCCGCCGGCCAGACCGGCATCGTGCTCATGCTTGCGGTGCTGTTTGCCTACCTGTTCCTGGTGGCGCTCTATGAGAGCACGGTGATCCCGATCCCGGTGCTGCTGTCGGTCGTCGTCGGCGTGCTCGGATCCTATATCGGCATCAAGCTCGCCGGCCTGAATCTCGATCTCTACGGCCAGATCGGGCTCGTGGTCCTGATCGCGCTCGCCGCCAAGAACGGCATTCTGATCGTCGAATTTGCCAAGGAGCAACGCGAAGCGGGCGTTGAGCTCAACGACGCCGCGATCCAGGGCGCGCATATGCGCTTTCGCGCGGTCATGATGACGTCGGTCGCCTTCATTCTTGGCCTCCTGCCGCTCGTGATTGCAACCGGTGCTGCGGAGCTCAGTCGCAGGGCCGTCGGGACGGCCGTATTTGCGGGCATGCTTGCGGCAAGCTCAATCGGCATCTTTCTCGTCCCGACGCTCTACGTGACGTTCCAGCGTCTGCGGGAGCGGATCAAGACCGCGCCAACATCCAGCCACTGAGTTGCGCCAGCGAAACTCAGGCATGGCTGGATCGATATCGCGCGAGATGCGATGCGGGCCACGTCGAACGGGCACGCTAGGCCGCAGTCGTTCAACGCGGGACGACAGCCGTCGCTTCAATCTCGACGCGCGCGGCCGGCTCGACAAGACGCACGACCTGAACGAGCGCCATGCTGGGATAGTGGGTGCCGATCACCTCGCGATAGGCTTTGCCGAGCGCCTTGAGGTTGGAGACGTATTCGTCCATGTCCACGACATACCAGGTCAGGCGAACCAGGTGATCCGGCCGCGCGCCGCCTTCGGCCAGGATCGCGACGATGTTTTCGAGCGCCTGGCGGACCTGCGCAACAAATCCGTCGCCAAACCGGCCTGAAACGTCCCAGCCGACGACGCCGCCGGTCACGACGAGGCGCCCGTCGGCCATCATGCCGTTGGCATATCCCTTTGGCTGCGGCCAACCGCCGGGCTGGAGCACCCGCAAACCGTTCGCCGTGTCGGGAGCCGCTGCGCCCGGCTGTCTCATCACACTCATCGGTCTCTCTCTATCGTCTCAGCGCGACTTCAGTAAATCGCGCGCCACAATCAGTTTCTGCACCTCGGTCGCGCCCTCGTAGATGCGCAACGCCCGGATTTCGCGGTAGAGGCTTTCGACGACCTCACCCTTGCGCACGCCGCGTCCGCCGAACATCTGGACCGCGCGATCGATGACGCGCTGGGCGGTCTCGGTCGCCGTCAGCTTCGCCATTGCAGCTTCGCGCGTCGTCGGAAGCTTCTGGACATCGCGGCGCCAGGCCGCGCGATAGGTCAGGAGCGCGGCGGCGTCGGTGTCGGTCGCCATGTCGCCGAGCGCGGCCTGGGTCAATTGGAGATCTCCCAGCGTCGCGCCGAACATGCGCCGGCTGCGCGCGTGCGACAGCGCCTCGTCGAGCGCCCGCCGGGCGAATCCGAGGGCAGCGGCCGCGACCGACGCGCGAAAAATATCCAGCGTCTGCATCGCGAGCTTGAACCCGCCGCCCGGCGCGCCGAGGCGACGGCTCGCCGGGATCCGGCAATTGGCAAAGCGCAACGTCGCCAGCGGATGCGGCGCGATGACGTCGATGCGGTCGGCGATGCCGAAGCCGGGATCATCGGGAAAAACGACAAAGGCCGAGATGCCGCGCGCGCCCGGCGCCTCGCCGGTTCGCGCAAACAGCGTGTAGACGTCGGCAATGCCGCCGTTGGAGATCCAGGTCTTCTCGCCGTCGATGACGTAGTCGCCGCCGTCGGCGCGCGCGGTGCAGGACATCGCCGCGACGTCCGACCCCGCCTCCTTCTCGGACAGCGCGAAAGCCGCAAGCCATTCGCCGGAGCGAACCTTCGGCAGCACGGCCTTGCGCAGCTCGGCCGAACCGCCGAGCGCGATCGCGCCGGAGCCGAGCCCCTGCATGGCGAAGGCGAAATCGGCGAGGCCATCGGCATAGGCCAGCGACTCGCGCGACAGGCAGATCGAGCGGGAATCGATCGTCGTCGCATCGCCGTCGGGTGCCGCAACCGCGCAATCGAGCACCCCCGCCTCGCCCATCGCGCGCACGAGCTTGCGGCAGGCGGCGTCGACATCGCTGTGATCGATTGTATCGAGAACCCCCGACTGCACGAAACGGTCGAGCCGCTCGCCGATCGTGTGGTGGCGCTGTTCGAAGAACGGCCAGTCCAGCCAGTCCCGCTTGATGACCTTTGCCACGGAGCTCATCTGATCCCTCCTCCGCTCACTGCGCGCTAGCTGCCGCGGCGCGCGCCAGATTGGTTTCGTATTGCCCCTTGGCGGACAGATACTGCTTCGGCCAACTGACCGACGTGATGCCGATGCGCGCGGCTTCGTGCAACGTCCAGGCCGGGTCGGCAAGATGCGGCCGCGCAATGGCGCAGAGGTCGGCGCGGCCGGCCGCGAGGATCGAGTTGGCGTGGTCGGCCTCGGAGATCGCGCCGACTGCAATCGTCTCGATGCCGACCTCGTTGCGGATCAGGTCGGCGAACGGCGTCTGGAACAGGCGCCCATAGATCGGCCGCTCCTCCTTCCAGACCTGCCCCGAGGAACAATCGATCACGTCCGCCCCCGCCTTCTTGAACATCGCGGCGAAGATCGCCGCATCGGCCGGAGTGTTGCCGCCTTCGGTCCAGTCGTGGCAGGACAAACGCACCGACATCGGCCGTTCGGACGGCCACACCGCGCGCATCGCCTTGAACACCTCGAGCGGAAAGCGCGCGCGGTTCTCGTGGCTGCCGCCGTATTCGTCCGTGCGCCGGTTGGTCAGCGGCGACAGGAAGCTCGACAGAAGATAACCGTGGGCGCAATGGATCTCGAGCCACTCGACGCCGGCGGCAGCGGCGCGATGTGTCGCCGCGACGAAATCGTCGCGCACGCGGTCCATGTCGCTGCGGTCCATCGCCCGCGGCAACTGGCTGTGGGGCAGATACGGCAAGGCCGACGCGGAGATCAGAGGCCATTCTCCGGATTCAAGGGGTTGATCGATCCCGTCCCATGGCACTCTGGTCGCGCCCTTGCGCCCGGCATGGCCGAGCTGGATTCCGACCTTGGCGTGTCCGAGACTGTGGACCAGCTCGACCAGCCGGCGCCACTGCGCTTCTTGCGCATCGTTCCAGAGCCCGAGGCAGCCCGGCGTGATCCGCGCATCCGGCGAGACGCAGGTCATCTCGGCAAAGATCAACGCAGCGCCGCCCATGGCACGCGCGCCGAGATGGGCAATGTGGAAGTCATTGATGAGCCCGTCCTCGGACGAATACATCGCCATCGGCGACACCATGATGCGGTTCGCGAGCGAAAGGCCACGCACGCGGTGCGGCGTCAGCATCGGCGGCGGCACCCGCTCACCGTCCTTGACGGCGATGCCCGAGCGCGCGGCGAACCAGCGCTCAAAACCTTCCAGCCAGGTGCGGTCGCGCAGGCGAAGGTTTTCGTGGCTGATACGCTGGGAGCGCGTCAGCATCGAATAGAAGAATTGCGGCGGCTCGAGCGTGTCGGCATAACGCCGGCCGACCACCTCGAACCATTCCATGGCGTTGCGCGCCGCGTTCTGGATGCGCGCGACATCGACACGGCGCACCTCCTCATAGGCTCCCAGCACGGTTTCGATGCCGGCGCGACCGTGACCATGGCGATCGAACTGGTTGGCGAGCTCGATGGCGTCGTCGAGCGCGAGCTTGGTGCCCGACCCGATCGCGAAATGCGCGGTGTGCGCGGCATCTCCCATCAGCACGACATGAGACTTGCCGTTGAACACGCTCCATTTGCCGCAGATCAGGCGGCTGAAATTGAGCCAGGCCGAGCCGCGCAGATGGCGGGCGTTGGTCAGGAGCTTCGCGCCATCGAGCGTCTCGGCGAAGATCTTTTCGCAGAAATCGATCGACGCCTGCTGATCGAGCTCGCCAAGCCCGTGGGCGTTGTAGGCCTCTTCCGTGGTCTCGACGATGAAGGTCGAGGTCTCCGCATCGAACTTGTAGATGTGCGCCTGGAACCAGCCGTGCTCGGTCCTCTGAAAATCGAACGTGAAGGCGTCGAACGCCTTCTTGGTGCCGAGCCAGATGTAGCGGTTCGGCCGGATCACCATGTCGGGCTGGAATTGCTCGGCATAGCGGGAGCGGATTCTCGAATTGACGCCGTCGCAGGCGACGATCAGGTCGGCGTCGGGAAATTCGAGATCGGACTCGACGTCGCGCTCGAAGACGAGCTCGACACCCAGCGCCTCGCAGCGCCTCTGAAGGATGTTGAGCAGATGCTTGCGCCCGATACCGATGAAGCCATGGCCGGTCGTACGCTGACGCGTGCCCTTGAAGACGAGCTCGATATCGTCCCAGTGATTGAAGGCGTCCTCGATCTCGGCGGCGCTCTCGGGGTCGGCAAGCCGCATCGCGGACATCATGGCATCGGAGAACACGACCCCCCAGCCGAACGTATCGTAGGGCTTGTTGCGCTCGACGACCGAGATGACGTGCTCCGGATGCCGGCGCTTCATCAGCAGGCCCAGATAGAGACCCGCCGGGCCGCCGCCGATACAGACTATGCGCATGATCCCTCGCTTTCGCGCGCCGCGCCGTGTGCCGAGCTCTCGCCCGAATTATTTTAAGCATAAAGTAATTTGTCCGGACGGGCCTTGTCAAGGTGGGTTCTGCAAGGAGCCCGGGCAACGCCCCCGGCGCCACAGCGTCGATCTTGAGATACAATCAAATTGGACACAGGCAGAGCAGATTCCGGGGCACCCGGGCTCAGCCTTGAATTTACTTTTGGCACGAACTATCTTGCCGGCATCCGCGAAAGCTGCATCAGCTTTCGTCAGGCCACCAAGCCCGGGAGATTCGATTGGCGCTCGCGAAGGAGTCCACGCCTGTTTCAGCCAAGAATGGGGCGGATCAGGAGGCCGAATACAGGGCTCAAACGCGAGTTTGGCTCCGGCTGCTCGCCTGCACGACCCTGATCGAGGGGGAGCTGCGGCGCCGGTTTCGCGAAGAATTCGATTTTACGATGCCTCGCTTCGACGTTCTCGCCCAGCTCGACCGCGAGCCGAGCGGACTCGTGCTGGGAGAGCTGCCCAAGCGCCTGATGGTCTCGGCCGGGAACCTGACGCCGATCGTGGATCGCCTGGTCGAAGACGGATACATCACCCGCACGCCATCGAATCTCGACCGCCGCGTGCAGATCGTCTGCATGACGGTCGAAGGCCGCAAGGCCTTCAGGCGAATGGCCAAGAGCCATGGCGCGTGGCTTGCCGAGCTGCTGGCGGATTTCCCGGCGGACCGGTTCGACGGATTGATCGGCGAGCTCGACGAACTCAAGGGCGCCATCAAGGACGCGCTGCAAAAACCCTGAGCGGACCGCCGGTCAGCGCCGCACCCTCACTCCGGCCGCCTCGCGATCCCATGTGTCCGTGGTGACGCCCGCCTCGCGCAGCACGCCCTTCTTGATCTTGCCGTTCTCCGTCAACGGCATCTGGCTCAGAATGCGCACATAGCGCGGGATGGCGAAATAGGCGATCTGCCCTTCGCAATGCCTGACGATGTCGACGGGCTCCAGCGATTGGCCCGGTTCCAGCAGGATCGCAGCCGCAACCTCGTCCTCTCCCAATTCCGACGGCAGCGGGTAGATCGCGCAGGCGGCGACCGCGGGATGGGACTGGATGGCCTGCTCGACCTCCCATGAGGATACGTTCTCGCCGCGCCTGCGGATGGAATCCTTCATGCGGTCGATGAAGCGATAGTGTCCGTCGGCGTCCCGAACGACCCGATCGCCCGAGTGAAACCACAGATTTCGCCACGCCTCGACCGTCTTCTCCGGCATGCCGAAATAGCCGGTGGCGAAGGCAAAGGGCTCTCTTGCGCGAAGCAGCAGCTCCCCGGCCTGTCCATCCGGAAGCGCTGAATCATTCTCGTCGACGACCAGCGCCTCAATTCCGTCGGCGAGATAGCCCATCGTCCCCGGACGATCGGACGGGATCGTGCCTGCGAACACGAAGTTCGTCTCGGTCGACCCGTAGCCGTCGACCAGCGGCACGCCAAACCGCGCGAGGAAAGGACCATGGATTTGCGGCGGCACGCCGCCGCCAAGCGCAACGCGCAGACGATGCGTCGAATCGTTCGCATTGGTCGGCTGCGCCAGAAGCATCGACGCCATCGCACCGAGCAGATAGCCGACCGTCGCATTGTGCCGTTGCGCGGCGGCCCAGAAGCCGGAGGCGGAGAATTTCGGCTCCAGCACATAGGTGCACCCGTTCAGGAGCGCCTGATAGAACGCATTCAGCGCGTTGGTGTGGAACAGTGGCAGCGTCGTGAACAGCACATCGCCCTCGCGGACGCCGAGCGCCAGCGCCGAATAGATGCCCCACCAGAACAGCTGCGCCTGCGGACAGCACACACCCTTTGCAGGCCCCGTGGTGCCCGATGTGTAGAGGATCGCAACGGTGTCGCCGGGGCGGACGGCAGCCGCCGGCGCCGCGGCTCCGAGCGCCGGCAACGGTAACGCGGAAAGCCTGGCATCGATTGCATCGGCGGCAGCCCCGATGGTCCAGGTCCGGGGCGGCAGCTCGACACCCGCCTCGACACTCTCGATCGCGACAACGAACTGAGCCTCGACGACGAGGAGCGCAGGACGCGAGTTGCGGAAGATGTGGGAGAGCTGGAAACCGCGGAGCGCGGTATTGATCGGGACTGCGATGGCCCCGAGCCACGCACAGCCGAGATAGACCTGCAAAAACTCCGGACGGTTCGAACACATCAGCGCGACCCGATCGCCCGGCTTGATCCCCGCATCGACCAGCGCCTGGGCGGACGCGGCGGCGATCGCCGCGGCCTGCGCAAAGGTCCAGCGCGTCTCACCCGCAACCAGCAGGACGCGATCGCCATAGCGCTCGGCCTGCCGCGTGAGGATGGTGGACAGGATCCGATCCGACGGCGGAAACGACGTCACCGCACGCGCCCAGGCCGGCGTCACGTTCTCCGTCACGCTCATGCTCCGACCTCAGGGCAACAGCTTGTATTTGCCGTCCTCGATCTGGACCATGACGCGTGAGCGATCGTCGACGCCATGCCGGTCCGCCGGCGTATAGGTGTAGACGCCCTGCGTCCCCACAACTTCCTTGGTCATGAACAGC
Organism: Bradyrhizobium sp. CCBAU 11361; assembly: GCF_028128935.1. Lineage (NCBI taxonomy): Bacteria > Pseudomonadati > Pseudomonadota > Alphaproteobacteria > Hyphomicrobiales > Nitrobacteraceae > Bradyrhizobium > Bradyrhizobium sp. CCBAU 11361. Next base: position 128,764 of record NZ_LBJZ01000001.1, read on the forward strand.
GCCTGACGAAGCGCGGTCCGGAATTCCGGCGAACCGGGCTTGGCGCCGGTCGCCATCGCGCGCTTGGCGGCATCGGCGAAGACCAGCCAGCCGTCGAAGGAATAGGACGAGAATGAATCCGTCGGCGCCTCGCCGTTCGCCTTCGCGAAGGCCGCGCGGAAATCCAGTGCAACCTTCTGGATCGGATTGCTGGCCGGAAGCTGCTCCGCCGCGGTCACCGGCCCGGTCGGGCAGATGATGCCGTTGGCGGCCTTGCCGGCAAGACGAAGGAAATCGGCGCTGATCATGCCGTGATTGCCATAGAGCGGCCCCTTGTAGCCGCGCTCGGACAGCGCGATCACCGGCAGCGCACCGGGCGTTCCCGTCCCACCCAGCATGATCGCATCGGGATGCGCGGCGACGACGCGCAGCACCTGCGCCGTGACCGAAGAGTCCGAACGCGCGTAGCGCTCATTGGCGATCACCTTGATGTCCGCCGACTTGGCGGCCTGCACCAGGGAATCGTAGAAGAGGTCACCTAACGCGTCGGAGAAGCCGATGAACGCGACGCTCTTCAATCCCTTCGCCTTCATGTTGTCGACGATGCCCTGCAACAGCAGCGGCGTCGGTTGCGGCGTCTGCACGACCCAGGGACCGCCCTCGCCCGGCGGCACCGGCGCGATCGGGGACACCGCGATCATCGGAATCTTCATCTCGATGGCCGCGGTCGCCATCGCGAGCGTCTGGGGCGCACCGGACGTGCCCATGAGGACATCGACTTTTTCCTGCTCGACGAGCTTGCGGGCGTTGCGCGCCGACGCGGTCGGATCGGAGCCGTCGTCCAACTGGATGACGCGGACCTTCTCGCCACCGATCTCACCGAGATAGACTTGGCCCGCCGCGATCCCCTTCCCGTTCGGAATTCCAATCGACGACACCGGCCCGCTGAGGCCGGTGACGAATCCGACGAGGATCTCGGCCTGCGCAAGCTGCGGGACGGCAAGAAGCAATGCAGTGGCGGCCAGCAGGCTCTTGATCAAGTTCATGGCACCTGTCTTTCGTGTGAATGTCTTGGTCTGATTGGCAAGCGCCATGCCTTCGTTTCAGGTCGACGAGACCAGCGCGATGACGCGAAGCGGACTGCCGGAGCCGTTCTGGATCTTCAGCGGCGAGGCCACGATGACGGCCCCGGTGGCCGGAAGCTGATCCAGGTTGCACAGGCATTGCAGGCCGTAGCGACCCGCGCCGTGCAGGAAGTGATGCGCCGGATAAGGCGGTTCGAAATGGCCGGCCTGCCCCGCATCCGTGCCGATGGTCTCGGTGCCAAATCCGATGACGCCGCGCTCCTCCACCAGCCACTTCATGACAGCCGGGTTCGGGCCCGGCGTGTGCGCGCCGTCATCCCTGAGATTGGAGTAGTCGCGCCAGCCCTTCTTCGACCAGTCGGTCCTGAGCAGCACCCAATTCCGCTCGGGGATCCGGCCGTGCTTGGCTTCCCAGGCTTCGACGAGCGGGACGGTCAGCAGGAAATCGGGATCCTGGGCCGCCTGCGCGGAGCAATCGATGACGCAGGCCGGCGCGATCATGTCCTTGGCCGGCATCGTGTCGACGGCATTGTTCGGCAGGTTCTTGCCGGTGAACCAGTGAATCGGCGCATCGAAATGCGTGCCGGTGTGTTCGCCAAACGTAATGTTATTCCAGTACCAGGCCGGGCCGCGACCGTCGTATCGCGAGATTTCCTGGATGCGGACCGGCGCCGCCTGGCCGAACTCCGGCGGCAGCACGATGACCGGAAAGTCCGGACTGAGCGTGAAGGTCAGATCGACGACGCGCACCGCGCCGGAAGAAATCGAACCCGCCAGCTCCAGGAGATTGTTGCTCTGCATCGTCACGTCCTCCGGCTTGGTTGAACTCTCGATGTCACCTGTCGAGCTCGCGCTCGAGTGCTTTCGGATTGGCCGCCAGACGCTGCCGTATCTCTTCGGCGACATCCCCGACGTACATCTCCTCGAGCCCGCCTTTGAGTCCCGACACGATCGCCTGCGCAATGGCGCGCGGCGCGACCTTCGGCGGCGGCACGGTCTGGAACCATTCGGTATCGACGGGCCCGGTGAACAGATTCATCACCCTGACGCCGCCGGGCCTGAGTTCGGCACGAAGGCAGTGCGAGAGCGACAGGCACGCCGCTTGCGAGGCCGAGTAGGCGCCAAAGGCAGGCCAGTTCGACAGCGCATAGACCGACAGAATGTTGACCCACGCTACACTGTTGTTGATGCCATCGGCACCGCGCATCCGCATGGCCGGGCCAAAAGCCTGCGCGAGGTTGATGAAGCCGAGATAGGCATGGTCGATCTCGTCCCGTGCGATGCTCGTGCCCCTGCGGTCGAGCAGGCCGCCCGGCCGCACATATTCCGTCGTATTGACGAGGATATCGACCTTGCCGCCGATGTCGGCGGCGAGATCGGCCGCGGATTTTTCGTCAGCCGCATCAAGGGTCACGATCTCGATCCCGTCCTGGCCGCGCAGCAGCTTCTCGCCGGCGAAAGGCCGCCACGGCTCGGCAACGCCGACGAAGACCGTCTTGGCGCCCGCGGCCTTCAAGGCGGCGACGGCTTCCTGGCCGATCACGCTGCGGCCGTTGGTCACGAGCACGCGCCGGAATTTCGGATCGGCCGTCATTTCCCGCCACTGCTTGTCGTCTGCCATGTTGGGAGTCTCCCCCTCGGGATGAGCAAAGGCCACCGCCTGACCGCTCTTGTCGAGCTGAAGCGACATGCGAACCGGCGCGCCCTCCACGCAGTCGGCATGGAGATGCGCCACGATCGTCGGACCGCAGTCCATCCTGACGAGGCCGATGCGCCAGGGCGCCCGTTCGCGGAAATAGACGTCGCTCGGCACGCGCGCCGTGGTCTCGGAAAGAAGCATGCCCCGGCGCGGCGCATCGACGAAGGCGAGGCCGGACGACAGGCATGACGGACATGCCTCCCGCGCCGGATAAGCAAAGGCGCCGCAAGCCTCGCAGCGTTGCAGCATGAAGCGGCCTTCGGCGGCTGCCCGCGTGAACCCATGCGACGTCCTGCTGCGCGGTCGCGGTGGCGACGCAGGCAGCCGCGTCCGCAACAGCGGGTTCTTGCGCCGGGGCGGTTTGATCGGCTCTATCATCGCGACGGCCCTGCAAAAATCGCGGCGCCCGAGGCGAGACCGCGATCGTAGTTGATCATACCGAACCCCGAGGCCAAGGCGAGGCTCGCATTCCTGACCTGGGTGGGGCCTGCAGTCCCCAGAACCTGCCGCAGACCTTCGACGAGGCCGAGATAGGCGCCGGCTGCGCCGGCCTGCCCGGCCGAGAGTTGTCCGCCCGAGGTGTTGTGCGGAAAATCACCGTCGATGGTGAGATCGTGCTGGCGCACGAACTCGGCCCCCTCCCCCTTCTTGCAGAAGCCGAGATCCTCGAACTGCATCATCGTGATGACGGGATAGTCGTCGTAGGTCTGGACCACATCGAGGTCGTCAGGCTTCACGCCGGCCATCGCATAGAGCTCGCCGATATCCATCGCCCAGCCGCCGCGCACCTGCATGGGGTCGTCGGCAAAGGCGTTGTGCCGTTCGATCGTCGACAGCAGTCGCGCCGCAAGCAGCCCCAGCGATGCCGCCGTGTCTTCGCGCATGACGAGGAACGCTTCCGCGCCGGCGCAGGGCATCACGCAGTCGAAGAGATGGATGGGATCGGAGATCGGCCGGGCCGCGAGATACTGTTCGAGCGTCAACGGCGTCTTCATCAATGCGTGCGGATTGCGCAGCGCATTGGCCCGTTGGGCGACCGCGATCCGACCGACATCCTCCCTCGTGACGCCGAAGGTGCGCATATAGTTGCGCGCGATCAGCGCGAAGCTCGCATTGGCGCCACCCGCGCCGTAGGGATAGACGGCATCCTGGTTGAAGCGCGAGAAATTCTCGAGCGTCCGCCGGAAGGAATCGACGTGGTTGGTGTCACCCGCCACGCACGCCACGATGTCGGCGTCATGAGCCTGAACCGCGCGCGCCGCCTTTCGCAATCCGGCGACGGCGCTGGCGCCACCGAGCGGAATCGTATCCAGCCATCGCACGCAGAGGCCGAAATGCTGCGTCAACCCGATCCCGCTGTCGGTCCCCATGGTGAAGCTGGAGACGCACAGGCCGTCGATGTCCGAGGCATTGATGCCGGCCTGCGCGACGAGCGCGCTGAGCGCACGGCCGATCCACCACTGCGCGCTTTCGATGGAGTAGCGCACATAGGGAATCGTGACGGGAGCCGCAATCACGACGCCGTCGTACGGTGTGCGTAAGGAATTGGTCACCGACCGCCCGCCTCGTTCATCCGCCTCAAACCACCGTCAGTTTCACGGCAATATTGCCGCGGGTTGCGTTCGAATAGGGGCAACGCTCGTGCGCGCCGGCGACGACCTCTTCGGCCACTGATTTCTCGACACCGGGCAGATTGACCTTCAGCTCGACAGCGAGCGCATATCCGACCGGAACCGGCCCCATCGCAACCTTTGCCGTCACGGTTGGCTCGGCGGCTGGCGCAACCTTGCGGGTGCGCGCGACCAGCTTGACCGCACCGAGAAAGCACGCGGCATAGCCGGCCGCAAAGAGCTGCTCGGGATTGGTGCCCTCGCCGCCGGGGCCGCCCATCGATTTCGGCAAGGACAGCGACACCGACAAGAGACCGTCGGCGCTGGCAGCCTTGCCATCCCGACCTCCGGTCGCCGTCACCTCGGTCTCGTACAGGATCTTTTCGGGAACCATCATGATTATTCTCCAGGACTAGCGGCTGTTGCGGGCAAGCAGCGCGCGGAAATCGTCGCGCGCCTGGGCGCTGGCCCGCTTGAAGCTCGGCCCGCGGCTGGGCTCGGTGCCATTGAGCTTCCGGAGCTGCACCCACATCTCGGCACTCTTCAGCGCCACGGCCGCGCAGTTGACCACCGGCGCGTGGCCGATCTTCAGGCCATGCTCCCTGCCGATCAGGAGACCCGGCAGCACACCGGCCGGAATCACGACATCCGCGCCGCGCTCGACGACCGGACGTGCGCAGGCGACAAAATCCTCGATCATGCGGGCTTGCGCGGCATCGTCTCCGGCGAACGCATCGGCGAAATCCGCCGGCTTGCAGCCAAGGCCGGTCACGTGGACCACGCGGCCGCCGAGGCCGTAACGCTCGGCCTGCTCGTAATGCCAGACCTCGAAGACAGGATCGAGCGTCACAAGGCCTAATCGCCGGCCCAGCTGCGAGGCCGCCAGCAACGTCGCCTCGCCGGTCCCGATCACGGGAATGTCGAGCGCCGAGCGCAGCTCGTAGAGTCCGGGATCCTGGAAATGCCCCATCACGAAGGCGTCGAACCCGCCCTCCTCGGCCGCGATGCCGTTGTCGATCGCCTGGACCGCGCAGCGCAATTCCGCCAGCCGCCCGAACTCCCGGTCCGGTGGCGTAATGCCCTCGACATGAACCGTCGTGCCCGATGCAGCGATGTTGTTGAGGTATTCCGACAGCCGCGCCATGTAGGGCGCGTTCACGCTCGCATCAACGAAGCTCTGCCAGAAGATGCGCATCGTCCTTCTCCTCAAGCGGTGATCGGAGGATCGGTCGTCGGCTGCCGATGAATATATTTCAATCATAAACTAATTCACGCGTCAAATGCGCGCGGCGGCGCCGCCGACGGGCCCCGTCGCGGCAGGGCAGGCACAGCCTTTTCGTCCGATCCAATGGCAAAGAAGCGCCGCGCTGTGACGAAATTGTATGCAACGACATTTTTTTCTGACAGCACCGTGACACGTGTTGACGGCCCCACCGATAATACTTTAGGCTTTAAGTAATTCCTCGCCGGTCAGGGACCGGTGGCCATGACAATGATGTTGCAGGGCACCGATTTTGAGAGACTCGATCGTGTGGACAGTCGCCGTGCTCGGACAGCCGGCAGCAGCAGCACCGCCGGTCGCGCATCGCGGCAGGGCCAACGACCTTTCATCGCTTCAGATAAGGCCCGCCCGCATTCGCCGATGGGCCCGTTGTTCGAGCGGCAAGCAACATCATGGCTGCTGACGCCCGGCCGAGCAGACTCGCGTCGGCCGCGCCCATGATTTGGCGCTGCAGCAATGCTTTCAATCGGTTCGTCTGTCGTTCGGGCTCCCCGCGCGGCGGCATCAAAGCATTCCTATCCAGCATCAACGGAGGAGAACGCAAATGCGCAAGACTCTGAGCCTACTTGCACTTGTCGCCGGCATCGTCGCAGCCCCGGCGGCGCAGGCCGACATCACCATCGGCTTCGTCACCTCGCTCAGCGGCAACGGCTCGTCGATCGGCATCCCCTATGGGCGCGGCATCAACGCCGCCTATGAATACAAGAAGACCATCAACGGCGAGACCGTTCGCCTGATCCAGCTCGACGACGGCTCCGACCCGTCGGCCGCGACCCGCAATGCCCGCAAGCTGGTGGAAGAAGAGAAGGTGGACCTCCTGATCGGCACCGCGACGGCCCCCTCGACCATCGCCATGGCGGCGGTGGCGAGCGAGCTGAAGGTGCCGATGATCGCGGTCTCGCCGATCGGCAAGCTGCCTGATACGCCCGAGCAATGGGTGGTGTCGGTGCCGCAGCCGGCCTCCCTCCTCGTCAAGATCGTCGCCGACCGCATGAAGCGCGACGGCATGAAGAACATCGGCTATATCGGCTTCTCCGACGCGTGGGGCGACCTCGTCTACAACGGCGCCAAGGCCGCCGAAACCGCCGGCGACATCAAGATCCAGACCAACGAGCGCTATGCCCGCACCGACACCTCGGTCACCGCGCAGATCCTGAAGGTGCTTGCCGCGCGGCCGGACGCGGTGCTGGACGGCGGCTCCGGGACGCAAGGCGCGCTGCCTCTGCTCAGCCTCGCCGAGCGCGGCTTCAAGGGCAACACCTACGGCACCGTGGCGCTGGTCAATCCGGATTTCGTCAACGTCGGCGGCAAGGCGGCCGACGGCATCCAGGTCTCTGCGGGTCCCGTGATCGTCGCCGAGCAGCTTCCCGACGAGCACTTTGCCAAGAAGATCGCGCTCGACTTCCGCAGCGTCTACCAGAAGACCCATAACATCCCGACCACCGACGGCTTCTCGGCCTACTCCTTCGACGCCTGGCTGATCTTCGCCAACGCCGCCGAGCGCGCGCTCAAGACCGCGAAACCCGGAACGGCCGAATTCCGCACGGCGCTGCGGGACGCGATCCTCAGCACCAAGGAGCTGCCGGGCGTGCATGCCGTCTACAACTTCAAGCCCGGTGCGGTGACCGGCGTCGACGAGCGCGCGCTCGTCGTGGTGCGCCTGACCGGAGGCGCCTGGAAGTACGCGCCGTAGTCGGAAGGCGGCAGACAGTCAAAACGGGGGAACGGCGTCTCAATGACGAGTGATATCGCAGCCATTCTTGCGATCGACGGGATCGCCACCGGCGCAGTCTACGCGCTGGTGGCGATCGGGACCGTCCTCATCTTCACGGTGACACGGGTCATCTTCATTCCCTTTGGCGACATCGCCGCATTCACCGCGCTGACGCTGGCGGCCCTCGATGCGAAGCGCTTTCCGGGCACGGGGGCGCTGGTCGTCATCCTGGCCTGCCTTGCGACCCTGATCGAGATCGTCTCGCTCATGCGCGCCGGCGAGCTTCGGCTGCTGCCACGCGCGCTCTTCTTCTACCTCGCGCTTCCGCTGGCCGTGGTCGGCCTCGCCTGGCTGACGATGCGCGCCGATCCTCCGCTAGCCGTCAGGCTCGTGCTCGCGCTGATGCTGATCACGCCGATCGCCCCGCTTCTGGACCGGATCGTCTTCCGCCCCATCGCGGACGGAACGGTGCTGTTGCTCCTGACGGTCTCGGTCGCACTGCATTTCGCGCTTGTCGGCCTCGGCCTGCTCTTCTTCGGACCTGAAGGCGTCAGAACCGAACCGCTGACGTCGCTCTCGACCGAGTTGGCCGGTGTGCTGGTCTCGGGCCAGACCATGCTGATCGTGATCGCAGCGCTCGTCTTCAGCGGCCTGCTCTATCTCTTCTTCGACTTCACGCTGGTCGGAAAATCGCTGCGCGCCACCGCCGTGAACCGGACCGGCTCCCGCCTGATGGGAATACGGCCCGCCCGCGCCGGCACGATCGCCTATCTGCTGGGCTCGCTGATGGCCGGCGTATCGGGCATCCTGATCGCGCCTGTGAACACCGTGTTCTACGATTCCGGCTTCCTGATCGGCCTCAAGGCCTTTGTCGGCGCCATCGTCGGCGGCATGACCAGCTATCCCGGCGCGGCGATCGGCGCCGTCGGCGTCGGCATTCTCGAAAGCTTCGCATCCTTCGAGAGCAGCGCGCTGAAGGACGTCATCGTGTTCTCGCTTCTGATCCCGATCCTGATCTGGCGTTCCCTCGCCTCGCTGCATTCCGAGGAGGAGATCGAGGAATGACGCGCTTCCAAATTCAGCTCGTGGCAATGGTGGCGCTGGCGTGTCTGGCGGTGGCCCCCTTCGTGCTCAGTCCGTTCAGCATCACGCTGATGAACTACATTGGCATCTATTCGCTGGTCGCCATCGGCCTTGCCCTGCTCACCGGCGTCGGCGGCATCGTATCCTTCGGACAGGCAGCGTTCGTGGGCGTCGCGGCCTATGCGACGGCGTGGGTCTCCGCGCTGAACGGATACTCCCCGTGGCTCGGCCTCTTGTTCGGCGTGGCGCTGACCTGCTGCGTCGCGGCCATCCTCGGCGTCGTCACCTTGCGGCTTCAGGGCCATTTCCTCTCGCTCTCGACCGTCGCATGGGGCCTTGCGATCGGCTTCCTGTTCGGCAATGTCGAGGGGCTCGGCCGCTTCAACGGCATCTCGTCGATCCCGCCGATCAGCATCGGATCGTTCGCGCTTGTTACGAGCGCGCAGATTTATTTCCTGATCTGGGGCATCGTCGCGGCCGTCCTCCTGCTCGGATACAACCTGCTGGACTCCCGGCTCGGCCGTGCCATGCGGGCGCTCCGCGGCGGCAACACGCTGGTCGAGAGCCTCGGCATCAACGCCTTCCGGATCAAGCTCGTGACCTTCGTCATCGCGGCCTTCCTGGCCTCGCTCTCCGGGTGGCTCTACGCCCATATGAGCCGCTTCATCAGCCCCGGCCCGTTCGATGCCGGCATGGGCATCGAATATCTGATGATGTCGATGGTCGGCGGCGCCGGCAGCCTTCTCGGCGGTGTCGTCGGTGCCGCGGTCGTCACCTTGCTCAAGAACAGCGTGCAGGATTATCTGCCGCTGATCGCCAAGGGCGCTTCCGGGCAGCTCGAGATCGTCGCCTTCTCGGCGCTGTTCATCCTGTTCCTGCAATGGGCGCGGCAGGGCATCGTGCCATTCGTTGCGCGCTACCTGCCGAAGATCAAACGCGAGCGGCCGGAGCCGGCGGCTCCCCTGCCCCGCCGCGCACAACCGGCACCGGGCGAACTACTTTTGAAGGTCGACGGCGCCGAGCGCCGGTTCGGCGGCCTCGTCGCCGTCAACAATGTCAGCTTCGAGGTACGCTCCGGCGAGATCCTTGCCGTCATCGGCCCGAACGGCGCCGGCAAGAGCACGATGTTCAATTGCCTGACCGGCGCGCTCCGGGTCAACAAGGGCGAGATCATCTTTGCGGGACGCCCGATCACACGCGATCCGCAATCCCGCATCGCCAAGGCCGGGATCGCGCGGACCTTCCAGCATGTGAAGCTGCGGCCGCGCATGAGCTTGCTCGAAAACGTCATGCTCGGCACCTACGCCCGCACCAGCACCGGCCTGTTCGCCAGCGCCCTCCGTCTCAACCAGCGCGAGGAAGCCAGCGCGCGGCACGAGGCGCTGACGCAGCTCGAGCGCGTCGGGCTCGGCGAAAAACCGTTCGAGCTCGCAGGCAACCTGCCGCTCGGCAACCAGCGCATTCTGGAGATCGCGCGTGCGCTCGCCGCGGACCCGGCGCTGCTGGTTCTGGACGAGCCGGCGGCCGGCCTTCGCCGCCAGGAGAAGCTGCGGCTTGCGGAGCTGCTCAGATCGCTACGGTCGGATCACCTGACCATCCTGATCGTCGAGCACGACATGGAGTTCGTGATGTCGCTGGTCGACCGCATCGTGGTGCTCGATTTCGGATCCAAGCTCTGCGAAGGCGCTCCAGCCGCGATCCGCAGCGACGAGCGGGTTCAAGAGGCCTATCTCGGAGGCGTCGCGTGAGCGAGATGTTTTCCATGACGGACGTGACCATCTGCTACGACAATGTCGAGGCGGTCCGCAACGTCTCGCTGTCGGTCGAGGAAGGGCAGATCGTCACCGTCATCGGTCCGAACGGCGCCGGCAAGACCACGCTGCTGATGGCCGCCATCGGCCTGCTCGCCTCGCGCGGCCGCATGGCGTTTCAGGGCAATGACATCGGGAAGATGTCCGTCGAGGATCGCGTCGAGCGGCGGCTATGCCTCGTCCCGGAAAAGCGCGAGCTGTTCTCCGACATGTCGGTCGCCGACAATCTCCTGCTCGGCTCCTACAGCCTGCGCGACCGCTCGGGCGTCCAGAAGACGCTGGACGAGGTCTATGATCGCTTTCCCCGCCTGAAGGAGCGGCAGCGCCAGGCCGCCGGCACGCTTTCCGGCGGCGAACGCCAGATGCTCGCGCTCGGGCGCGCGCTGATGGCCAAGCCGAAGCTTCTCATGCTGGACGAACCGAGCCTCGGCCTCGCGCCGCTGATCGTGCGCGAGATCTTTCGCACTATCGCGTCGTTGCGCGACCTCGGCGTGTCGATCCTGCTGGTGGAGCAGAACGCCCGCGCCGCGCTGGAGACGGCCGACTACGGCTACGTGCTCGAAACCGGCGAGATCGTGCAGTCCGGCCCCGCCAAGGACCTCATCCATGATCCCCGGCTGATCACGGCCTATCTCGGCGGCCACTAGGACCGGCCCTTGCAGGCCGCACAACAAAAAGTCGAAAAACAACCCCATGCACAGTAGCCGGGGACAGTGATATCAATGGCTTAACAGCCCCTCGCCATCGCTTCTGATTTTTCGAAGCAGAGTTGACCCGTCGGGCAAAACAGGGGCATGATGCCATCATCGCCGCGCTCACCCCAGTCGTTGGCTGGTTGGGCGCCGTGCTGATCCGGAGGCAACGATGCGCGACACGCGGGACCGCTGGCATCTATCCTCGATGCTCCTGGCGGTCTCCGGCACCCTGTTGGTCGGCGTCGGCATCTACTTCCTGTTCCTCCGCCCTCCATTGCTGCCGGAGGACATCCGGTACATGAGCCTCACCCCGGCCGAATTGCAGTCGGTCGGGCCCAGGCTCATGTCATGGCTGACCTACGTCTTTCGTGTGATGGGCGGCTACGTGGCGGCTACGGGAATGCTCGCGCTCACCTTGGCCGCGACGTCCTTCCGCGACCATCGCCCCGTGGCTGCGGTCGGCGCCGGGGTTGCTGGCGGGCTCTCGATCGGGTTGATGGCCGCCGTCAACTTCATGATCCAATCGGATTTCAAATGGGTGCTGCTCGGCATGGCGCTCGTCTGGGGGGCGAGCATTGCAACGTTCGTCCGCGAGTCCGCCCTTGCTTCGCGACAGAGCCGGGTACGCAACCCTGACCTACGTCAATAACTGAACGGCCTGTCCAGCCGATGATCATGTCCCTGTCCTTCCTGTCGGTCCATCTCAGTGCGATGCCGTGCAACAATCAACGCCCGCCAAGGAACAAGTGTCCCCCTGTAACAGTTGCCAGCGACAGAACCCGGAGTCGACCTTTGATTTAGACGCCGCTGGACGTTCGAGTGTCACAGCGGCGCATTTGAACCGATAGGTGTTCAACGCGAAATCATCGCGAGACTTAAGATCAGCGAAGGATATGCCATTGCGTGTCTTCATCCTCGCATTGTCAGTCTTGGGAATTCTCGTCGGTGCAAATGGTGCCGTGGCCGGTCCGAGCACGACCGACCGTGAGCTGATCGCATCCGTCGATCCGGCGATCGTTGCCGGCGAGGCAACTCAGGAAACCGAAGATCAGATCGGCCTCAACAAGGGAAAGCGTCGCGACGTGCAGCGCCGGCTGACCGATCTCGGTTTCGACACCAAGGTCAACGGACGGTTCGACGGGTCGACCCGCGCCGTCATCACGCGCTGGCAGGCGGCACGCGGCTATCCCAGGACAGGCTTCCTAAACCCGCTGCAGCATCAGGCGCTCCTGACCGAATCCGCCTCGGCGGCGCATGCCGGCGTCAGCGGCAGCGACAAATCCGATGACGACCGTCCAACCCGTCGTCGCACGGGTGCTCACCATCAGCACGGCGGGGGTGGTCCCGGCGGACTGATTGGCGGCGTGGTGGGGGGACTGTTCGGACGCAGGTGACCGAGGTGCTCCAGGTAGTGCAGGTTTCAGGCGTTCATGTCCCCGCCGGGCCGGGATAGTGGACGAGGTAGCTGCACGGGGCGGTGGTGCCTTCCGGATGCGCCGCGACATCGGTACGGGCAAATGTGTCCAGGGCTGCTCTGTGCTTATTGTCAAGGATTGGGGGAGTTGCCATGTTCTGAACTAATCGCGGCCCCTTGGGTGGAGGGAACACGCAATGGAGAGCGAGAACCGTCAAGCCCATTGGGAAGGCGTCTACACCCACAAGGGCGAGAACGAAGTAAGCTGGTTTCAGGAAAGTCCGGCTCCTTCGCTTGAGTTGATTGCCCGGGTCGGCGCGGCTCAGGCTTCGGCCATCATCGACATCGGTGGGGGTGCTTCGCGCCTGGTCGACAATCTCATTGATCGGGGCTTTGAGGATGTAACCGTCCTCGATTTGTCCGGGGCGGCACTTGAGGCCGCGAAAGCCCGCCTTGGAAGCCGGGCCGCACAGGTTCATTGGATCGTCGCGGATGCAACAGCCTGGGAGCCGCTGAAGGCTTACGATGTTTGGCACGATCGGGCGGCCTTTCATTTCCTGACCGAGGAGCGTGACCGTGCTGCGTATGTCGCGCGTCTCGGACGGGCCTTGAAAGTCGGAGGGCACGCAATCATTGCCACCTTTGCGCTCGACGGACCTGAACGATGCAGCGGCCTTCCCGTCGTGAGGTACGATGCTGCGAGCCTCGGTCAGACCCTCGGTAGCGCGTTCCAACTCGTTGAGACCCGGCGGCACGCTCATGCGACGCCTTGGGGCACCGATCAATCATTCCAATTCAGTGTGTTCCGCCGCTGCTCCTGAACCGCGACGCCGCGCAGAGGAGTTGGTTCAACTCATGACGGCTTGGCAGAGCGTGGCAATTGCAAAGCAGGGCGGACCTTCTGCGCGAGTGTCTCATCCCATGGTCGGCGGGCTCGACACCGCGTCGGCTTAGGTCGCGACTGGAGTAACCATCCGATCTTCATCTATCCGCAATGGTCGTTTCTTTGGCGAAGGGCTACCTCCGCTCGTGGCCCTTAGCCGAAGGTCGATTGAGCGCGTGTCATGTCGGCTGCCAACATTTTTGAAACTTTGCCCGATACTCTCGCGCCGTCTGCGTTTGGAACTGAAACATTTTCTAGCCTGAACGATTTACTCCCGGGGCTTCGCAAGATGCGAGGCATTCATGAACCCTCTTTCGGCGAGCGACGTGTTCCTTACGGTCGCGGTTATGAGCACGACGTTCCTGATCGAGATCGGGTTTTTCATCCTGATCGGAATGTTCTGAAATAGCGCGCTATTGGGGTGATGCGCAGCGGGTGCGAAGGTCTAGTTCTCCTCGAACTTGATGGTTGAGACCGGCCATCTTCCGTCATGACCTTTGATTGAAATCCGAAGCCCGTGCAATTCATCCAGCCAAACTTTCTCGACCGTGCCTGCCTTTCCGTCAGTAAGGACGACGGTTTTGCCGATCAATTCGGATTGCGCCTTACCGTACTCATTCAAGATCGTCGATGCACGAAGCTTCACCGGCGGCATCGTTCATCCATGTTCGCCCAGCCGACTGCGGCTCAACCGCGCGGCTTGTTACAGTGCTCGGCCGCTTCGAATTCGCGGAGCCGATCGATTTGCGCTCTCAGGCTCGCCGGTAGTTTCGACTCTGGTTTCAGCGACGCACGTAGTCTCTCGCCGATCTCTCGAATGATGGCCCGACAGTGTATGTGGTCAATGTCAATTCGGTTGCGCATGACGGAGCCTTCGGTTCCGGCAGCACCCCGTGCCTCCCCCCCGCAACCGATCGGGGCACTGCTGGCGATTTTGAATAGAACTGGAGACCGTCGCTTTGGGCTATCTGCGCGAGCGCTTGTGTTAAGACTTGTGTTAAGAACAGCGGGTCGTTCGCCACGACCTTTGGCTATCCGCGACATGCGCCGTGTTACTACCGGCGAGCGACGGCCTCAGTTTTTCTAAAGCCTGGCGGACGCTTTCGTTCCTTGATTTCTGATCGCGACCGCGATGTTCCATTCCGAAGGAGGGAACCTGCCCCAGCGGGTAGTCGCTGGCGCCATGGAAGCAACTTCCGATGCGGCCGAAAACATTGGGCCGCAGTGTTCGGGAACCATTTCTGAGGGTGCCCGGTTAGTTCATGGGGCGATAAAGGGGATCATCATCATGAGGACCAAATATCTCGCTGCGATTGCGATAGCTGTTCTTGCTTGTAGTGGGCTGGTCGTGAATTCCGTCGGCTCGCTTCATCGCGAAAAGCAGTCCACGCCGGCCGCCATACAAGTGGCGGACCGATTAGCTGGGTCCTTGGATCCGTATTTGATCCGGTCTGGTGGCTAAAGCGGCCGGTGTAATTCAGAAATGCATTGGCGGCGCTGCCTTAAGTCATGGGGCATCGCGCCCGTTCGACAAGCAAGGCTGTAACGCCTTTGCCTCACATCCCATCGCGCTCGCATCCAGCCGTCGCATTCCTCGTCTGTCGGATTGAACGCTGCCTCCGCCTACGCCGCAACTTCGTGTCCGTTACTTCCGATATTGGCCCATCGCGTCAGTTAGTCCGATGCAGCGTTTGTCTGGAGTTGGGGGTAAAGCCGACCTGCCGGCTGAACGCCCGGACTTCTCAGCTTGCCCCTTAGCGGACTATTATGTTTGACGCTCGATAGCTTAGGGAAGCTGGAGAAGCGAGATGTCGCTCATTTTATGCCTACTTGCCATTGCGCTGCTCGGCGTTGCCGCATGGTGTTTCCGGTCCGCTATGTTGGAGCTAAGCAAATGGTATCCGCAAGAGCCAATGGACACCATTTCCCGCAGGTTCGAGGTTGATAGTTTCGTCTGGAGCTCACGCGCACCGCGCGCATTGCGCCGTCGGTATATTGCGACACAGGCGTGCGCGATCCCGGCGATCCTCTGCCTCGCGGCACTGGTTTGGCTGAATGAGACACGTCCCGATGTCCGTATCTGGGGAACTGTCGCATTCTGCACCGTGTCATTTCTTATCGCCGGTGTTCTGGCGTGGAAAGTCATTCGGCACGAGGTGTGACCCATCGACGTCCTTGGGACGCAGGACTGGTATTGACCCTGAGCGGACATTGCCCGGTATTTTTCTCAGATTGGGAAGGCTGGCATCATTACCTTACGATGCAAGATAGCAGCCGCCAGGCGGGATCGACGCACCGAATAGTCTGCCCAGCATGCCAAGGATGTTGTGATCGCCAGAGTTCGTTTGGTTGTGAGTATCTCGACGCGGATGGACAAGATCGGTTTGCGATGCAACGGCATGATAGACAATTGTCGATAGCATTAGTGTTAGCATTCGTTGTAGTGCTGACGGCTGCCTATGCTATCGACAGGGCAGGCTACTGGCCACGTGCTCTTACAACGGATAATGGCTTAGATTGTCCACCTCTTCTGGAAGTCAGCCAAGCCTTGGCGCGCCGCGACTACGATCAAGCAATCCGGAGCTATACGGAGGTTTTGGCAAAAACCTTTTCGTCCCGAGACGCCGCATGTCTACTCCGTGACCGCGCCCACGCCAGGGAGCAAATCTCCGACACGGCTGGGGCAGAAGCAGACTGGAATGAAGCTATTCGAATTAGCCCAACGGAAGCCCGCTTATATTCCTCACGAGGTTTTTTCTATCTCGGGCAGAAGCACTACGATTTGGCCCTCGCAGATTTCGAACACGGAAGGCAAATCGCGCCACGAAATAGTGCCTTTCCATATGGCCTCGGACGCACTTATGCATCGCAGGGAAAGCTCAAAGACGCGGTGGAGGCGTACAGTGAAACCATACGCCTCGCGCCCGAAATGTACACGGCATTTCGATGGCGCGCAAAAGCCTATCGAGAATTGCACATGGACATCGAAGCCGCCAGGGACGATGAGAGGGCACAAGCATTAGAGAAGAAGTTCTGGGATGCAGTAGCCCGGACAGAACCTTCAAAAGAGAAATGAACATCGGGTGGCGATCCTCGATCTGCTCAAAGTATGCCTGGGGCAAAAGTCCGGAAACGGCCCATCGCGTCAGTTAGTCCGATGCAGCGTTTGTCTGGAGTTGGGGGTAAAGCCGACCTGCCGGCTGAACGCCCGGACTTCTCAGTTTGATCCGCTTCAGACATTAGACAAAGTGCCAATCCCGAGTGCATTGGACTGGCCGCGCCTTTGTGACCAACCTCACATACCATCCGCTTGCCTTTCGGCAGGCTGTGAATACGCTGCTCACGTTTGATTTGGGGCTGTAATGGGCGCGCTTCGGTTTTTCTTGATCATTTTTGCCGTGTGGCTCGGATGCGTACCGGCAATGGCCGAACGGCGCGTCGCGCTGGTGATCGGAAATTCGGCGTACAAGAGCGTGGCCCGGCTAACCAACCCAGCGAACGATGCCACCTTAGTTGGCAGCATGTTCAAGAAGGCAGGTTTCGAAGCTGTCGACATCAAGCTCGACCTCACTGTCGCGGAGATGCGAAGGGCACTGCGTGACTTTGGCGACAAGACGAAGGATGCCGAGGTCGCCGTGATCTATTACGCCGGTCACGGCATCGAACTTGATGGCACCAACTATCTGATCCCCACGGACGCAACGCTGGAGAGGGATAGCGACGTTCTCGACGAGACGATTGCTCTGGACCGCGCGCTGTTCGCGGTCGACCCCGCGAAGAAGCTCCGCCTCGTCATTCTCGATGCCTGCCGCGACAATCCGTTTGCCAAGACGATGAAGCGGACGATCGCCTCGCGCGCCATCGGGCGCGGCCTCGCCAAGATCGAGCCGACGAGCCCGAACACGATGATTGCTTTCGCGGCGAAGGCGGGCTCGACGGCGTCAGATGGCGATTCCAAAAACAGTCCGTTCGCGGCAGCTCTCGTCGAGCGTCTGCCGACGCCAGGGCTCGATCTGCGCAAGGCCTTTGGCTTCGTCCGCGACGATGTCTTGAAAAATACCGGCAACAAGCAGGAGCCCTATGTCTACGGCTCGCTCGGCGGCGATGACGTGCCGTTGGTCGTAGCGAAGCCGGTTGCGACGGGACCACAGGCGAACCCCGATGAGGCGGTCCGTCGCGACTATGAGCTGGCCCTGCAAATCGGCACTCGCGAGGTCTGGACCGCATTCCTCGCAAAGTACGCAGACGGATTCTACGCCAGCTTGGCCAAGGGGCAGTTGAACCGGATTGCCGCGGAAGAGACCCGCGCCGCAGCGGTTGAGAAGGCGCGGCTGGCCGAGGAGGAGAAGACAAGGCTGGCATCCGAACGCGCGAAGAAGGCCGAGCAGGACAAGGCGGCGGCCGCCGCCAAGGCCGCCGAGGATGCCCGGCTCGCGGCCGAGAAGGCCAAGCAGATCGAGGAAGCCAAGGCGGCCGCGGCCGAGCAGCGCAGGAAGGATGCCGAGGCCGCCGTCGCCAAGGCGCTGGCCGACAAGCAGGCTGCCGAGAAGGCGCTCGCCGACAAGATCGCGAACGACAAGGCGGCTTCCGAGCTGGCAGCAAAGCAGGCGACTGAGAAGGCTCAGCGTGACGGCGAGCAGAAGGTCGCGGCAGTTGCCCCAACACAATCGGCGCCGAGCCTCTCGCCGCAGGAGACTGCCAAACTGGTGCAGTCAGAACTCCGTCGGGTCGGGTGTCTGACTGGCGCCGCTGACGGAGATTGGAACGCGGCCTCACAGCGCTCGCTGACGCTGTTCAACCAGCATGCCGGGACGAAGTATGACACCAGGCTGGCCAGCTTCGACGTGCTCGATGCTATCAAGAGCAAGCCGGGGCGCGTCTGCCCGCTGGTCTGTGACCGCGGTTTTAGGGCTGATGGCGATGCCTGTGTTAAGATCGCCTGCCGCGCAGGCTATCGCGTCAACAGCGACAATGAGTGCGAGAAGGTTCAGGATAAGAAGCCCGTCGCGATCCGCGAGGACGCCAAGCCGCGCGACGACGAGAGAAAGAAGAGCGAAGCCGCGCCCGCAAAGCCGCAGGCGACTGGGCAGTTGATTTGCAATAGTGCGGGCTGCCGTCCGGTAAAGCCTGGATGCCGGGTGGTGCCCTATCAACAGTTCAAGCACGGGTCCGTTAGCACCGGTCAGCCACAAGAGGAGTGCAACTAGCTCGATTCATCTGGCGATCACTCTGAATTTGTGCGCTGGCGCCCCGCTGTTTAGCTCCCGGTTCTCCAAGCCTTCGGCCTGACCGCCCGCGTCAGCATCGGAAAGTGCTTGTTGCCGCCTGCGAATGGCGGGAACTGGACGAAGTCTGCGCGCATGCGCTTGATCACGTCGGAGCCGAGCGCGTGCGCGAGGGCTTGCGGGCTGTCGAACACCAGCTTGTTGCGCTGCATGTGCTCGACCCGCTGCGACGGCAGCCGGTCGACCCAATCGATGCGGGTGTAGATCTCGATCTGGCGGACATCAGGGAACGTCCGCATGATCGATGGATGGTGCTCCAGATAGTGCAGGTTCCAGGCGTTCATGTCCTCGGCCGGACCGGGATAGTGGACGAGGTAGCTGCACGGAGTGGTGGTGCCTTCCGGATACGCCGCGACATCGACGGGAAAGGAGCGCGTCAGCATCACCTGGTGCGTGACATCCAGTCCGGTGAGGCCTGGCAAGCTCGCCCCCGTCGCGAGGCTGGCAAGGATTCCGCTGCGATCCATCGCCGCCTCGCAGGCGAGCAGGTCGGGAAAGCGCAGTTGAAGCGCAAACACGGGGCCGGAGCCGTCGGCCTTGTAGGGATGATCGACCGACTCCTCCAGCGGCGTGAACAGCAAGCCCTCGGTCATGTCAGGGATCGATCCGACCAGCTCAGCCACGGCGGCAACTTCGTCGGGATGAATCCGCCGTTCGCCTGTGGAATCGGAGAACGTCATGAAGAGCGAGATCATGCCGGCGTTGCCTCAGCGCCCTCGCCCGCGCTCACATGCGCCATGAGTGCGGCACGAATATCATCAGGCCAGGGGATCGCATGGTGATCCACCAGCGAGGTCGCGGCAAGGATCTGGCGGGCGCGCCAGCGCATGCCATTCACACCGGAGACGACATGCTCCAGATGGAGAGATGATCCGCCGACCCGGCGGATGCGCAGGTCGAACGTCAGGCGATCGCCGAACATCGACGGCCGGGAAAAGTCGCAGGTCAGGTGCACCGTGGGCGTCCCGATCTTCCGGACCGTGATCAATTCCGGCCATGGAAAACCGATCTCCGCCCAGAAGTCTTCCACGACGCCGTTGAGGATGTTCAGGTAGGACGGGAAGTACGCGATCCCCGAGGGATCGCAATCGCCGAACCTCAGCTCGCGATCGAACGAGAAATTCGTCATCAGATCGCGACGACAGGGTGCCTGATGACACCGACGCCGTCGACCCCCGCTTCCACCACGTCGCCCGGCCACAGCCATTCCTGCGGGCTCATGCCGGCGCCGACGCCTTCGGGCGTTCCGGTCGCGATGATGTCGCCCGGCTCGAGCGTCATGCCCGACGAAATGTCCGATATCAGCACCGGGATGTCGAAGATCATGTATTTGGTGTTGGAGTCCTGCTTCATGACCCCGTTCTTGGTCAGCCACAGCCGCAGATCATGCGGATCCGGAATTTCGTCCGCGGTGACGATGCAGGGGCCGAACGGTGCATAGGTGTCCATGCCCTTGGAAAAGATCCACTGGCCGGCGCGGCGATTGTCGCGCGCGGAAATGTCGATCATCACCGAATAGCCGAAGACGTGGTCCATCGCCTTCTCGGCCGCGATGCGCGTCGCGGTCTTGCCGATGATGACGGCGAGCTCGACTTCCCAGTCGAGCTGCTGCGTCATCTTCGCGTTGTGCTGGATCGCCGCGCCCGGGCCGATCACGGACGTCGGCGGCTTGGAGAAGACGACCGGCTGCTTCGGCAGATCCTTGTCGGTATCCAGGCTCTTGGCGGATTCGGCCACATGCGCGCGATAGTTCAGCCCGATGCCGAAGATGTTCTTTCGCGGACGCGGGATCGGCGCCTGCAGCTTGACATCCTCGACCGGAACGGCGGAGCCGGCCGGCAAGCGTCCATTGGTACTGTCCAGGCATTCCCTGAGCGCCGGCAACAGTGTCACGCTGTTGTCGATGAACGACAGCATGTCGCTCGGCCATGCAAAGCCTTGCGACGCACCGAGGTGCTCGACGTCCACGACCAATCCATCAACGAGGACCCCGAGGCGGGCACCGCTGGAGCCCAAAGTGTAGGTAACAAGGCGCATCGAATCTCTATCCGGCTCTTTCGGTTGAATTGCGGGTGACGTCAGGCCGCCACTGGCTGGTGGCCCGCATTGTCGCCATAGGCCTCTTCGCGATAGAAGCCGAGGCCTTCGATGACAGGCAGGTCGTTGAAGCAGAACAGGCAGGCGTCCTCGCTGTCCGAGGCGTTGCCGTGCTCGTGCCAGGCCCAGGAGGGAACGCAGAAGATGTCGCGCTCCTCCCACGCGAAACGCTTGCCGCCGATGATCGAATAACCACGGCCCTTGGCGACCTGGTAGATGAAGCTGCCGGTATGCCGATGCGACTTCGTCTTCTCGCCCGGCCGCAGCAGCTGCATGCTGGCGCCGATCGTCTGCATCACATGCCCGCCGGTGATCGGATTGACGTAGTTCATGAGAATGCCGTCATAGGGTGAGCCATCGGTCGCGGCGGCATATTTCCGCAAGGACTCGTAGGTCGGCTCCCACTCGTATTTGAACATCGGTGAATAGCCCTTCGACCATTTCGAATCCGCCGGCCGAAGCCCGGGATTGCCCCAAGTCTTGGTCATGTCGTCCACGGGATAGCCGGAGTCTTCCTGCTGAACCTTGGGATGGACCGCGAAGAAGTTCGCCTCCAGCGCGTTGACGAGCGGGATGTCCAGGCCATCCTGCCAGATGCAGACCGAACCGTTGGCTTCAACGCCATGCTCATGCCAGGTGCCGTTCGGCGTCAGCACGAAATCCCGCGCCCCCAAGGTCATCTTGTGACCATCGACGATGGTGTAGGCGCCCGCCCCCTCCATGATGAAGCGCAGGGCCGAAGCCGAGTGCGCGTGCGCGGTCGCGACCTCGCCGGGATGCATCACCTGCAATCCCGAATAGAGCCAGCCGACCGCGGCCGAGACGTCGCGGCGGCCGGGATTGTTGAGGTAGATCACCCGCCGCCCCGCCTTCTCGGGCGAGACCAGCTCGACCGAACGCAGCACGTGCTCGCGCAGATCGTTGTAGCGCCAGAGCACGGGAACGGAGGCCGATTGCGGAGCCCATGGCTCGATCTTGTTGGCGACCGTCCACAGGGCGCCGGCTTCGTACTTTTCGAGGTCCTTGTAATAGGCCTTGAGCTCGGGGGTGTCCTCGACATTGGCCCGGCCGACGGTGTTTTCGCGCATCCTATCCTCCAAGTCCTGTCTCGTGGCGTCGTCGGTGCGACGCGTCCCGAACCTTCATTCCGGTTTGCGCGGGCCAAGCGGCGCCAGCGGACGCCGATTGACCCGCAGATCGACGATATCGTCCATTCGCTGCGGCTTCACGGACCAGTGAAGCCGCCTTGTCGCTGTCGCGCCGGCGTTGAGATAGACAGGTGAAGCCTGGACGGCGGCGGCTCTAGAGCGAGGCAGCTTCAGCATTGGCCCTACCCTGTCGCCGGCTCATGACCGCCTTGTCGGAGAAGAGGTCCGCAAGCGTGTTAGCATGGCGCGGCGTTGACTTACTTCACATGTAAACGTATGCTATCGCATATTTCTGGAGGGTGCAATGGCTGAACGGTCTTTTGCTCGCGAAGTCGAGGATCTCCGGCTCGGCGACGGCGATACGTTCCGCGGCGAAGGCATCCTCGCCATCACCAAGGCGTTGCTGCAATCGGGCGTCGCCTATGTCGGCGGCTACCAGGGCTCGCCGATTTCGCACCTGATGGACGTGCTCGCCGACGCCAAGGACGTGCTCGACGATCTCGGCGTCGTGTTCCAGAGCTCCGCCAACGAGGCGGCCGCGGCGGCGATGCTGTCGGCCTCGGTGATGTATCCCCTGCGCGGCGCGGTGGCGTGGAAGTCGACGGTCGGCACCAACGTCGCCTCCGACGCGCTCGCCAATCTCGCCTCGGGCGGCGTCACCGGCGGCACCATGATCATCGTCGGCGAGGACTATGGCGAAGGCTCCTCCATCATGCAGGAGCGCACCCATGCCTTTGCGATGAAATCGCAGATGTGGCTGCTCGACCCTCGCCCCGACCATGAATGCATCGTCAACCTGATCGAGAAGGGCTTCGAGCTCTCCGAGTTCTCGAACACGCCCGTGATGCTCGAAGTTCGCGTCCGCGCCTGTCACATGCACGGCAGCTTCGCCTGCAAGGACAACGTCAAGCCGGCGCATACCATCAAGGATGCGCTCAACAATCCCAAGCGCGACGTCGGCCGCATCGTGCTGCCGCCGGCGGCCTATGAGCATGAGCAGGAGAAGATCAAGACGCGGATGCCCGCGGCTGTCGGATTCATCCGGGACAACAAGTTGAACGAGTGGATGGGACCGAAGCACGGCAAGGTCGGCATCATCATGCAGGGCGGGATGTACAACAACGTCATCCGCGCGCTGCAATATCTCGGGCTGTCGGATGCCTATGGCAACACGCAAGTCCCGCTCTACGTCATGAACGTCACCTACCCCGTGATCGACACCGAGGTCGCGGAATTCTGCGTCGACAAGGATGCCGTGCTGATCGTCGAGGAGGGCCAGCCGGAATATCTGGAGCAGGCGATCAACACGGTGCTGCGCCGCAGGGACATCCAGGCGCGCATCCATGGTAAGGACGTGCTGCCGATGGGCGGCGACTACACCGCGCAGGTCCTGCTCGGCGGCGTCAGGGAGTTCCTGGAGAAGACCGAGCCGCGGCTGCTCGGCAACCGGCCGCCGGCGCCGGACGCAGCGCCCGTGCTCAATCACCCCGCGATCGAGAAGCTCAAGCAGGTCGTGCCGGCGCGTCCGCCCGGGCTCTGTACCGGCTGTCCGGAGCGGCCGATCTTCGCCGCCATGAAGCTGGTCGAGGAAGAGCTCGGCCAGCACCACGTCTCGGCCGACATCGGCTGCCATTTGTTCTCGATCCTGCCGCCCTTCAACATCGGCGCGACCACCATGGGCTTCGGCCTCGGCCCGGCCTCGACCTCGGCCTTCAACGTCAAGGCCGACAAGCGCTCGATCGCGGTGATGGGCGACGGCGGCTTCTGGCACAACGGACTGACCAGCGGCATCGGCAATGCCGTGTTCAACAAGCATGACGGCGTGTTCGTCATCGTCGACAATTTCTACACCTCGGCGACCGGTGGTCAGGACATCCTGTCATCGCGCGCGATCAACAAGCGGCGAGACACCAACAATTCGATCGTCAAAGCCGTGAAGGGCATCGGCGGCCAGTGGGTGCGTCAGCTCGACCGCACCTATGACGTCGGCAAGATGCGCGACACGCTGAAGGAAGCGCTGACGACCAAGGACGAAGGCCCCAAGGTCATCGTCGCGTCCTCCGAATGCATGCTGAACAAGCAGCGCCGCGTGAAGCCGCAGATCAACAAGGCCATCAAGGACGGGGTGCGCATCGTCAAGGAGCGATTCGGCGTCGACGAGGACGTCTGCACCGGCGACCATGCCTGCATCCGCCTCTCCGGCTGCCCGTCGCTGTCGGTGAAGCAGCTCGACGATCCCTTGCGCGACGATCCGGTTGCGGCGATCGACAATACCTGCGTCGGCTGCGGCAATTGCGGCGAGGTCGCCGAGGCCGCCGTGCTCTGCCCCTCGTTCTACCGCGCCGACGTCATCCACAATCCGACCCGCTGGGACATTTTCAAATCCAGGGTCGCCATGGCCGTGATCGGCTGGCTGCAACGGCGGCGTGATCGCCGGCGCCCGGCACTCGAGGCACTGGCATGAGGGACGAGACGATCCGGCTGGCCCTCCCCGCCGCGGGCGAGGCAACCGAGCGGCCGATCTCGATCGCGATCGTCGCGATGGGCGGCCAGGGCGGCGGCGTCCTGACCGACTGGATCGTGCAGCTTGCCGAGAACCATGGCTGGGTCGCGCAGTCGACCTCGGTGCCCGGCGTCGCGCAGCGCACCGGCGCCACGATCTACTATATCGAGGCGATGCCGCCGCTCGACGGCCGCAAGCCGATCCTGTCATTGATGCCGACGCCCGGCGACGTCGACGTGGTGATGGCGGCGGAGTTCATGGAGGCCGGCCGCTCCATCCTGCGCGGCCTGGTGACGCCGGACCGCACCACGCTGATCGCCTCCAACCACCGGTCCTTTGCGATCGGCGAGAAGATCGCTCCGGGCAACGGCATCGCCGACGGCGGCGCCGTCACCGGCGCCATCGGGATCGCCGCCAAGACCGAGATCATCTTCGACCTGAACGCGCTGGCGATCGCGCATGGCAGCGTCATCTCGGCTGCGATGTTCGGCGCGCTCGCCGCGGCCGGTGTGCTTCCCTTCAACCGCGACAGCTATCTCGACGTGATCCGTGCGGGCGGGAAAGGCGCGAAGGCCAGCGTCGAGACGTTCGAGGCCGCCTTCGACCGGGTCAAGACCGGCGCTACCGATGTTGCAGCGCCGCCGCAACCGAAACACGCCGGCAGTATCCCCTCTCCCGCAACGCCCGATCCGGATCTCACCGCGCTCATCGCAAGACTGAAGCAGGAGCTGCCCGAGCCCGCGCTCACAATGGCCCGCGCCGGCCTGAAGAAGGTGGTCGACTTCCAGGACGTCGCCTATGGCACCGAGTATCTCGACATTCTCAAGACGCTGCACACGGCCGACCGGAACGCCGGCGGTGGCGCGCGGGCCTATGCCTTCACGGAAGCCGCGGCAAAGTACCTCGCCAACGCCATGACCTATGACGACGTCATCCGCGTCGCTGACCTCAAGACGCGCGCCGGTCGCCGCGCGCGCATCGAGAGCGAGCTCGAGATGTCGGAAGGACAGCTGCTCCAGACCACCGAATTCATGCATCCGCGCATGGAGGAGGTGATGGGCGTGCTGCCCGCGGGCTTCAGCCGCTGGCTTGGCGGACAGCCTCGCCTGCTCGGCTGGCTCGATCGCCGCGTCAACCGGGGGCGCCGGGTGCGGACCTACTCGCTGCCGTGGTTCCTGACGCTTTATGTCGTGGCCGGCCTGCGCGGCCTGCGCCGCCGCTCGCTGCGTCACGCCATCGAGACGACTCACCGGGACGGATGGCTCAAGGCCGCGACCGACGCGGTCGGCACCAACTACCAGCTCGGTGTCGAGATCCTGCAATGCCGCCGCCTCGTGAAAGGCTATTCCGATACCCACAGCCGGGGGCTGTCGAAATTCGACAAGACGCTGGCGGCCATCAAGCTGGTGGAGCGACGCGAGGATGCCGCCGACTGGGCGCGCCGCCTGCGCGAGGCGGCGCTGAAGGACAGCGCCGGCAAGGAGCTCGACGGCGTGATCCAGACCATCAAGACTTTTGCATGATTCCATCGGAGCGGGACGCAGGATTGGATTGCCGTTCGCCTCGCAGGACGTCAGGATCAATCTTGACTACGATTCTCAGGTTGCTAATCGGAGCGAAAGACCCGCGATAATTCACCCCAATCGACGAGACATTCTGTACTCGATGGTCATGCGATGCCGGCAGCACTCAAAGAGAACATTGTTCCCGTCCCTGGGCAGATCGAGACCCGGCTCTGGCTTCAATTGCTGTCGCTGCATGGCGAGCTGTTCGCCTCGCTGAATTCGATGCTGAACTCCGAGTTTGGCCTGTCGCTCGCAAAATTCGACGTGCTGGCCCTGCTCGATCGCTACAGGGACGGACTTGCGCTCGGGCAGCTGTCGCAAAACCTCAAAGTGACCGGCGGCAATGTCTCGGGCCTCGTGCAGCGTCTTCTCGCCGACGACCTCATCAGCAGGGAGATGTCGAGCGAGGACCGGCGCTCCTTCATCGTGCGCCTGACGCCGAAGGGCGAAGCGCTGTTCAGGAAGGCGGCCGACGTCCACAAGAAGCATCTCGGCAAACGGCTCGAGAACCTTTCGGCCCAGGAGCTGGACATCGCCCTGTCCGTGTTGAAATCGCTCTCGTCAAAACTTCGTACCGAGAGCAAGAAGCAAAGTCGCAAGAGATAATGGCCAGAGAATCCAAGAGCAGATGGAAGTCGGGTCCACCGAGGACCAGGGACCAGCTGCAAACCTACATCCCGTATCTGTTCAACCGGCTCGCCAATCGCTGGAATCTCGACCAGAATCGCGACCTGAGCGAACACGGCGTCAACAATGTCGTGTTCCGGACGCTGTCGGTCCTGTTCATCTACAAGACCCTCACCGTCAACGAGATCGCCGTGCTCGCGGTGACCGAGCAGTCGACGGCGAGCCGCATGGTCGAGTCCATGGTG
Organism: Bradyrhizobium sp. CCBAU 11361; assembly: GCF_028128935.1. NCBI lineage: Bacteria > Pseudomonadati > Pseudomonadota > Alphaproteobacteria > Hyphomicrobiales > Nitrobacteraceae > Bradyrhizobium > Bradyrhizobium sp. CCBAU 11361. The sequence goes on from NZ_LBJZ01000001.1 coordinate 155,489, forward strand.
TCGTCAGGCCTCGTCAAACGCGAGATCGCGGAGGAAGACCAGCGCCGCCGCGTCGTGGGTTTGACGCCGGACGGCGAGGCACTGCTGCGCAAGATCTGGCCGGTCATGGCGGACAACTACGACAAGCTGATCGAAGGCATCGACCCTGATGACATCGAGGTCTGCGCGCGCGTGCTGGCCAGGATGGTCGAGAACATCCGCCAGAACCAGATCTAGGGCGCGTCAGGGACCGAGCCCGACGAGGCTGGTGCCGCCGCAGACATAGAGCACCTGGCCGGTGACGAAGTCCGAGCGCTCGTCGAGGAAGAAACTGATCGCGTGCGCGACATCCTCGCGCGAGCCGAGCCGCCCGACCGGGACGTTGCGCGCCATCCGCTCCTGCTGCTCGGAGCCCTTGGGGATGACGCCCCAGAAATTGTCGGTCAGGATCGGCCCCGGCGCGACCACGTTCACGGTGATGCCGCTCGCGGCAAGCTCCAGTGCCCAGGTCCGCGCCATGCCGTGCACGCCGGCCTTGGTGGCCGAATAGGCCGAGCGCGTCGCCGCGCCCATCGCGGCGCGCGAAGAGACGAACACGATGCGCCCGAAGCGGCGCGACCGCATCCCCTCCAGCGCCGCCTGGGTCAGCAGCATCGGCGCGCCCAAGTGCAATTGCGCCAGCATCAGAATGTCTTCCGGCTTCGCATCGGGCAGCAGGTTCGGCAGGATGACGCCCGCATTGTGCACGAGGCAATCGATGGCGTGATCCCGGCCGATCTCCTGCGCGACCGCGCGCGTCTCCTCGAGATTGGTCAGGTCGGCGCGATAGGCCGCGAGCAGATCATGGGTCCAGTCCGGCTTCTCCAGCCCGACCGAGACCACGCGCTGCCCGCGCTCGAGGAGCTTTCTCGCCAGCGCCTCGCCGATCCCGGAATTGCCGCCGGTGATGAGTGTCGTGCGAATCTCGCCCATGATCAAACCTGCCGCTTCTTGAGGTCGCGCAGATCGAAGAACGCGCCATCGCGCATCAGCCTTGCGACAAAATCCTTCAGCCCGCCGCGCTGGATCTTCTCGGTTGCGGTCAGCGGCAGGCTGTCGACGAAACAGATCCAGCCCGGCGCCTTGTAATAGGCCATCTGCTCCAGGCTCCAGCGGACGATGTCTTCGGCGAGCGCGCGGCCGGCACCGGCCTCCTCAGCGATGATGACCGCCGCAACCTCGTCGCCGCGCACCTGATCGGGCGTCGCCGCAACCGCGGCCTGCCGGATCGCGGGATGGCGGTTGAGGACCGACTCGACCTCGACCGCGGCAATGTTCTCGCCGGAACGGCGGATCACGTTCTTCTTGCGGTCGACGAAATGAAGATCGCCATCCGCATCGCGCGACACGATATCGCCGGTGTGCAGCCAGCCGCCGTCCCATGCCTCGGCGGTCGCCTGCGGGTTCTTCAGATACTCGCGGAAAAAGCCGTAGCGCGGATCGGCGCCTGCCCGCCGCACCAGCAGCTCGCCCGGCGTCCCGCTTGGGGCGTCATTGCCGCTGTCGTCGACGATACGAACGTCGACCTCGGGTGCGGGCCGTCCGAAGCAGCTGGTGCCGATCTTGCGCGGCTCGACATTGGCGGCGATGACGCCGCCGCTGCCCGTCTCGGTCATCGCCCAGGCCTCCAGCAGCGGGAAGCCGAAGCGTTGCTCGAACGGCGCGTGCAGCTGCTTGTCGACGCCGGCGCCGAAGCCGAAGCGCACGGTGTGCGCGCGGTCCTGCCCGGACGGCGGCGCGCTCATCAGCATCGAGGGCATGACGCCGAGATAATGCAGGCAGGTGGCGCGACTGTCGCGCACGGAAGCCCACCAGCTGCGCGGATGGAAGCGATCGAGCATGGTCAGGCTGCCGCCGACCGACAGCATCGCCATCAGCGACACCGCCATCGCGTTCATGTGGAACAGCGGCAGCGGCGTGATCATGCGCTCGCCATCCGGCTTGAGAGCGATCAGTCCGCCGACGTCGCGATACCAGTTTCCGGAATGCAGGAAATAGGTGTTGGTGAGCACGCAGCCCTTGGGCTGCCCGGTCGTCCCCGACGTATAGAGCAGCGCGCATTCGGTCGCGCCGTCCCCCGTGCTCGCCTGCCGCAAGCCGCCGAATGGCGCGGGCACATCGTCCTCGCTGGTCACGACGGGGATCGGCCGGCCGGCCTGGCGCGCCGCCGTCTCCACCTCGTCGCGCCGCTCGGCGAGGACGAACGCCGCATTCATCTCGGAATGCGCGATGATGTATTCGAGCTCGCTCAACCGCAAATCCGGATTGATCGGCACCACGGAGACGCCGAGGGCGTTGAGCGCGAACCATAGCTCGACGAACACCGGCCTGTTCTGAAGCAGCAGCCCGACCCGGTGGCCTTCGCCATAGCCGCAGCTCGCGAACGCGGCGCGCCAGCGCTCGACCCGGTCGAGCATGGCGCGATAGGAGATCTCCTCCGCCGCGATGCCGTAGATGCCAGCCGTCTCCGGCAGCACGTTGAGGAAGCCCGCCTCGCCGCGGCGAAGCGCGGTCTCGCGAAAACGGGCGTAGACTGTGGTCGCAGCGGTCAAATTCGTCTCACATGAAGAGCTGGATGTTGCCGAACGGCGCGTCGAAATTGACGAGATCGACGCGCTTGAGCTTGATCTTCAGGGCATCGCCGACCTGAACGAGATCGTGCGAGGCCCATCCCGAATAGCGCTCCAGCATGTCACCGCGCGTCTCGGTGTAGATGTAGGACGTCCGCGCCTTGAACACGCCGGCAGCCGTGTCGCACGCCACGATCTGCGGCGCCTGCAAAAGATGATGGCAACGGCTCTTCGGCTTCTGGCTGAAGGTGCGTTCGCCGGCCAAACGCTCGACCCGCACCTTCAGGAGCAACAGGTCCTCGTACATCAGCGACGGCTGGAGCACCGGATCCTGCTGCTGCCATTCCAGCGGCATCCAGTAGCGCCCTTCGGGGTGAAACAGATCGAGCCAGGCCTGCCATTGCATCGTATCGAGCAGATCGGCCTCGCGATAGATGAAGTCGGTAATCGTCTTCTCGGTGATCATTCCGCGGCCTCGACGCGCTTGTCCATGTCCATGGTCATGAATTTCGCCCAGGCGTGGAACTGGTTGCGCATCTGGCGCTCGGAGGTGCCGTTGATCACCGCCGTGACGTCCTGCTCTTCATCGCTCTCGTAGAGCCGCTGCAGATTGACCCATTGATTGCCGTTGGACTTCAGCCCCTCCTGCGCCCGCTCATACATTTCGAGGTCGTCGTGTCCGACGATCGAGGTCGGCGCGTTGATGAAACGGTTGTACATCAGCGCCCGCTCGTAGAGCTTGTCGGGCGCGCCGACCAGGCGGTAGACCCAGCTCTCGACCAGCGTCCTGTCGACCGCGATCGGGATGAAGTTGCGCAGGATCTGGACGGCGCCCTTGACCATGATGTTGGGGAAATAGACGGTGTTGTGCCTGACCTCGCCGAGGATCTCGTGCGCCCGCTTCTCACCATAGGCCGCGACCATCTGGTCGAGATAGCCCGGGATATCCGAGTAGTTCGAATGGATGGAGTTGGCGACGCCGGTATGGCCGTGGCCGTTCGGCCAGATCCTGATGCCGCTCTGCTCGTAGAACTCGTACGGGCTCATGAAGGGACCGTAGAGCTGCACCGCCATCGGCGTTTCCGTGGAATCGCCCTGCTCGCGCTTCCAGACCTTCACCGCGGTGCCGGCCGAACTCTCATGCGCCACCATCGGGTGGCAGGTGTCGGTCTGATTCTCGACCAGCATCTTCCAGTTGCAGGTGTGCATGTAGCGGATCGGCGTCGCCATGACGGCGAGCTTCCCTTCCGGGGAGCGGTCGACCATGTTGTCGATGGTCGAAAGGCTCTCGCCGAAATAGTCCTCGAAGGACACGCCGCTGTCGCTCAGCCGTGCGAAGATGAAGTCGCGATGGATGACGACGTTCTTGACCCTGGACAGCCCCTCATTCGCCTGGGTATCGCCGAAGCCGGTGCCCTCGTAGCCTTTCTTCAGGGGGATCGCGAGCAGCGAGCCGTCAGTCTTGAAAGACCAGGCGTGATAGGGACAGCGGAAGAACTTTCCGGTGTTGCCGCAGGGCTCGGAGGCGAGCTTCGTGCCCTTGTGCGGGCAACGATTGTAGAACACGTGGATGGAGCCGTCGGTATGGCGGCTTGCCAGCACCGGCTGCCGGCCGATATTGGCGGTGATGAAATCGCCGGGCTTCGCCAACTGGCTGGCATGCCCGACATAGACCCAGCTGTTCGGGAACAGATGCTCCATCTCGAGCTCGAAGATCTCGGGGTCGACATAGACGTCGCGATGAACCTCGGCCTCGCGCACCAGCGCGGCAATCGCGTGGGCATCCCTTCCGTATTTCGCCATGGCGTCCCTCGCCTCCCTCACAAATCCAGTACCAGACGTTCCGACTTCGCGCGCGACACGCAGATCTGCATGACCTTGTTGGAGGCCTTCTCGTCGTCGCTGAGGATGACGTCGCGATGGTCGGGCACCCCTTCGACCACGCCGCACTGGCAGATGCCGCAATCGCCGCGCTGGCAGTCATAGAGCACGTCGAGGCCCGCCGCCTCCAGCGCCTGGATGATGGTCTGGCCGGCTGCGACGCCGACGACCTGTCCGGTCGATCTGATCTCGACCTCAAACGGCAGGTCGGGTGAGGACGGCTGCTCCGCCTTGAAGAGTTCGTAGTGGATGCGGTCCGCCGGGACGCCCCCGGCAAGCGCGGCCGCCTTCACCGCGTCGATCATCCCCGCAGGGCCGCAGACGTAGATGTGAGAGTTTGCGGCCGCTTCCCTGAGCGCCGCGGCAATATCCAGACGGGACTCCTCGCTGTCGTAGTGAACGGACAGGCCCTTGGCGCAAATGTCCCGCAGATGCGGCAGGAACGCCAAGAGTCCTTGCGTGCGGCCCGCGTAGTGCAGGCGAAACGGACTTGCGCGGACGGTGAGCTCTGCCGCCATCGACAGGATCGGCGTGACACCGATGCCGCCGGCAAACAGCAGCGCGGGCGCTGGCCCCTCATGCAGATGAAAATTGTTCACCGGCGCGCTCGCCTTCACGACATCGCCGATCTTCAGCGCATGCATGAACTGCGAACCGCCGGTCGAGGCCTCCTCGCGCAGCACCCCGAGCGCCAGCGTACCCTCAGGGAGGCCCGGCAAGGCCATCAGCGAGTACGGCCGGTCGCCTCCGTTCGGGAGCGCCACGCGAACATGGGCGCCTGCCTGCCATCGCGGCACGGGGCCGTCCTCCACGTCAAACACAAGGCTCCGTATGAACGGCGTCTCCGCGGCATACGACCTGACCTTGAGCTTGAGCGGATGCGCGTCCATTCAGGCATCTCACGAATTATATGAATTTGCATATTTTTAGACATGTAATAATTGGATGTCAATCGGCCGTATGGGGCGACCCGGAGGCACCGGCGCCGGCCGCCCTACTCGATCGGCGCCGGCCGCACCAGCTGGAAGAGATCGCGAGGCCGCGCATACCAGCCCGACCCGTGCATGCGGGCAATGAGGTCGAGGCCGACCGTATCGATATAGCCTCGCTGTGCATCGATCACGAACTGCTCCGCCACATGAGCACAGACGATCTCGCCGATCACCGCGATCTGCCGGGGCCCGGTCTCGTGAACCGAGAGGGAGCGACATTCGAACGCCACCGGGCACCCCTTGATGAGCGGAGGCGCGACCATCTGCGAAGGAATGGTTTGAAGCCCCGCAATCTCCATCTCGTCGACGCCGGCCGGAGCATCGACGGCCGTCGCGTTCATGGCTTCAGCCATTTGGTGCGACACCAGGTGAGCGACGAACTCACGCGTCTCGACGATATTCTGCGCCGTGTCTTTCAAACCCTTGTTCGGATGGCGCAGCAGGCCGAGCACCACCGTCGGCGGTTCATGCCCGAGGACGTTGAAGAAGCTGAAGGGCGCGGCATTGGCGGCGCCGTCCCGGGAGCGGGTCGTTACCCACGCGATGGGGCGCGGCGTAACGGTCGCGGTGAGAATCTTGTAGCGGATATCCGCCGGAAGCTGGCCCATATCGAAGAGCATCGGTCCCTCAATTGCGCGCGCGATCGGCGCTGACGGTTGATACTGCCCGCTTCGGTCGATCGTCGACGACGAGCTGGAAAACGTCCGGACGGGAATAGTGCCCCGCCGCGTCGAAATCAAACTTGCCGCGCGTCACCTCGTCGAGCGCAATGTCGGCATACAGGATGGTCTCACCCTCGAAGCATGGCCCCGCCAGCACCTTGCCAAGCGGATTGACGATGGCGCTGCCGCCGCGCATGAGCACGGTCTCGGGATCGGCACCCAGCGCGCACTCGTAGTCCGCCGGGAAGGCGCCGCGCTTGAGATGCTGACAGGCCGTCAAGACGAAACACCGCCCCTCTAGGGCGATATGCTGCATGGTCGGAAGCCAGGTGTCGCAATCATCCGCGGTTGGAGCGCAGTAGATGCTGATGCCCTGGCTGTACATGTGCATGCGCAGCATCGGCATGTAGTTCTCCCAGCAGATCACCGCGCCGATATTGCCGAGCGAGGTCTCGAACACCGGCATGGTCGAGCCGTCGCCGAAACCCCAGATCAGCCGCTCGCCCGCGGTCGGCATCAGCTTGCGGTGCTTGCCGACGAGCCCACGAGCCCCGTCGAAGAACAGCGCCGTGCAGTAGAGCGTGCCCTGTTCTCGCTCGATGCAGCCGATGACCGTGAAGGCACCGGTTGCGGCCGCTGCCGCGGCGATCGTCTCGACCTCCGCGCCATCGAGATCGATCGCCGCCTCCCAATACAAACGGAACGCCTCGCGTCCTTCGGGCTTGCGCATGCCGACGGGAGCGCCGAACGAATTTCCCTTGGGATAGCCGCCGATGAAGGCTTCAGGGAAAACGACCAGCCTGGCGCCGGCGTCGGCGGCCTTCTCGATCAGGGCCGCCGCCTTTTGTGCCGACGCCAGCGAGCTTGTCGGATCTGACGCGGCCTGAACGACGGCCGCCTTGTACGTATTCGGTCGATTGATATCCATAACGTCATCCCGGGCACGGAAACGGAGAGCGGGCCGCTACTGCGGCCCGCCAGCATGTCACACTCAGTGATCAGTCTCGATTTGCGGCCGGTTCGGCAGCATGATCGATCCGACCACGGCAACGACCGTGCAAATGACGACCGGATACCACAGCCCCGCAAACACGTCGCCGACCGCGAGCGAGAGATAGGTCGCAAAGAACGGCAGGAAGCCACCGAAGATGCCGGCGCCGATGTGGTAGGGAAACGAAAGCGCCGTGTATCGGATGTTCGCCGGGAACACCTCGACCAGGAACGACGCCACCGGCCCATAGACCATCGCGACGATGACGGTCATGACGACCAGCAGAAAGACGATGTAGGCCGACGACACCTTTGCGGGATCCGCCTTGGCGGGGTAACCCGCCTCGGACAAGGCCTTGCGATAAGCCGCCGCATCGTATCCGGAAATCGTTTTGCCATTGACCGTCATGGATACGGCCTGGCCGTCGACCGGAGCGGCATAGCTGAAGTTGATGCCGCTTCCGATCAGCAGCTTCTTGGCCTGGACGCAGGGCTTGCCATGATCGCCGTGCGAGCTCAGCAGCGCGGCCACAAGGCCGAACTTGCACGCTTCGCTGGTGGTGTCCGCATGCACTGTCACCGGCGCACTGCGCGTCGCCGCCACGAGCTGCGGATTTGCAGCCTCCAGCAGCGACGAAAACATCGGCCGGTAGCACAACGCCGACAGCACGAGCCCCGTCATCATCAACCATTTGCGTCCAACCCGATCGGACAGCCAGCCGAAGAAGACGAACGCGGGAGCCCCGATGACGAGGCCGATGGCCATCAGGGTGTAGGATGTTTGCAGGTCGATCCTTGCGATCTGCTGCATGAAGATCATCACGTAAAACTGGCCGGTGAAGTAGGTTGACCCCATCCCCGCGGTCACGCCGAACAGCGCGATCAACACCAGGCGAAGGCTGGACCACCGGGCGAAGGTGTCTCTGACCGGGCTCCTGGACAGGCGTCGCTCAGCCTTGAGACGCGTGAAGACGGGCGATTCGTGCAGCCTGGCTCGGACGTAGATCGAGAACGCCAGCATCGCGATCGAGATGATGAACGGAGCGCGCCATCCCCAGGCCTTGAAATCGGCCTCGCTCATGACGCTCTGCGTCCCGATAATGACCGCGATGGAGAGCGCCAGCCCGACCGACGATGTGATCTGGATCCAGCCGGTCAGAAGCCCGCGCCGATCCGGGCGCGAGTGTTCCGCAACATAGATGACGGCGCCGCCATATTCGCCGCCGACCGCGAGGCCCTGGATCAATCGCAGCATGACCAGCGAAATCCATGCAGCGTGACCCACGCTGGCATAGGTGGGGCAGGAAGCCGATCAAGGCCGTGCCGCCTCCCATCATCACGATGGTGATGAGGAAGGTATATTTTCGACCGACCAGATCGCCGATGCGGCCGAAGACCACCGCGCCGATCGGCCGGATCACGAAGCCGGCCGCAAGAGCACCGAGCGAAGCAAGCACGGCGGCGGTCGGGTTGTCCGGCGGAAACAATACCGAGCTCATGAACACGGCCAGCGAGCCGTAGATGAAGAAGTCGTACCACTCGAACACGGTGCCGAGGGTCGAGGCGAGAACGACCTGCCGCTCCTCGCTGCGCGTCAGATTCTGGTCGGCGGGTACCGCCGTCGCTCGTGCATCCATCGTCATTCCCCTGTTTGCGCCCGCGGCCAGACCCAGCCCCGCTTCAGACAATTTTATTTAGTCATATACATATGATGTCGTCAAATACAGCAAGCTTGAATATCCGGCGCGACGCGCCCAATAATGCGACAGCACGACACCCGCCATAACACCCTGATCTATAAGGATTTTCAGTGAAGAAGCCGCGCCGACCCCGCCCGCCGGATCCGGCGCCTGCATCCGCACGAGGAGCCAAACCCGGCAAAATCAGCAAGGCCGAACGGCCCGGACGGCGCGGCATTCAGTCGATCGAGATCGGCTTCAAGATCCTCGACTACCTCAGGACCGAAATGCGGCCCGTGCCGCTGAAGATGATCGCCGCCAACACCGGAATGTCAGCGGCCAACGTCCATTATTATCTCGTGAGCTTTCAGGCGGTGGGCATCGTCCGGCAGGAGAGCGACACCGGCTGCTATGCCCTCGGCCCCTACGCATTGAAGCTCGGCATGGCGGCCATCGAGCAATTCGACGTCTTCGCCGTCGCGCGGCCGGCCATGACCGAACTCGCAACGACGATCGGCCACACCGTATTTCTCGGCGTGTGGGGCAATCGTGGCCCGACCATCATCTATCGCGTCGAGGGCGGAGCCAGCCGCCCCATCATCGAGCTGCGTGTCGGAAGCGTCCTGAGTCTGCTGCGGTCTGCGCTCGGGCGAAACTTCCTTGCACATCTGCCGCGCTCGCTGACCGGCGAAATGCTGGATCGGGAGCTCAAGGAGGAACGTTCGCGCGAGACGCGGGTGGATGACGCGCCAACCACCAAGGCCGAGGTGGAGGAGATGATGGACACAATCCGGCGCGATGGCATCAGCCGTTGTCGTGACGCCCTTCTGCCGAACTTCACCTCCCTGTCCGCACCGATCTTCGACCAGGCCGGGTTCATGATCGCAGCCATCACGATGATGGGACCCATCGGTATTCTCGACGATGACCTGAAAGGTCCGACAGCGACGGCCCTGATCGCTCACGCGCGCGCCGTCTCCGCGACCGCCGGCTGGCAAGGCGGAGGCTGAACCGCTCGGAGTTACGGCAGATTGTCCCGCAGGAAAATGTCGATGCGAATGCGTTCCTGATCGGGGCTGATGGGCTCACCCGAGCAATGCGCGAGCAGGACTCGCGCCGCAGACCGCGCCTCGTGGCCGGGATCCTGGTTGATGATCGCATCGAGCGTGCCGCGGACCAGAAAACGCCGCGTGTGCTGGGTCAGCTCATGGGTGATCCAGACCACGTCGCGCGCGCGGCCCGAGGCCTCGAGCGCATCGGCGATGCCGCGGTTCCCGGCGCCGCAGCAATAGATGCCGCGGAGGTCGGCGTGGCGGGCGAGGAGCGAAGCTGTGAGCTTCCGCGTGCGTGCGCTGTCGTCGCGGCCCTCGATGACCGGCAGCGCGCGCAAATCCGGATACTCGCTGGACAGGATCTGGTAAAAACCGAACTGCCGCTCGGTGTGATCGCGCAGCGACAGCGATCCCGCGATCACGGCGACCGCTCCCTCGCGGCCGGCCAGGAAACGGCCCATCAGGGTGGCCGCAGTCCGCCCCGCGGCCGGGTTGTCGATACCGACATAGTGCAGGCGGCGCGAGCTCGGCGCGTCCGACACCAGAGTCACCACGGCGACCCCGCGGCCTGTGAGTTCGTCGATCGCGGCGCGCACCCTCGGATGGTCGAGCGCGATGACGGCGACGCCCTGATAGGCTGGCGACAGGTTTTCCAGCGCACTGGCCAGCACGTCCGGATCGAACACGTCGACATGGAGGATATCGATGAAGCCGCGCTGGCCGGCGAGCCAGTCCGCGGCGCGCTGGACCTGCTCGGTCAGGTTGGTCATGAAGCTGTTGCTGCCGGTCGGCAGCACGAACGCGAAGCGGAACGTCTGGCCGCGGGCGAGCCGCGCGGCCGCGACGTCGGCACGATAGCCGAGCTTAGCGACCGCGGCCTCGACACGCGCGACCGTCTTGGCGCGCACGCCCTCGCGCCGGTTGACGACGCGGTCGACGGTGGCGAGCGAAACGCCCGCCGCGCGCGCGACATCCTCGAGCGTGGCGCGAAGCACCGGCTGCGCCGCGCCGCCTGTCATTCGCGCGCCGCCCACAGCATGCCGCGGGTCATCAACGTCCGGATCTCCGGGACGTCGAGCTCGTAGGCGCGGTGGCCGAGCGAGGAGTAGAACACCCTGCCCGCGCCGTAGCGCTTCTTCCACACCACGGGCATGACCACGCCCTCGATCCAGGGCGCGTGCTCGCCGGTGAAGGTCGTCGTCGCCAACACCTCGTTGGCGGGGTCGACATGCATGTAATACTGCTCTGAACGATGCTCGAAACTCTTCAGACCCTTCATGATGGGGTCATCCGGCTTCGTCAAGTCGACCTTGTAGTCGATGATATTGCCGGGATGCGCGACCCACTGCCCGCCGCACAGGAACTGGTAGTCGACGGAATCGCGGAACGCGTCGCACATGCCGCCGTGATGGCCGGCGAGCCCGACGCCGTCGCGCACCGCCGCGCAGAGATTGAGCGCTTCCGCCTTCTCGATCTTCGACATGGTGTAGATCGGGATGATCAGCGACAGATCGTGAATCGCCGGATCGGCGAACGCCGCCGTCGTGGTTTCGATCCGCACCTCGAAGCCTTCCGCCTTCAGCCAGCCGCGGATCATCGAGGCACAGAGATCCGGATCGTGTCCCGGCCAGCCGCCCCAAACAATCATTGCCTTGCGCATGTTTCTGTCCTCAGTCGATCTGTCCGGTTTCGCGTCCGGCCGGCAGCATCGCCGGCCGCTCGACGCGGCTCTCGATCCTGACGCGCCGGCCTTCGTCGGCGGAGGTCTGGAACGCCTCCATCACCTCCAGCACGTGGAAGGCAAGCGCGCCGCTGGCGCGGTGCGGCCGGTTGTTCAGGATCGCAGCAGCCATGTCGGCGACGCCGATCGAGCGGAACTCGCCGTCGACATGGCCGTGCGTCAGCGGCACCGTCTCCCATTCACCGCCGGTCTTTGCCACCTGCACCTCGCCGCCGAAGCGGTTCGGGTCCGGCACCAGCATGCTGCCCTTGTCGCCATAGATCTCGATCGGCGCGTGCCGGTGCTTTGGGACATCGAAGCTCATGGCGATCGAGACGACCGCCCCGCTCTCGAATTCGAGCGTGCCCGCCACGTGGGTCGATACCTCGACCGGAATCAGCGTGCCGTTCATCGGCTGGCTGGTGACCACGCGCTCGGATTTCGGACGCGCGGTCGAGCCCATCACGCTTGCGACCGGGCCGAGCAGCTGCACGAGATCGGTGATGTAATACGGCCCCATGTCCAGCATCGGCCCGCCACCGCGCAGGTAGTAGAACCCCGGCGCCGGATGCCAGCGCTCGTGGCCGGGGCAACCGAAGAAGGCGCTGCCCGCAACCGGCGTGCCGATCGCACCGTCGTCGATCAGCTTGCGCGCGGTCTGGTGTCCGCCGCCGAGGAACGTATCCGGCGCACAGCCAACGCGGAGGTTCTTCTGCGCGGCGAGATCCATAACCTTGCGCGCCTCTCCAACGTTGATGCCGAGCGGTTTCTCCGAGTGGACATGCTTGCCGGCATTGAGCACGGCGAGGCTGACGTCGGTGTGGGCGAGCGGCACGGTGAGATTGATGACGATCTCGACGTCGTCGCGCCTCAGCAACTGATCGACCCGCATCCCGGGCAGGCCGAAGGCCGCGCCCTGGCGCTCGGCGGCATCGCTGCGCATGTCGGCGAGCGCCTTGACCTCCATGAAAGGAAAGCGCTGGGCCGCCTTCAGATAGGCGGTACTGATATTGCCGCAGCCGATGATTCCGATGCCTATTCTTCTCATTGTGATCTCCGTGAGATACCGTTCATCCCTTGACCGCGCCTGCGGTGAGGCCGGCGACGATGTGCTTCTGCGCCAGAAGGAAGAGAACGACCGTCGGCAGGATGGTCAGCGTGATGAAGGCCAGGATCAGGTGCCACTCGGACGAATACTCGCCTTGATAAACCATGATGCCGAGCGGCCAGGGATACAGCGCATCGGTGTTGAGCATCACCAGCGGCAGCAGATAGGCGTTCCAGCTGTTGACGAAGGTGATGGTGCCGACGGTGGCAAGGATCGGCCGTGACAGCGGCAGCGTCACGTAGCGAAAGAACTTGATATAGCTGCAGCCGTCGACCAGCGCGGCTTCGAGCAGTTCATAGGGAATGTCCTTGAAGAAGCGCCGCAGCAGCAGCACGCTCATGGCCAGGCTGAACGCGACCTGCGGCAACGCGACGCCGAAATACGTATCGAGCAGCCCGAGATCGCGCACCTTGATGAACAGCGGCAGCACCGCTGTGGCGGCCGGAAACAGCAGGCCGAGCGTCAGATAGCTCAGCAGCATCGATGAGCCGTAGAACCTGACATGGGCGAAGGTGAACGCGGCCATCGAGGCCGTGATCAGGGTCAGGATCACCGCGAGCGTCGAGATGACCAGCGAGTTGCGGAGCAGTTGCCAGTAGCGCGCCGAGAACAGGATGTCGGCATAGTTCTGCCATTCCCAGTGCCTGGGCAGGCCGAACGGATTGACGCGCAGCTCGCCGAGCGACTTGAAGCCGCCGAGCAGGGTCGCGAGCAGCGGCACCAGCACGAAGATGGCGATCACGGCGAGGAACAGCGCCTTGAACAATATTGCGGGATCGAACGGGGTGCGGGTGGTCTCGGCGTCATTCATCGCGCATGAACCATCGCTTGTAGGTGAAGGCAAAGGTCACGCAGATCACGAACAGGATGACGCCGATGGCGCTGCCATAGCCGACGCGCATGCGGGAAATGCCGTTGTTGTAGAGGAAGCTCACCATCGTGTTGGAGGAATCCGCAGGTCCTCCGCGCGTCAACGGCATCACCAGGTCGAATAGCTGCAGCGAGCCGATGATGGCGAAGAACACCGAGAGCCGGATCGTCGGATAGAGCAAGGGGATGACGACGTGGCGGAGCGTCTGCGACCGCGTCGCGCCGTCGATGGTGGCCGCCTCGACCAGGCTCTTGTCGAGCCCCTGGAGTGCGGCGATGAACAGCATCATGTGGAAGCCAAAATACTTCCAGACGATGACGATCAGCACCGCCAGCATCGCCGTGTCGGTCGAGGCCAGCAGATGCGGCGCCTCGGCGCCGAAGGTGCGCCAGATCGAGGCAACCAGGCCATAATCGCCGTCATAGACGAACGAGAAGATCAGCCCGGTTGCGATCTCCGCCAGAATGTAGGGCATGAAGAACAGCATCCGCAGCGCCACTGCGCCGCGGAAACGCTCGGCGAGCATCAAGGCCAGCGTGAGCGCAAGCGGCAACTGTACCAGCAGCGAGACCGCGATGATCAGCCCGTTGTTGCGCAGCGCGAGCCAAAAGGCGCGCGTCTCCAGCACGAAGCGGTAATTGTCGAAGCCGATCCAGTTGGTCGGTCTGCCAAAGCCGTTCCAGTTGAAGGCCGAGTACCAGGCGGCCTCGCCGATCGGCAGCACCACGAACAGCGTGAACAGCAGCAGCGCCGGCGGCAGGAACAGGATCAGCACCGTGAAGCGGCCGTCCCAGCCGGGACCGCGCACCGCCGTCGACGAGAACGACGTCGGCGCGACGCTCATCGCCGGCGCGCTCGCGATCCGTCGCGCCACCGTCAGTTGCCCTGCTTCCAGGCCGCCTCGATCGCCTTGGCAGCGTCCTGCGGGTTCATGCTGCCGCCGGCGATTTCGGCAGCCACGTCATTGACGACGCGGCCGACCGAGGGGCCGAGGCTCTGGTCATAGAAGTTCTGGTGGTAGTTCGACTTCGCCAGATTGGCCGCGATCAGCTTCATGAAGGAATTGTTGAGGCCGGCATCCGCGCCCTGCACCACCGGAATGATGAAATTGCTCGCCGCAAGCCGCGTCTGCACGTCCTTGGAGACGAAGTATTTCAGGAAATCGACCGCCTCCTTCGGCGAGCCCTTGGTGATCAGCCAGCCGGTGATGCCGCCGAGCGTGTCGGTCGGCGCGCCCTTGCCGCCCGGTACGACCGGAAAGTCGAACCAGCAGATCTTGTCCTCGGAGAGGCCGACCTTGTCGGCGGCGAGCGCGCGCTGCAGATGATAGACGCTGCTGATCGCGAGCGTCATGGCCGCCTTGCCGTCGCCGAAATAACCGACCGCCTGCGGATTCTTGAAGCCCAGGAAGCCGTTTTGGAACGGCTGAAGATCGACGAGCTGCTTGAAAAGCTCGCCGGACTTCTGGAAGGTTTCGCCGGCGAAGCCGCCATTCTCGCCACGCAGCGCCGCGTCGAAGGCCGGCTTGCCGCCGATGCGCACGGCAAGATGCGTCCAGTAGAAGTGTAACGGCCATTTGTCGGCGCCGCCGACCACGATCGGCGTGACGCCGGCGGCCTTCAACGTCTTGACGGCGGCAAGCAGGTCATCCCAGCTCTTGATCCCTGCGGGATCGACCTTCGCCTTGGCCATCAGCTCCCTGTTGCAGAGGAAGCCGACCTGCGACAGCGCGGTCGGCAGACCATAAACGTGGCCATTGCTTGTGAAGGCGGCGAGCGCTGCCGGCGTCAGGCTGTCGCTGTAACCCTTCACGGAATCCGTGATGTCGTCGAGGACACCAGCCTCGATCTGCGCCTTCAGGACGCCACCGGACCAGCTGTAGATGATGTTCGGCCGATCCTTGGATTGCAGGATGGTCGGCAGCTTGGCCTTGTAGGCCTCGTTCTCGAGAAACTGCATCTCGACCTTGACGCCCGGATGCGACGCCTCATAGGCGCGCGCAACCTCCTCCCAGATCTTCACCTGGGCTGGATTGACCTCGATGTGGAGCCATTTCACCGTCGTGTCGGCTGCGGCAGAGTTGGCCCAAAGCAGGCATGCGGCAGCGGCGAGTCCCAGCTTCCCGAGCAGTCTCATCACATTCCTCCCGATAGGCTCTTATTCGTTGGCTGCAATCCTGCCTTCGATTTTTGAGGTACGCAACTAAAATTCTGATCTATGGACCTCACGGCGGGAGTGGCTAAGGTCCGGGGAGACTTGGACGGTGCGTCGCGCTGCCCCCAACGCAACTCGAGAGGTGCCCATGGCTGCCATTTATTCCGACCTCGCCGGCAAGGTCGTTCTTGTCACCGGTGGCGCTGCGGGAATTGGCGCTGCGATCGTGCGGCACTTCGCGCAGCAGAAATCCAATGTCGTGTTCTTCGACATCAAGGTCGACGAGGGCCAACGCCTGGCCCGCGAGCTCTCCGATCAGGGACTGGCTGTGCATTTTCAGCGCGTCGACCTGACCGACATCCCCGCGCTACGCGCCGGCGTAATCGAGGCCCGCAAGGTGCACGGCGCGATCAACATCCTGATCAACAACGCAGCACATGACGAGCGGCACAACACCGAGGAGATGACGCCGGAATATTGGGACGACCGCGTCGCGGTGAATCTGAAGCACCAGTTCTTCGCGTCGCAGGCGGTGCTGCCGGACATGAAGGCGGCGAATGCCGGCGCCATCATCAATTTCGGCTCGGTGTCGTGGATCGCGGGGCAAGGCGGCATGGCCGCCTACACGGCCAGCAAATCGGGCGTGATCGGCCTGACGCGCTCATTGGCGCGCGACTACGGTCCCTACAACATCCGCGTCAACGCGATCGCGCCGGGCTGGATCATGACCGAGCGCCAGCTCGAGAAATGGATGACGCCGGCGGGCGAGATCGAACTGCAGCAGCGACAGTGCCTGAAGCGCCGGCTGGTTCCGGACGAGGTCGCGAAATTCACCGTCTTCCTCGCGTCCGACGAGGCCTCCGCCTGCACCGCTCAGCACTACATCGTGGATGGCGGCTGGGTGTGAGACGCTTTGAGGCTCGCGGGCGCATCAGGGCGCGGCACACCCGCCGATTGCACCGCAACACCACTTGCGCCGCAGCATTCAAAAATGAGACTGCCCGTCAAACCGGACGAGGTGCGCACGCAGGCACCGCATTCGACTTCGGCTAGCTTCCCTCCAAAGCCGGGGCCGTTCGAGAGCCACCGGCGTCGCGCCGGGTTCGGCGCGGCAAAGCGACGACACAGGGAGGAGCACAATGTCGAAATGCAGTGTGGGACTGCTCGCGCTGAGCAGCCTGTTTCTTTCGGGCGCGGCGATCGCCCAGGAAAAGATCAAGGTGGGCGTGACCGCTACACTCGAAGGCACCTACACGGTGCTCGGCGAGGACGGCATGCGCGGCCACCAGACGGCACTCAACGTGCTGGGCAAGAAAATCGGCGACAAGGAACTTGAGTTCATCGTCGCGTCAACCGACGCGACGCCGGATTCGGCTGTGCGCGCCGTCCGCAAGCTGATCGAGCAGGACAAGGTGCAGATCCTGCTGTCGCCGCTCTCCGGCGACGAGGGCATCGCGGTGAAGAACTTTGCTAAGACCCATCCCGAGCTGACTTTCATCAATGCGGCGTCCGGCGCCCAGGAAACGACCTATGTCGATCCTGCCCCGAACTTCTTCCGCTACAACATGGACGGCGCGCAATGGCAGGTCGGCCTCGGCAAATACGCCTTTGACGAAAAGAAGTATCGCAAGATCGCGACCGTCGGCGAAGACTACTCCTTCATCTACACCCAGGTGTTCGGCCTCGTGCTCGAATTCTGCGGCGCCGGCGGCCAGGTCACCAACCGGCAATGGGTGCCGCTCGGCACCAAGGACTTTGCTTCCGTCATCGCCGCGCTGCCCGACGATGTCGATGCCATCTATCTCGGACTTGGCGGCGCGGACGCTGTCAACTTCCTCAATCAGTATCAGCAGGCCGGCGGCAAGGCGCATCTGATGGGAGGTTCCATCATGATCGACCAGACCATCCTGTCGTCAAAGGGGAATGCCAAGAACGCGCTGATCGGCACCATCGCGGCGAGCGGCCAAGCCGATACCTGGGAGGATCCGGGCTGGCAGAAGTTCGTGAAGGCCTATCAGGACGCCTTCCCGCCCAACAAGCGCTTTCCAAGCCCGTCACTGCTTGCGACCAACTACTACGGCTCGACGATGGCCTTGATCCTGGCGCTGCGCGAGGTCAAGGGCGATCTCAGCGACAACCAGTCGAACTTCAGGACTGCGCTCGCGAAGATCGAACTCGACGCGCCGAACGGCAAGATCAAGCTCGACTCCAATCGTCAGGCGATCGGCACCAACTTCGTCACCGAGGTCGTCGATGACGGCAAGGGCGCGCTGTTCAGCAAGGTCGTGAAGGTGATCCCGAACGTGAACCAGACGCTCGGATACGATGCGGCCGTGTTCTCGAAGATCGGGCTCCCGAGCCGTAGCGTGCCGGAATGTAAGAAATACTGACGCATCGCGACAGCACACGAGCGGGGAGCGACTTGCTGACGCGGGCGCTCTCCGCTCTTGCAATCTCCGCGGCGTTGTTGAACGCTGGCTGAAAAGACAAGAACATTCGGGAGGGAAGGCATGAGCCGTGCGCTCGCCGTCTTCCACGGCCGCTTCGGTCGGGCGACGGTTTATCAGTTGAACCGCCCTTTCAATATCCACGCCCATCGTGAAGGTCATCTGATCTTCCATGTCGGCGGCATGCCCGCATGCATCGATGTCTGCGCCGGCCACTACGATCTCAGCGAAACCTCCGTCGTTGCCGTCAATCCCTGGGAGCCGCATAATTTTCTGCCGACCGACCTCGACGGCGGCGCGATCTTCTTCGTGCTCTACGTCAATCCCGAATGGTTTGCGCCCGATGCACCGGGCTCCGACCGGTTGCGCTTCGGCCGCACGCAGTTCAAGCGCACCGTCGCGCTCGACAAGCACATCCGGCGGACCGCTGCCTTGGTGTGCGGCGCACCATCGCTCTCCAGCCTCGATTCCGAACTCCGGCGCCTGATCGACATCTGCTACGACGAAAGCTGGCAACAGGCCGAGACCGCGCGCTATCCGCGCGCAAGTGGCTCCGTCACCGATTTTCGCGTGCGCAAATGCATCAAGATGATGTCGGAGAGCCCCGGCGCCGAGATCGAGCTCGACACGATCGCGCGCGAGTCCGGCCTGTCGCGGCCGCACTTCTATCGATTGTTCCGCGTCCAGACCGGCGTCACGCCGAACCTCTATCTCAACACGCTGATCATGGAACAGGCGCTCGAAGCGCTGGTCGCCAGCGAGGCACCGATCGCCGATATCGGCTTCGATCTCGGCTTCTCCTCGCAGAGCGGCTTCACCCGCTTCTTCGCCGCCAATGTGGGGATGGCGCCGACCGACTATCGTCGCGCCGCCAAGGTCTTGCGCGCCTGACCGCCGCGCGAAAAGATACTCACGATCAAACGTCCCTCTCCAAGCCCGGCTAGGATGAGCGCAACGCGATCCCGAGATGGTCGCGACGACGGGAGCGCACGTTCATGGCGAGGCAAGCAGCCGCTGCAAGGCTGTCTGACCTGCATTCGGTGGAGCTTCGGCGCGCGGCCTTCGCAAGCGGGTGGCGCCCATGAGCCGTTTCATCGAACGCCATCCCGTCTGGGCGCTGATCGTGATCATCGCGATTGCCGTCGCGCTCTGGCTGGTCTTCGCAGTCTGGCCGCCGGGCCTTGAGGAGGCGATCGGCCGCAAGCGCGTCTTCCTCAACGCCGTATTCAACGGCGTCACGCTCGGCGGGCTCTACTTCCTCGTCGCGAGCGGCTTCACGCTGATCTTCGGCCTGATGCGCAACGTCAACCTGGCGCACGGCTCGCTCTATCTGTTCGGCGGCTATGTCGGCTACGCCATCAGCACAGCCACTGGCTCCTGGCTCCTCAGCTTCATCCTTGCCTTCCTCCTCACTGCACTGGTCGGCGTGCTGCTCCAGGTGATCGTGTTCCGGCGCATGGAAGGCCAGGACCTCAGGCAGACCATGGTGACGATCGGGCTCTCGATCGTGTTCGCCGACCTGATGCTCTGGGCCTGCGGCGGCGACTTCTACCAGATCCAGACCCCGAGCTGGCTGGTCGGGCCCATGGACCTGCCGCTGATCACGGCGGTGAAATCCTCGGGCGAGCCGGTCTACCTCCGATATCCGGTGGTGCGGCTGGTGATCTTCGCAGCGTCCGTCGTGATCGGCGTCGGCATGTGGCTCGCGCTCAACCGCACCCGGATCGGCATGATCATCCGCGCCGGCGTCGACGATCGCGACATGCTGGCCGCCACCGGCGTCCGCATCCAGCTCGTCTTCGTGCTGGTGTTCGCGTTCGGCGCCGGGCTTGCCGGCATCGCCGGGGTCGTCGGCGGCACCTTCCAGTCGCTGTCCCCCGGCGAGGACATCCGCTTCCTGCTCGCCTCGCTGGTGGTGGTGATCGTCGGCGGCATGGGTTCGATCCCCGGTGCGGCGCTCGGCGCGCTCATCATCGGCCTCGCCGAGCAGCTCGGCTCGGTCTACATCCCGACCTACGCCATCGTCGTGACCTTCCTGATCATGGTGCTGGTGCTGGCGATCCGGCCGCAGGGCCTGCTGGCGAGGCGCTGACATGTCCCTCGCCCACGACGCCCGCGTTGCCGTCCGCCCCGCCACCACGGCGCAGCAGTCCGCACGGGCATGGCCGGAGATCGACAATCCCGCCGCATGGATCGTCGCGGTCCTTCTCCTGATCATGCCGCTGATCGCCAACGGCTTCTTCCTGATCGAGATCTTCGCCACCACGTTGATCCTCGGCACCATTGCGCTGAGCCTGATGTTCCTGGCCGGCTATGGCGGCATGGTCAGCTTGATGCAGCTCACCATCGCCGGCTTTGCGGCCTACATGGTCGCCGTGTTCGGCGTCAGCGCCAACACCAATATCAGCCTCGGCTGGCCATGGTGGCTCGCGGTCCCGATGGCGCTCGCGCTCGCGACCATTTTCGGCACGCTCGGCGGCGCGCTGGCCGTCCGCACCGAAGGCATCTACACCATCATGATCACGCTCGCGATCGGCGCGGCCTTCTATTACTTCACCAACCAGAACTGGGCGATCTTCAACGGCCACACCGGCATCAACACCGTCGCGACGCCGCATTTCTGGGGCGTCAACTGGCGCGCCGACATTCCCTTCTACTACGTCGTGCTCGCGGTCGCCGCGCTGTGCTACTTCGCGGTCGACTACATCTCCCGCGCACCGTTCGGCCTGGCGCTGCAGGGCGTGCGCGACAATCCGCGCCGCATGGCCGCGCTCGGCTTCAACGTCAATGCGCACCGCGTCGCCGCCTATGCTTTCGCGTCCTTCGTCGCGGCGCTCGCCGGCGTGCTCCAGGTCTGGAACTACCGCCAGATCTCGCCGGGCTCGGTCAGCGTCAGCGCCTGCATCGACGTCCTGATCATCGCCGTGGTCGGCGGCATCACGCGCCCGATCGGTCCCTTCATCGGCGCGCTGATCTTCGTGCTGCTGCGCACCTTCGCGCTCGATGTCCTGATCAAGTTCGGGCTCGACGGCAATCGCTTCCGGCTGCTGATCGGGCTCGGTTTCCTCGCCATCGTGTTCTGGTCCTCGGACGGCGTCATCGGCCTGTGGCAGCGCTGGCGCCAGAGCCATCGCCCCACGACGGGCAGTTCGGGCGGAGCGCACGGTCATGGATAGCGTCGCCCAACGCCTCTCCGCCGTCGGCGCCGGCGCCGCGCTCGAGCTGCGCGGCGTCACGCGGCTGTTCGGCGCGCTGGCAGCGCTGACCGACGTCACCATCACCGTGCGTCCCGGCGAGCGGCGCGCCGTGCTCGGCTCGAACGGCGCCGGCAAGACCACGCTGTTCAACTGCATCACCGGCGACTTCCCGCCCTCCTCCGGCACCATCCGCTTCTTCGGCGAGGACGTCACGCACTTCCCGCCCTATGAACGCATCCGCCGCGGGCTGCGCCGGACCTACCAGATCTCGGCACTGTTCCCCGGCCTCACCGTGCAGGACAACGTCTATCTCGCCTGCCGCGGCATCTCGCGCGGACGCTTCTCGTTCCTGCGCTCGGGACAGAACGACGCCCTGATGCACGCCGCCGACAACCTCGTGCAGGCCGTGCACCTGACCGCGGTGAAGGACCAGCGTGTCGCCGAGCTCGCGCATGGCCAGCAGCGCCAGCTCGAGATCGCGCTCGCGCTCGCCGGCGCCCCGCGCTTCGTGCTGTTCGACGAGCCGGCCGCGGGTCTCTCGCCGACCGAACGGCAGGAGCTGATCGAGATCCTGACCTCGCTCCCCGCCCACATCGGCTACATCATCATCGAGCACGACATGGACGTCGCCTTGCGCGTCGTCGAGAGCGTCACGATGATGCACAACGGCCGCGTCTTCAAGGAAGGCCTGCCGCAGGAGATCGAGTCCGATCCCGAGGTGCAGGAGCTTTACCTCGGAGGCGGCCATGAATGAGGTCCGCCGCACAGCCGCCGCGCTCGAGGTCCGCGGCCTCGACGTCTACTACGGCCACTCGCACGCGCTGCAAGGCGTCGACCTCACCCTGGAGAGCGGCGTGTTCTCCGTCGTCGGCCGCAACGGCATGGGTAAGACCACGCTGTGCAAGGCGATCATGGGCCTGGTGGGCGTGAGCGGCGGATCGATCCGCGTCCGCGGCGAGGACATCACACGGCGCTCGCCGGCCCACATCGCCCGCCTCGGCGTCGGCTATGTGCCGCAGGGCCGCCGTCTCTGGCGCTCGCTCAGCGTCGACGAGCATCTGCGCCTCGCCGGCAGCATGCGATCCGGCGCCTGGACCGTCGAGCGCATCTACGACACCTTCCCGCGTCTCGCCGAGCGCAAGGACCATGGCGGCGGCCAGCTCTCCGGCGGCGAGCAGCAGATGCTCGCGATCTCGCGCGCGCTGCTCACCAATCCGCATTTGCTGATCATGGACGAGCCGACCGAGGGGCTCGCGCCCGTCATCGTGGCACAGGTCGAGGAGATGCTGCTGCGGCTCGGCGAGGACGGCGACATGGCCGTGCTCGTGATCGAGCAGAACATCGGCGTCGCTACCGCGGTCTCGCGCAATGTCGCGATCATGGTCAACGGCCGCATCAACCGCATCATCGATTCGGCGCGGCTTGCCGCCGATCGCGAGCTCCAGCAGCGCCTGCTCGGCGTCGGCCTGCATGCGGCGCTCGAGCCGGATACCGACGCGCCCGCTGCCGGCGCCGAGGCGAAGCCGGTCCCGCAGCCGTCGCGGCCGAGCGGGCCGATCCGGATCTACGTCTCCAATCCCACCTTGCCGACGCGCTGGTCGCAGCCGGTCCCGATCGCGCGGATCGAAGCCGCCGCACGCACGCTCTCGACGCAGGTTGCGCGTCTCGACGAGACCGCGCGGCGCAAGCGCGAGCCGGCGACGGCGCAGACATCCGGACCGCCGGTGGTGCTGGTCGTCGGAACGCTCGACACCAAGGGCGCCGAGCTGCGCTTCATCCGCGACATCATCGCGGAGAGCGGCCTGCGCACACGGCTGGTCGACGTCTCCACCAGCGGCAGGCAAGCGAGCTGCGACGTCTCCGCGCAGGAGATCGCGCTCAACCACGGACGCGGCGGCTCGGCCGTGTTCGGCCCGGACCGCGGCGCCGCCGTGACCGCGATGGCGGATGCGTTCGCCAACTGGCTGCGGCGGCAAGGCAATATCGCCGGCGTGATCACGGCCGGGGGCTCGGGTGCGGCATCGCTCGTTGCGCCGGGCATGCGTGCCCTGCCCGTCGGCGTGCCGAAGCTGATCATCTCCTCCGTGGCCTCCGGCGATGTCGGCCCCTATGTCGGGCCCGCCGACATCACCATGATGTATTCGGTCACCGACGTGCAGGGGCTCAACGCGATCTCGCGCGCGGTGCTGTCGAACGGCGCGAATGCCATCGTCGGCATGGTGAAGGCGCGCCTCGATCAGCGCGAGGCCAGGGAGCGCGCGACCGCCGCCAGCCTGCCGTCGATCGGCATCACCATGTTCGGCGTGACGACGCCGGCCGTGCAGAAGATCGCCGCCGATTTGCGCGAGGATTTCGAATGCCTCGTCTTCCACGCCACCGGCGTCGGCGGCCGCTCGATGGAGAAGCTCGTCGAGACCGGCCAGCTCGCGGGCGTCGTCGACCTGACCACGACCGAAGTCTGCGACCTCCTGATGGGCGGCGTTTTTCCCGCCACCGAAGATCGCTTCGGTGCGATCATCCGCACACGCGCCCCCTATGTCGGCTCGGTCGGCGCACTCGACATGGTCAATTTCGGCGCGCCCGACACCATCCCGGAGCGCTACCGCGGCCGCAAGTTCCACGTCCACAATCCGCAGGTGACCTTGATGCGGACCACGGCCGAAGAGAACGAGCGCATCGGCCGCTGGATCGGCGAAAAGCTCAACCAGATGGATGGGCCGGTGCGCTTCTTCCTGCCCGAGGGCGGCGTCTCCGCGCTCGACGCGCGAGGGCAGCCATTCTGGGATCCGGATGCCGACGCAGCGCTGTTCCGCGCGCTGGAGCGGTCCGTGCGGCAGACCGCCAACCGTCAGCTCATTCGTGTCCCCAAGAACATCAACGATCCCGAGTTCGCCTCCACCATCGCAGCTGCGTTCCGAACGCTGTTCGGCCGCGCTGGGGCGCGCCGGCGACTAGCGAGGTGACCGATGGCCCGGTTTGAACGCGCAGCATTATTGAAGCGGTTCCGCGAGATGGCACGACGCGGCGAGCCCATTGTCGGCGGCGGCGCCGGCACCGGCCTGTCGGCCAAATGCGAGGAGGCCGGCGGCGTCGACCTCATCGTCATCTACAATTCCGGCCGCTACCGCATGGCCGGCCGTGGCTCGCTCGCCGGGCTGATGGCTTACGGCGACGCCAACGCCATCGTGCTGGAGATGGCCGGCGAAGTGTTGCCGGTGGTCAGCAAGACGCCGGTGCTCGCGGGCGTCAACGGCACCGATCCGTTCCGCGACATGGACGTGTTCCTCGATCAGCTGAAGGCGATCGGCTTTGCCGGCGTGCAGAACTTTCCGACGGTCGGCCTGATCGACGGCGTGTTCCGCGCCAATCTCGAAGAGACCGGAATGTCCTATGCGCTCGAGATCGACATGATCGCGAAGGCGCGCGAGAAGGACCTGCTGACCACGCCCTACGTCTTCAGCGAGAAGGAAGCCGCCGCGATGGCGATCGCCGGGGCCGACATCATCGTCTGCCATCTCGGGCTCACCACCGGCGGCACGATCGGGGCGCAGACGGCGCCGAAACTGAAGGACTGCCCGGCGCGCATCGACACCTGGGCCTCGGCCGCGCTCAGCGTCAATCCGGACATACTGGTGCTCGCGCATGGCGGGCCGATCGCCGACCCCGCGGACGCGGATTTCATCATGAAGAACACCCGCAACTGTCACGGCTTCTATGGCGCGTCCTCGATGGAGCGACTGCCCGTGGAGCGGGCTCTGACGGAACAGGTACGGCAATTCAAGGCGATCGGCGCACGATAACGCCTTTAAAGTTCGAGGGAGGACAAGATGTCAGGGATACTGGTCGGCGAGTTGATCCTCTGGCTGATCGTCGCGATCATCGTGATCGTCGTCGCGGTCTACATCGTGAACTGGCTCTACCATCGCTCCTCCAAGGAAACCTCGTTCGTCCGGACCGGCTTCCTCGGCGAGCGCGTGGTGATCAACGGCGGCGCTTTCGTGCTGCCGTTCATCCACGACTACACGCCGGTCAACATGAACGTGCTGCCGATGGGCATCGTGCGCTCCCGCCAGGACGCCGTGATCACCCGCGACCGCATGCGCGTCGACATCGAGGCCGATTTCTATGTCCGCGTCCAGGCCACCAAGGAGGCCGTCTCGATCGCGGCCGCCACACTCGGCCGCCGTACCATGGAGCCCGAACGGCTCCACGCACTTCTGGCCGGCAAGTTCATTTCCGCAATCCGGTCGGTCGCGTCCGAAATGACCCTGGAGGAGATGCACGAACGGCGCGGCGACTATGTCGTGCGCGTCAAAACCAATGCGGCGGAGGCACTTGCCCAGAACGGACTCGAACTCGAGTCCGTCGCGATCACCGATCTCGACCAGACCGATCTTGAATTCTTCAATCCCTCGAACCGGTTCGACGCCGAAGGCCTGACCCGCCTGATGGAGGACATCGAGGCCAAGCGCAAGCTGCGCAACGACATTGAGCAGGACTCGATGATCAAGATCCGCTCCCGCAATCTGGAAGCCGAGCGACAGGCGCTGGAGATCGAGCGCGAGAGCGAGACCGCGCGGCTGGAGCAGGAGCGCGACATCGAGATGCGCCGCGCGCTCCAACGCACGGAAGTCGCCCGCGAACGCGCACTGCGCGAGACCGAGGCGGAACAGGCCCAGATCTCCGCGCGCGAGACCATCGAGCGCGCGCGGATCGCCAACGACCAGGCCATTGCCGAGGCCCGCATCGCCTCCGAGCGCGAGACCCGCCAGAAGGAGATCGAGCGGACCCGCACCATCGAGGAAAAGGAGCTGCTCGCGCGCGAGGAGATCGAGAAGACCCGGATCGCCAACCAGCGCGCGATCGACACCACCCGAATTGCCTCCGAGCGCGAGGTGCGCCAGCGCGAGATCGAGCGCATGCGCACCGTCGAGGAAGCCGAGATCGCCGCACGCGAATCGATCGAGAAGGCCCGCATCCAGCAGGACCGCGTCGTCACCGATGCCCGCATCGCCAATGAGGAGGAGACGCGGCGCCGCGAGATCGAGCGCACCCGCGCCGTCGAGGAGGCCGAGATCGCGGCACGCGAGGCCACCGAGAAGGCGCGCATCGCCCAGACCATGACGGTCAATGTCGAGCGCATCTCCTCGGACGAGCGTACCCGTGCCCTGGAAATCCAGCAGGTCCGCACCATCCAAGAGGCCGAGATCGAGGCGCAGCGCGCGGTCGAGGCCGCCCGCATCGCCCGCGAACGGACGCTGGCCGCCGAGCGCATCGCCGCCGAGCAGAACACGCGGCAGCTCGAGATCGAGCGCAACCAGACGCTCGATGTTGCTGGCATCGTCGCGCGCGAGGCCACGGAAGCCTCCCGCATTGCCCAGGAAGAACGGGTGCGCTCGCTGGAGATCGCCCGCAATCGCGCCGTCGAGGAAGCCGATATCGCCTCGCGCGAAGCGATCGAGGCCGCCAGGATCGCGCAGGAGAAGACCGTTGCGGCCGAGCGCATCCAGGCCGAGCGCGAAACCCGCGCGCTCGAGATCGAGCGCACCGGCGTTCTGGAGGCGGCCGAGCTGAAGCGGCGCGACGCGATCGAACGCCAGCGCATCGGCGTCGATCTCGCGCTCGAGGCCGAACGAATCAACTCGTCCAAGAAGCGCGAAGTGCTCAATATCGAGCAGAAGAAGGCGATCGAGATCGCGGACGAGGACCGCGTTATCGCGCTTTCCACCAAGCGCTCGGAACGGATCGACGCCGACCGTCAGGTCAAGCAGGCCGAGATCGTCGCGCGCAAGGACGTCGAGACCACCGACGTGTCGCGCGAGCAGGCGCTGGAAGCGGCGCGGATCGAGCGCCGCCGCGCGATCGAGCAACTCGAGGTCGCCCGCGTCCAGTCGCTCCAGGAGGCCGAGATTGCCGCGCGCGAGGAGGTCGAGCGCGCGCGGATCGCGTCGGATCGCGGCCTGGACGAGGCTCGCATCGGCCGCGAGCGCGAGCTGCGCAAGCTCGAGGTCAACCGCGAGAAGGACGTCGAGACGGTTCTGATGGAGAAGGCCATCGCCATTCATCAGAAGTCGCTGGAAGAATCCGCAGCGCGCGCTGCTGCGGAGGAAGCCCGCATTCATGCGACGGAGGCCACCGAGCGCGTCATTACCGCGCGCGAGAGCGAGATCGCAAGGCGGCGCAAGACGGTCGAGGTGCTGCTCGCCGAGAAGCAGGCCGAGGAGACCCGGATTGCGGCCGACGCCGAGCGCGTCCGCGCCACCGTCGAGGCCGAAGCGCAGCGCATGCTCAACGAGGCCGAGAACGTCCTCACGGATCAGGCGCGCTACTCGCTGTTCCGCCGCAAGCTGCTCGACCGCATCGAGGGCATCGTGCGCGAAAGCGTCAAGCCGATGGAGAAGATCGAGGGTATCCGCATTCTTCAGGTGGACGGGCTCAACGGCAACGGCCATGGCGGCAATGGCGGCCGCAGCGCCACCGACGAGGTGATCGACTCGGCGCTGCGCTACCGCGTCCAGGCGCCGCTGATCGATTCCCTCCTGTCGGATATCGGCGTCGAGGGCGGCAGCCTCGCCAAGATGCCGGGCCTGATCCGCGAAGCCCGCGATATGCAGGGCATCAAGGAGTCCGCGCGCAAGGGCAGCGGTGGCGGCGACAAGCCAGCCGCCTCCCCGCCTGCGACCGAGGGCGGCGGCGAACCGCCGGCCGAGCGCGGGCCGCGGAAGAAGAGCTGAGGATCGCGTTCATGGCCCGCGTCTACGTCTCCACCGTCGTCAATGCCCGCAACGACCGCGTCTGGGCGCGGGTGCGCGATTTCAACGGCCTGCCGAACTGGCATCCCGCGATCGCCGAGAGCCGGATCGAAGGCGGCGAGCCCTCGGACAAGATCGGATGTGTGCGAGATTTTCGCCTGCGCAACGGCGACCGCATCCGCGAGAAGCTGCTCGGCCTCTCCGACTACGACATGTTCTGCACCTATTCGATCCTGGAATCGCCGATGGGCGTGGAGAACTACGTCGCCACCCTGCGGCTCACGCCCGTCACCGACGGCGACCAGACGTTTATGGAATGGACCGCCGAGTTCGACTGCGCGCCGCAGCGCGAGACCGAACTCGTCAACAATATCGGCGGCGGCGTGTTCCAGGGCGGGTTTGACGCGCTGAAGCGCGTGTTCGGAGGTTGACGGTGCCGCATATCGTCAAGAGCACGATCCTGGACGCACCGACCGACGCGGCGTGGTCCGTGCTGCGCGATTTCAACGGGCACGACCGCTGGCACCCGGCAGTTGCGACCTCCACGATCGAACGCGCACAATCCTCCGACAAGATCGGCTGCGTCAGGCGCTTCAAGCTGAAGGACGGCTCCGAGCTGCGGGAGCAGCTCCTGGCGCTGTCCGACCTCGAACAGTCCTTCAGCTACTGCCTGCTCGATACGCCGGTGCCGATGTTCAATTACGTCGCCCATGTCCGGCTGCTGCCGGTCACCGACGGCGACCGCACCTTCTGGCACTGGGAGTCACGCTTCACCACGAGGCCGGAAGACAAGGACCGCATCACCCACATGGTCGCGGAAGATATTTACCAGGCCGGGTTCGAGGCGATCCGGCGGCATTTGAAGGAGGCCGCATAATCATGGCCGTGACAGTGAAGACGTTCAACAGCGCCAGCGAGGCGGCCGGGGCGCTGTCCTCGGACCGTAGCGCGCGCTATCTCGGCGGCGGCACGCTGGTGATGCGCGCGCTGAACGAGGGCGACGTCACGATCTCGACCGTCGTTCGCGCCCACGACCGGGCGCTGACCCGGATCGACGCATCCGGTCCGCGCGTGACGCTCGGGGCCGGCGTCACCTTCGCGCGAATCCTCGCCGAACGGGACCTCGCCTTCCTGCATGCCCCTGCCCGCTCGATCGGCGGTCCCGCCGTGCGCAACATGGGCACCGTGGGCGGTAATCTCTTCGCGCCCAGCCCCTATGGCGATTTCACCGTCGCGCTGCTGGCGCTCGACGCCACCGTCGCCGTGCAAGGCGGCTTTGGCGCGCGCGACATTCCGATCGAAGAGTTTTTGCAGGCGCGCGACCGCCAGGCCGGGACATTGGTGCTGTCGGTGTCCTGCACCCGGCCGGCCAGCAGCGAGGCTTTCCACTATCGCAAGATCGCGCGTATCAAGCCGAAGGGCGGCTCGGTCATCACGCTTGCCGCGCATCTGCCGGTCAGCGGCGGCCGGATCGCGGGCGCCCGCATCGCGCTGGGCTCGATGGCACCGACGCAGATCCGCGCGCGCGCAGCCGAGCGCGCGCTCGAGGGCCGCTCGCTGGATGCCGCGGCCATCGCGGCCGCCGCATCCGCAGCGACCGAAGGAACATCGCCATCCGACAACGCGCTCGGCAGCGCCTGGTATCGCCGCGAGATCGTCGGCATTCATCTGCGGCGTCTGCTGTCCGGCCAGGAATAGATCGTCATGTCCAAGATACCTCTGCAATTTCGTCACAACGGCCGCGACGTCGCGATCTTCGTCGACGGCGGCACCAATCTGCTGGTGGCACTGCGCGAGCTGATCGGCGACATGACGCCGAAATTCGGCTGCGGCCAGGGCGGCTGCGGCACGTGCAGCGTGCTGATCGACGGCGAGCTTCACCTTTCCTGCCTGACGCTGGCCGAGACCGTCGCGGGCCGCGCGGTCGAGACGCTCGACGGCATGAAGCAGGGCCCGAATTTGCATCCGCTTCAACGCGCCTTTGCCGACCATTTTGCCGCCCAGTGCGGCTATTGCACGCCGGGCATGCTGATGGCCGCAAAGGCCCTGCTCGACCGCAACCCCGCCCCGAGCCGCGCCGAGGTGGTCGAGGCGATCTCCGGCAACATCTGCCGCTGCACCGGTTACGAGCCCATCATCGACGCCATCCTCGCTGCTTCCGGCAGCCGAGCGAGTGCCTGAGGATCCCCATCATGCTGGAACTGCGCAAGGACATCTTCGCCGACGAGCGCGACGATAATTTGAAGGAAATCGGCAAGGGGACGCAACGCCAGGACATGCTCGGCCACGTCACGGGCACGTCGAGCTATTTCAACGACCATAAGCTCCAGGGCATGCTGCACCTGAAGGTCGTGCGCTCGACCGAGGCGCATGCAAGGCTCCGCCGTATCGACACCACCGAGGCCGAGCGCTCGGCCGGCGTGCGCCGGATCATCCGCGGCACCGATGTGCCGGTCAATCTCAACACGCTGCTGAGCCTCATCAATTTCGGCAAGGATGACGAGCCGTCGCTGGCGGTGGACAAGGTCCGCTACAAGGGCGAGCCGATCGTCGCCATCGTCGCCGACAGCGAGCGCGAGGCCTTTGAGGCGATCGCCAAGGTCAAGGTCGATTACGAGGTGCTGCCGTCGGTGTTCGACGTCGAGGACGCGCTGAAGCCCGGCGCGCCCGTGGTCAACGAGACCTACCCGAAGAACACATTCACCTATCACGAGGTCTACGATCACCAGCGTTTGCGCTTCGGCGACGCCGATGCGGCGCTCGCCACCGCCGATCACGTGCTGGAGCAGCGCTACCAGATGTCGCCGATCGAGCACGCGCCGACCGAGACCAACGGGGCGATCGCCGCGCCCGACACCAACGGCCGCTACGTCGTCTATACCTCGACGCAGGCGCTGTTCTTCTCGGTCGACACCTGCGCCAAGATCCTGGACGTGCCGTCCAACACCTTCCATTTCATCGGCGGCACCGTCGGCGGCGGCTTTGGCGGCAAGGTGGACACGCTGACCGAGCCGCTCGCGATCCTCGGCGCGATGCTGACGGGACGCCCCGTGCGCTACGTGTTCGGCCGCGAAGAGGAGATGCAATACGGCCCGCCGCGCGGCGCCGAGCGCATCTTCATCAAGGATGGCGTGATGCGCGACGGCCGCATCGTCGCGCGCAAGATCCGCGCCTATTTCGACAGCGGCGCCTATACGCGGCTGTCCAGCTACGCCGCCGTGAAATGCGCCGCGCACCTGCCCGGCCCCTACACCATCCCGAACGTGTATGGCGACGTCTATTGCGTCTTCACCAACCGGACGCCGGCGACCGCGATGCGCGGCTTCGGCGTCACGGCGATGGATTTTGCCATCGAATGCCAGATGGACAAGCTGGCAAACCTCGTCGGCATGGACCCGATGGAGTTCCGCATCCTGAACGCCTATCGCGACGGCGACATGAAGGCGCACAGGCGCGAAGCCAAGAACACCGCGCTGATCGAATGCGTCCAGGTCGCGGCCGAAAAGGCCAAATGGCCGATCCGCGACGAGTTCAAGCGGGCGTCCTCGCGCAAGGACGGTGGCGGCAGCCGCGCCGTGATCCCGCCGACCCCGGCGGATTCGCGCAGCCGGCCGGCGGTGGCCGCGCAGCAGCGCACGACCTATGACCGGCTTCCGCCGACGGTCACCCGCGAACCGCCGCGTGAGCCGCCACCACCGGCGCCGCCTCCCCCGCGGCCCGCTGCGCCCTCGCATGGCGCGACCCGTTTCTCCTCCGTCTTCGGCACCAGGAGGCGCTAGATGACCCGGCATCGCGGACGCGGCATGGCGTCGATCAACTACCCCATCGGCATGAATCTCGGCGGCGACCCCAGCCAGGCGCTGGTGCACTCCAATCCGAGCGGGAAGTTCACGGTGGCGCTGTCGTCGATCGACCTCGGCCAGGGCATGAAGTCGGTGACGCGGCAGATCTGCGCGGAGACGCTGGGCGTGCCGGTGGAGGACGTCTATGTCGACACGGCGGACTCCGACACCGGCCCGCATTGCATGGGCTCGTTCGCCTCGCGCGGCACCCACCGCGTCGGCAACGCCGTGATGGCCGCGGCCCGCGAGGCGCGCGGCGTGATGATGGAGGCCGCCGCCGAGGAGCTGGAGGTCAACGCTGCCGATCTCGAGACCGACGGGCGCGGCAACATCCACGTCAAGGGCGCGCCGCACCGCTCGATCTCGACCAAGGACGTCGCGATCGCCGCGCAGTTCAAGCAGGGCAAGACCATCTCCGGCCGTGGCATCTTCCTCGTCCCTCTCTCCAATGTCGATCCGGAGACCGGCGAGATGTCGCCGGCAACCTGCTACGCCCATGCCTGCCTGGTCGCCGAGGTCGAGGTGGACGACGAGACCGGCGAGGTCGCGATGGTGCGCATGGACTCCGCTTACGAGCTTGGCCGCGCGCTCAATCCGCGCCTGGTCGAGCAGCAGCTGGTCGGCGGCGCCTGGATGGGCGTCAGCCATGCGCTGTACGAGACGCCGGAACCCTACTATCCCGATCCCGTTCACGGACCCCGCGATTTCGTCGAATATCTGATGCCCGGCCCCGGCGATATCTGCCCGCACGACATCGCCGTGCTGGAGCGCCCTGCGCCGGATGGTCCGTTCGGCGCCAAGGGCCCCGGCGAGATGTGCGCCAATCCGGTGTTGCCGGCCGTTGCCAACGCGATCTTCAACGCGGTCGGCGTCCGCATCGACGATCTGCCGATCACGCCGGAAAAAGTGCTGCGCGCGATCAAGACGCAGGGCGGCGCGCGACCGCAGGCACGGCGCTAGAGGACTTGGAATGGCGGTCCGCAGCAACATCGTCGGCATCGACAGCCCCGAAGCGCTGGAGAAGGCGCTGCGCGCGGCCTATTACCTCGCCGACGAGGGGCTCGCGACCGCAGCCTATCTCGGCCTCGCCCTCGGCAAGCCCCTGCTGCTCGAAGGCGCGCCGGGCGTCGGCAAGACCGAAGCCGCGAAAGCCATCGCCGCCGTGCTGGGGCGGCGATTGATCCGGCTGCAATGCTATGAGGGCATCGACGCCTCCGCTGCGCTCTACGAGTGGAACTACCCGCGGCAGATGCTGGCGATCCGCCAGGCCGGCGACGAGAGCATCGACATCTATGGCGAGACGTTCTTGATCGAACGGCCGATGCTCGCCACGCTGCGCGCGCCCGATTCCACCGTGCTGCTGATCGACGAAATCGATCGTGCCGATCAGGAGTTCGAGGCCTTCCTGCTCGAATTCCTGTCCGACTTCCAGATCTCCATCCCCGAGCGCGGCACGGTCCGCGCGGCGGAGCGCCCCGTCGTGGTGTTGACCTCGAACCGGACGCGCGACCTGCACGAGGCGCTGCGCCGCCGCTGCGTCTATCACTGGATCGACTATCCCACGGAAGAGCGCGAGGCGCGCATCGTGATGCTGCGCGCCTCCAGCGTCGCGGAGGCGACTGCGCGTGCCGTCGTCGCGGCGGTCGGCAAATTGCGGCGCGAGCCGCTCAGCAAGGCGCCGGGCATTGCTGAAGCCGTCGACTGGGCCGAGGCGGCAACCTTGCTGCACAAGGGCGGCGCGCGCTGGCCTGATGCCTTCAGGCGCTCGATCGGCGTGGCGCTCAAAGACGAGGAGGACTTGCACTTCATCTCGCCCCGGCTCGACGCGATGCTTGCGGAGGCGACCGCATGAGTGTCGAACTGCAACTGCCGCAGGCGGCGCGCGTGTTCGTCTCCTTCGTCGCACTGCTGCGCGCCAACAGCTTTGCCGTCGCGCCGGAGCAGACCACCATGTTCCTCACCGCGATCGAGCTGCTCGGCCCGCGCGACCTCGGCGATATCCGCCAGGCGGCGCTGGCCACCCTCGCCCCACCGCCCGAGCGACGCGCGACCTTCGACCGGCTGTTCGACCTCCATTTCCGTGGCAGCGAAGCCATCACGCGCGATGACGACGGCGAGGACGACGAGACCGTCCGGCTTCAAGAGGAAGGCCGCGGCGACGAGGAGCCACTGCTCTCCGACGACGCCAACGAATCCGGCCTCGCCGCGACCCGCAGCGAGGCGCTGGTCGAGCGCCGCTTCGCGCAACTCTCTTCGACCGATGCGCTCCGCCGCCTGACCCGCGAAGCGCCACGGCGTCTACCCAGGCGGCGCGGCCACCGGCGCAGGCAGGCGCGTCGCGGTCCCTTCGCCGATCTCCGCCGCACCTTGCGCGACTCCGTGCGCAGCGACGGCGAGGTCCTGCGTCTCAGACACCTGAAGCGCAGGCAGCGCCCGCGAAAATTTCTGCTGCTGATCGACGTCTCGGGCTCGATGAAAAGCCGCACCGAGGAGAACATGAAGCTCGCTCACGCGCTGGTGCAGGCCGCGCCCAATGTCGAGGTCTTCACCTTCGGCACGCGCCTGACCCGCGTCACCCGCGCGCTACGGATGAAGCGGCGCGAACAGGCGCTGAATGCAGCCGCCCATCTCGTCAGCGACTGGGACGGCGGCACCCGGATCGGCGATGCCCTGCAAGCCTTCCTCGCGGTGCCCAGGTTCGGCGGCTATGCGCGCGGGGCGGCCGTCATCGTCGTCTCGGACGGGCTGGAGCGCGGCGCACCCGAGGCGCTGCGCGACGCAGTGGCGAAGCTGTCACGGCGGGCCTGGCGCCTCAGCTGGCTGACGCCGCTCGCGACGAGCCCGGGCTTTCGCCCACAGACCGAAGCGCTCGTCGCCATCGAACGCTTCGTCGACGATCTCGTCGACGGCGGGTCGAGCGCGTCGATCGTCGCGCACGTGCTGGCACTGGGACGTAGGAGAGTTGCGTGACCGAGATTGTCGACGGGCATCATCACATCTGGCGGCAGGCGGACCTGCCCTGGCTGATCGGCCCCATGCAGCCCCGCATCTTCGGACCCTACGAGCCGATCCGGCGCGACTATCCGATCCAGGAATATCTCGACGACCTCAACGGCACTGGCGTCACCCGCTCGGTCTATGTCCAGACCAACTGGGCCGTTGACCGTTTCGAGGACGAGGCGGCCTGGGTGCAGCAGACCGCGGACGCACATGGCTGGCCCCACGCCATCGTCGCCTACGCCAATTTCGCCGTCGACGACGTCCGCCCGCAGCTCGACCGCCTCAAGCGTTATCCGCTCCTGCGCGGCGTGCGGATGCAGCTGCACTGGCACGAGAACCCGCTTTATCGTTTTGCCGCCCGGCCTGACCTCTGTCTCGCCCCCTCGATCCGCCGCAACATCGGACACCTCGCCGACTACGGCTGGAGTTTCGACCTTCAGGTGTTCACCCCGCAAATGCCGGGCGCCGCCGACCTTGCCGAGGCCTGCCCCAAGGTGACGTTCATCCTCCAGCACGCCGGGATGCTGGAGGATCTTTCGCCGGCAGGCCGCGCGGCCTGGCGCGCGGGAATGGCACGCCTCGCCGCATGTCCCAACGTGGTGTCGAAGCTGTCCGGGCTCGGCACGTTCATTCACCGCAACGATCCCGCGCATATCGCGGCGGTGCTGACCGACACGGTTGCGACGTTCGGCGCCGGGCGTTGCCTGTTCGGATCGAATTTCCCGATCGAGAAATTGTGGACCAGCTATCGCGAGCTCATCGACGCGTTTCGCGCGGCGGCCGCTCCGCTGAGTACCGAGCAACAGGACGCGATCTTCCGGACCACCGCAGCGCGCGTCTATCGGCTTTGACGGACAAGAAACGAGACAGGGAGAGACACGGATGGCGCTGGAGATCAAGATCCTGGACTATGGCGATATCGAGCTGGAATCGAGCTTTCTGGTTCTCGGCCGCGATTGCGGCCGCACCCGCCGCGTCCTCACGCTCGGCTTTCTGATCCTCGGCGGCAAATATCCTGTCGTGGTCGACACCGGCTACCGCTCCAACCAGATCATGGAAACGCTGGGCATGCGCGGGCTGCAGTATCACGAGCACATGATCGAGAACCAGCTTGCCCGCCATGGCGTGCGCATGGGCGACGTGCGCTTCGTCTGCCACACCCATCTGCACATCGACCACGCCGGCAAGGACGATCTGTTCCCGATGAACACGACCGTCGTCCTCAACCGCAAGGAGCTGGAATATTCGGTCTCCGGCCTGATGCATCCGCAATATCCGGCGCCCGACATCAAGCACCTGATCGACCGCCTGCACACCAAGAGCGCGCTGCGTTTCCTCGACCTGGAGATCACCGGCCCGATCGAGCTGATGCCCGGCGTCTATTGCGACGCCGCCAACGCCCACACCGAGGGCTCCATGAACATCATCGTCGAGACCGCCGATGGCATTGCCACCATCTGCGGCGACGTGATCTACGATTTCAACGACCAGATCGTCACGCCGTTCAACGAGATTCACGACTGGGAGCCGCGGACGACCGGCAACCACGGCACCAGCAAACGCGCGGAGAAGGCCTCGATCAAGAAGCTGCTGAGCAATTCGCGCTATCTGCTGCCGGTGCACGACAGGCCGGCCAAGATCGAGGGCGGCATGGTCGTCGGCCGTCTGCACGACCAGGTCCCCGGCCCGATCGTGCAGTCACTGCCCCCGCGCAACTGGTTCCCGGCCTGACGCTTTTATTCACGCATGATCCTTTCGGAAAACCGCTCCACACTTTTCCGGATCATGCTTCCGAGGATCGACCGATGACACATGTCACCTTGCGAAGTGAGTTCGAGACCTTGATCGATCCCTATGCGCCGGTCGCGCAGGTCGGAACGGGCTTTGACTTCACGGAAGGCCCGATCTGGCATCCTGTCGATTATTACCTCCTGTTCTCGGACATGCCTGGCGACGTTCGCCGGCGTTGGGACCTGCGGCGCGGCGTGACCGAGGTCAAGCGCCCGTCGAACAAATGCAACGGCATGACCTATGACGCCGAGCTCAACCTGATCGTCTGCGAGCACGCCACCTCGTCGCTGATCCGCGAGCGGCCGGACGGCCGGCGGGAGGTGCTGGCCTCGCATTTCGGAGGCCAGGAGCTCAACAGCCCCAATGACGTCTGCGTGCACTCCTCGGGCGCAATCTATTTCTCGGATCCCTGGTACGGCCGCATGCCGGTCTATGGCGTCGAGCGGCCGCGGCAGCTCGGCTTCCAGGGCGTCTATCGCGTCATGCCGGGCGGCGAGCCGAAGCTCGTGGTCGAGCGCAATCTGTTCGACCAGCCGAACGGGCTGTGCTTCTCGCCCGACGAACGGCTGCTCTATGTCAACGACACCGTGCAGGCCCTGATCCGCGTGTTCGACGTCAACGCCGACGGCACGCTCTCGAACGCGCGCGTGTTCGCAAGCGGAATCAAGTCCGAGCTCGAGCCTGGCCTGCCCGACGGCATGAAGTGCGACCAGCACGGCAATATCTGGGTCACCGCACCCGGCGGCGTCTGGGTCTATACGCCGCGCGGCGAACTGCTCGGCAAGGTTCGTGTGCCCGAGCTCGTCGCCAACCTCGCCTGGGGCGGGCCGGATTTCCGCACGCTCTATCTGACCTCGACGCATTCGGTCTATGCCATCCCGACCAAGGTGGGACCGCGCCACGAGCCCTATATGAGCGGCAAGCGCGGCGGCGGCGCAAGCGCCGGCCCCGCGGCCGCAGCGCCCATCCTCACCGACGGCGAGATGCAGCTCGATCCGCAGCGCTGCGCCATGATCATCCAGGACCTTCAGAACGACGTCATCATGGATGGCGGCGCATTCGCCGAGTCAGGCGCGCCTGCTCACGCGAAGCAGCAGCATGTCATCGAGAATGTCCGGCGTCTTGCCGAGGCCGCGCGGGCGCGCGGCGTCGCCATCATCCATGTCTGGTTCGTGGTCGAGCCCGGCGCCCCCGGCGTGACGCTGAACGCGCCGCTGTTCGAGGGTCTGGTCGACAGCAAGGCGATGGTGCGGGGCAGCTGGGGCGCGGCGCCGGTCTCGGGCCTCGAGCCGCGGCCCGGCGATTTCGTCGTCGAGAAGATGCGGATGAGCGCCTGGGAGGGGACGCGGCTGGAGACGATCCTGAAGGCCACCGGCCGCGACATGATCATCAACACCGGCGCCTGGACCAACATGTCGGTCGAGCACACCGCGCGCACCGGCGCCGACAAGGGCTATTTCATGATCGTGCCGGAGGATTGCTGCTCGACCATGAATGCCGACTGGCACTCCGCCTCGATCAACTTTGCCATGCAGAACGTCGCCATCGTCACGCGTGCGGATGCCGTCATCAGAGCGCTGGGATGAGCGGTGGCAAAGCTCCTGCACCTCTCATGCTCGCCGCGTCCCGACTCGGAGTCGAGCGCCGGCGCGCGCGTCTTCCTTGACGGATTTCGCGAGGCGCGTCCCGACTGGGACATCGATGTCATGGATCTCTGGCGGGAGCGGATGCCGGAGTTTGCGGGGCCCATTGTCGAGGCCAAATATGCCCGGATGAAGGCCCAGGCTTTCGACGACGCCCAGCGCGACAGCTTTGCCGAGGCCGAGCGCATGGCGACGCGCCTGTCGCTCGCCGAGCGCGTGCTGATCTCGACGCCGATGTGGAATTTCGGCATCCCCTACAAGCTCAAGCAGTGGTTCGACATCATCGTCCAGCCCGGGCTCACCTTCCGGTTCGACCCGGCGACGGGATATGTCCCGCTGCTAAAGGACCGGCCGACCATCGTCATCCTCGCCAGCGGCAGCGACTTCGTCACCGGAATGAATCGCGGCCGCACCGACATGGCGACACCCTATTTGCGCGAGGCACTGCGCTTCATTGGCATCAGCGACGTGCGCTTCGTGCCGATCGGGCCGACCACCGGCCCGGCGGGCCCGATCCTCGCCGCGCGCGAGACGGCGTATCGACGCCTCGGGGAGATCGCCACATGGTTTTGATCGATTGGTGCCGCGTTACGCTAAGCGATTGCGGGCTTCAACGCTGCGGCGGGATCAGCGCACGCAGGATGTCCGGCTTCCAGGCCTGCCGCGCGCTGTCGAAGGCCGCGAAATCATGGTCGAATTGCCAATAGGCCCATGACCAGCCAAGCCTGTCGGCGCTTCCTGCCATGAACGACAAATATCTCGCGCGGCTGTCGGATGGCGCACGCTCATACACCCCGAATTCGCCGAGATAAACCGGGCGCTTCTCCTTCTGCGCCCAGAGATCCATCTTCCTGAAGTCAGCGGCCGCCTTCGCTTCGTCGTCCGGACTGCCCCAATCCAGCGGTCCGATCCGCGAAAACGTCGAAGACCACGGCGCGCCCTGATGCGTGAATCGTATCGGCGCGTAATAGTGAAACGTGACGATGAGGTTCCTGTCGTCGGCCGGCAGCGCGAGGTCGTCGACGGGGATGTCGTCCGTGTTGAGAACCGCGGCAATGACCGGCCGCGCCGGATTGGTGCGGCGGATGATCTCAAGACATTCGTTGAGGAGTGAATTCCAGTCGGCGGACGTCATTTGCCCGCCGGGCTCGTTCAGGACCTCGAAGACCAGCGCGGGATATTTTCCGGCATAGCGCTCGGCGATCTGCCGCCAGAGCGCCCTGAGCTTCTCGCCACATCCGGAAACGTCGCGTTGGCAAACATGAGTGTCGTGCTCGTCAACGACCGGAATGAGGTTCCTTGCGAGGACTTCCTCGATGACGGCATCCAGCCGCCTCAGAACGATCTCGTCCAGGACGTTTCCCTCGCCCATGAACTTGAAGCCGAAGAAATTGATCCTGACGTGCGAAAATCCGGCCTTCTTGATTGCGGTGAGATTATCCAGGCGGAACGGCGCGTTCCGGCCGCCTTCCCAGATCCCGTCATAGCCGAGAATATTGATGCCGCGCCCCAATTTCGGCAGGTCACGGGACGCCGCCTGCCCGGCGCCATGGGCATGGAAGCAAGACGACGCGAGGAAAAAAGCCGTTGCCGCAACATTGAAGCTTCTCGTCCAGCGAGCGCGGATGGCTCTCATCTTGCTTCCATTCGTTGAGACTAGAAATCGGTCTGCGGCACAGGCCTGCACGTCGCAAAGAAGAACGCCACCAGCAGCACCGACGTGAACATCGTCGAGCGAAGGAACGTCGTCTCGGTAAAGTTGGTCTGAAAGCTGAGAGCGACAAATCCGATGATGAGCGCGCAGTGCGACCGGTCGATCGCGCGGGCCGTAATCAGATGGAGAACCTTGTTCGAGAACAGAAGGACGCTCGCGGCGAAAAGCGTGTAGCCGAGAAACCCCGTCTCCATCAGGATCGCGATATAGCCGCTGTGATAATTATCCAGCACCCAGCCGTGGTTCTGTTCGAAATAGTCGTAGATCGACGGAACCGTCCAGAAGCCGTTGATCCCGAAGCCGAGCAGCGGTGCGTCATCGAAATGGCTGATGGCGTAATGCCAGATGAACGTCCGCTCGGTCAGATCGATGGACGCGTCACCGACATGGATCGCGTCATACCCTGTCGCGTAAAAATAGAAGATCAGCGCGCCGGCCAGCAAGCACATGACGAACGGCAGGAGCGCATAGATTCTCATGCAGGTGACCGACCACATCGAGGTCACCAGCAATGCACAGGCGGCCAGGGCAACGGCACCGGCGCCTCGCGATTCCGACGCGAGGACACATGTGGACGCCAGAAGGAACACCAGGAGGAAAGCCGACCACCCCTGCCCCTTCATCTTCAGATAGCAGGCGAAGAACATCAGATACGCGCCGACGAAACCGAGGGTCTGCTTCGATTCATAGACGCCTTGCCATTGACCGTTATGCATCCAGCTGTGGTCTATCCCGATATCGGGCACGGCGAGCGCACAGAAGGCCGATGCGGCCACCAATATGAAAAGCCCAAGGGCCGTGGCCCTGACGACCTCGTCCATGTCGATGCGCGTGATGAGACAGAATGCGCCGAAGGTCGTCATCGCGAGCGCCAGGCTCTTCATGATGGCAGCAGCGTTCAGGCTGGTCCAGAACACCGAAGTGACGGCGAAGGCGTAGAATGCGACCAGGACGATCAGATCGGGATTGAACTGCAAACGCAGCCGCGGGCGCACGAACGCGCTGGCATAGATCAGGACGCCCCACATCAGGATCGCGACGGCCTGCTGCAGATAGGTCAGCTCCGCCGGCAACAGCGCGGTATTGAAGGTGCCCATCGACGCGACGACGTTGATGGTGATCGAACAGCCAATCGCGGCCCTGGCAATCCTCTCAACGCCAACGCTGCGCGTCTTCCAGATCGCGCTCCCGGGAGCCCCGGAGTCCACCTTGGTCTGTAGGCTGGCCATGAATTGACCTTCCTTAAACGCGGTTAATTATTTGCTAGCGCGGCCAGGTCTCGACATCCGAGCCGTCGCGGCCGCGAAATCTTAAGACTTCGGTAACGATGCGAACCCGGCTTAGTCCGTTTAATGCAAATCGTACCACCTCGGTATCTCGACCGTCACTCCCCTGCTATAAGCCCTGAGCTCGATCGAGCACTCCCGAAATTATCCGGTTTCCCTGGTTACGCATGAACACGCCTGGCAACACGTTCGATATCGCCGACGAACCGGCATTCGACTTCCTGTCGCCGGACTATGCAGAGCTGTTCGATCACTCGGCTGCCACCGCGTTCCAGCATCCGCTTTGGCTGCATAGCCTCTACGGCAGGCTTGCGTCGCATGCGGGAGCAACGCCTCTTGTCGTCGTGGTTCGCTACCGCGCGACGGGCGCCCTTGCGATGGTGCTGCCCTTGCTGCGGATCCGGCGCGGCCCGATACGGGCCGTCGAATTCGCCGACCTGCGCGTCTCCGACTATCTGGCACCGGTTTGCAGCCCGATGGTCTTTTCCGAACTGCTCAGGGATGCGGATGCATGCGCCGAGATTCGCCGCCTCGTTCGCCCTTTCGACCTGCTCCGAATGACCAAGCTGCCGGACGGGCGGCTCCCGATCGAGAACCTTCTGGGTGCGCCCCGCCGCGTCGCGATGGACACCAATGCCTACGCAACGGTTCTCCTCGCCCCATTCGAGCAATGGCGGACCAGTGCGATGGAGCGCTCCTATCAGAAGGAGCTCGCAAAGAAGTATCGACAGCTCCAGAAGAAGGGCGCGCTGAGCTTCTCGTGCTGCGACGACAGCGCCGCCGTCCTCGAGGCGCTGGACGTGATGAGGAAGTTTCGCGGCCCGCGGTTCCAGTCGCAGGGCGACGGAGACCTGCTCCAGCGGCCCGAATATTACGACTTCTATTCCGACATTGCGGTCCGTGGTCTCGGCTCCCTTGCGCGGCTCTATGCCATGAAGATGGATGGCGAGGTGATCGCCGCCGTGCTCGGATTGCACCACCGCGACAGTTTCCTCGTCATCATGAGTGCCTTCGACATTGCCGGATACAAGAGCCAATCCCTCGGCGCGCTGATGTTCGAGCAGGTGGCGAAGGACTGCATCGAGCGCGGGGATCAGATGCTCGACTTCACCATTGGTGACGAGCCATACAAGAAATTGTTCGGCGGGCAGCCCTCGCCGATGTGGGCGGTCACGCACGCCGGCAGCACCACAGGCGCGATATCCCTGTTCGCACTGAAGCAGGCGCCCTGGCTCAAACTTGCCGCCAAGCGAATTTCGGAGTTCAGGCTCTCACCGACCCGCACCTCGACGCCGACGCGCTGACCGGCGCGAGGCGCCGGCGGATTGCAGTCCTCAGGCGCGCAGTGCGCTGCGGACATGCGCAAGCCAGCCCGGCCGCATCTGATCGACCCGATGC
The DNA here is from genome assembly GCF_028128935.1 of Bradyrhizobium sp. CCBAU 11361. Classification (NCBI taxonomy): domain Bacteria; kingdom Pseudomonadati; phylum Pseudomonadota; class Alphaproteobacteria; order Hyphomicrobiales; family Nitrobacteraceae; genus Bradyrhizobium; species Bradyrhizobium sp. CCBAU 11361. The sequence goes on from NZ_LBJZ01000001.1 coordinate 198,256, forward strand.
GTGATGCTGCGCCTCAGGAAGTGCAGCCGTCGCCGCACATCCCAGCCGATATCGTCGCGGGACGTCAGCGCCTGGCGGAAGCGCGCCATCTTCAGTGACTGCTGGTCCGCGGCGATCTTGTCGCGATCGGAATAGAACTCCGATATCTTCTCGATGCCCATGCCTTCGGTCGCGAGCCACCGCGGCGCATATTCGGTGCAGAGGCGCTCGACGTCCACCAGCAGGCGGGCTACGCCCGTTCCGGCAGCAGGACAGTTGGTCTGAAACGCATCGCCGATGAGCACGATTCCGGGCTGGAGGTGTCCTTCGACGACGGACAGGTCCATCACCCAGTTCCGGACCCGGTCCGTCACGCGAAAATCACCGAGGTAGGGCTGCAATCCCGGCAGCAGCCGCAGGACTGTCGCTTCCGTGTCGCGACGCAAATCGCGCATGACCGGATCGGCCGGGTCGCGGAACATGAAGAGATTGGCCCGCATGCCGGCGGGTACCGGAAACAGGCTGAGATAATCGACGCCGTCGGAGGTGCGCTCGCCGTAATAGGTCAGCGCCTTGAAATCGAACGGCGTGCCGTCCCGACGCGCGATCGTGAAGCCGAAGGAAACCGAGTGGCCTGCGGCCAGCACGCGCCGCCTGATGCCCAGCTTGTAGCCGAGAGCCCCCGCCATGCCCGTCGCCAGAACGACAAGACGCGCGTTCAGCCGCCGTCCGGAGGCGAGCTCGAGATGCTGAACGTCGTCGCTACAGGTCATTGCGGTGACCTCGTCGACGATCAGACTGGACGGATCGGGGATCTGGCCGCGCGCCATGGCAACGAGGCCGGCATAGGGAAGCCCGTAGGCCTGGCCGACGCTGACATCGACCACCTTGCCTTCCCTGACATTGAGCACGCGATCGTATGGACAGGCGACGCTCGCGAGGCTGTGGATGAAGCCCAGCCTGCGGAGCATCTCCAGCTGCTGGCCTCCGATCTTTTCGACCCGAAACTCGTCCGGATAGACCGCGCGCTTATCAACCAGCGCGACGCGATGCCCTGCGCGCGCAAGGACAGAAGCCGCGAGCGAACCCGCAAGGCCACCTCCGACAATCGCGATGTCCGCGAACGTCGTCGTGGTCGCAGCTGCGGCGATCGGCTCGGTCACGGTGCTATCCGCCGTCATGGTCCAGGCTCCCACGGTTAACGGTGGTTCCATGTGCAATTATCCCGCCTGATGTCGCATCGCAGGACCGAGCGCGATCATTTCCATCGATCGAGGTTAATGAACCGGAGACTCGATCGGCCGGATGATATCCCGGCACGCGTCTTGCTCAGGATGTTCGACAAGGGCCGGTCTTCGGCAATGCCACGGTGGAATGCATGGCTGCTTCGCGTCAGAGCGACATCACGTCGCTTTCGACAGAGCCGGCCTTCGCTCTATCCGGGACAGGCGGAACGAATGTGTCCCACCGTGACGCAGCGGGCGTTTCGCCGATATCGGCCGCGACCAAAAAGACTCCAGAGGCCCCCATTAACACTCGCGGTTTTTCACCATGCTAGGCTGTCACCGCTATCGTAACGCGTATCTCCAGGGGAAAGTCGTCCCGCAACGTCCATGATCGAATCCATCGTCCAGTTCCTGCGGCGCGACGTGACGCGCGGTGTTGTCGGGACCATCCTCCTCAAGGTTGGCAGCGGCGCGCTTGCGTTTGCGTTGTTCTCGCTGGCGGCGCGAACGATGTCGCCTGATGGATTCGGCATCTTTGCGACCTGGCTTTCGGTTGCCCAGATCGCAGCGGTCGTGGGGCTGGTCGGCCAGGAATCGCTCCTGGTGCGATTCCTGAACGAGTATCAGGTCGGAGACAGGCCCGACCTCATCAAAGGTGTCCTCCTGTCGAGCTTCAGGATGACCTCCGTCGCGATGCTGATCGCGATCGCCGCGGTCGCGTTGGCCGCGAGCTTGAAGGGCGACTGGTGGCTGCTGATCCTTGCTCTCTCGGCCTACACTGCGGTGAATGCCGGACTGATGCTCGGCAGCCAGATCGCCCGCTCGCTGGTCAGCATTCTCATGGGCGAAGGCAACCGCGAGCTCTTCTGGCGGGTCATCGTCGTCCTGTTTCTGCTTGCCATGTTGTTCGGCCATCGGCAGCTCGATCCCGCCGAGTTGTTCGCCGTGATGACGATCGCCATGTCGGTGGGCCTTGTCGCGCAGATAGTTGCGATTGCGCGCGCCCTGCCCGACTTGCGCAGCACAGCGGCAAGTTCCGAGACCTCACGCTGGAGATCGAGCGCGCTTCATTTCTGGGTCGCGTCCATCCTCGAAGCCGCCAACCAGTATTTCGACGTCATCCTGGTCTACTGGATGCTGGATCCGACGACCGCCGGAATCTATTTTGCCGCTTCGCGCCTGGCCAACATCTTCGCCATGGTCTCGGCAGCACTGTACAGTTTCGGGGCGCGCCGGCTTCCTTCGCTGTACTTCAGCAAGAACCACCAGGAGTTCGGGCGAACGTTGCAGCTCATGGCGGAAGTGACCGGGCTTTGCGTGGCCAGTGGACTTCTCCTGATCTGGATCGGCGGCCCCCAGCTTCTCAACCTGTTCGGGCCCCATTTCGCCGAACAGCACTGGGTCCTGATCGTGCTCGCGATCGGCACGGCTTTCCAGGCGGCGGGCGGTCCATCCGCGGCGATCCTGCAGCTGACCGGCCATGAGCGCGTCTATGTCCCCGTCGTCGCGGCGAACGTGGCGCTGCGGCTGGTCGGATTTCTGGTCCTGATTCCCTGGCTCGGCGTGCTTGGCGCAGCGATCTCGGCGACGGTGTCGCTGGCGCTCGCGACCATCGCGCTCAACATCCTGTGTCGCCGGCGAACCGGAGTCGATCCTTCAATTCTCGTGCTCTTGCGCTTCTCGGCATCGAAACGCGGCGCCTTCGCCGTTCGCGGCGCCGACTCCGGCGACTAGCCCTTCCCGTTCCGATGGAATCGGAACGGGGCTCTCGATTCTTGTTTTGACGCGTTTCCTTTACGCGAACCGGTATCCACTTCGCTCGAAAACGCTCTAGGCGCGGATCAACCGGCCAGGCCCAACACTTCGCCTCGACGGCGCGCCGCCGACGGATCGGCCGGGACGCGATTGATGACGAGCCCGGTCGGCACGCCGCCAAAGCGGGAGAGCGCAGCCATTGCCCTGCGCATTGCAGCGGAATCGACCGCGTCTTCGCAAGCGACCAGGACGACCAGATCGGCGTGAGCGGCCAGCGCCGCCGCCTCCGGCTGCAAGGCCAGCGAGGTGGCATGGACGACGATCAGATCGAACTCCGAGCGAATGTCGTCCGCGGGCGATGCCTCGGGCCGCTTGCCGGCGCCCAGAAGCGCATCGACGCTGCGAAAATCCGCCGTGGTCATGCCGTCCGACTGGCCCTTGGCAAGGCCAGCCCCGGCACCGCCGAGGTCCGGCTCGACCCGGATCAGGACGCTCAGCTTCCCCTTGTTCACCGCCCACCGGTTCAGCGACCGCGCGACGGTGTTGCCGCCGGCCCGCTTGCCGACCGACATCACGAGCGCGACCTTGCCCCGGGCTCCCGGCAATTTCTCCAGCCGGTCGAGCAGCGGGCGCAAATGGGGACCGAGATCGAGCTCAGCCGTCGCGGAGACCGGACCTTGCCAGATGTTCCTGGGCACATCGCTCGGCAGCAGGTCGGGAATGCGGGCCCACACGGGCGGGCGTGGCGACGACGCGGGGTGGCGTGGAGCCGGATCGGGAGCACGAACGTCTTCGGCAGCCTTGTCCGATCCGCGTCCGGTTGCCGCAACGACCGCCGTCGATGTCAGCAGCGAGCCGATCGCGAGCGCGGCGAGCAGCAAGGGCAGCGGCGGAAGCGTCGAGCGCAGCGGCGGAATGGCGGACGAAGCAATCTTGGTCTGGGAGCTCTGCAAGAGACGCTGCTCGTTCGTCGTCTTGGAGCGCGAGAGGAACTGTTCGTAGATGTTTCTGTTGGCCTCGGCGTCGCGCTGCAACTCCTGGAGCCGGACCAGGGCCTGACCGTCGACCAGGATCTGCGATTCAGCCGCCTTCATCTGGCCTTCGAGCGCCTTCTGCTGTTCGCGCTGGGCCTCGTATTCCGACTTTGCGGTGTCGATGCCCTTTGTCCGCTCGACCTCGATCTGCCTGTTGAGATCGTTCAGCTGACTGTAGGACATGACGAGGTCGGGATGGCGATCGCCGAACACCGCCCGCTTCTGCGCGATTTGATCATTGAGCGCCGACCGCTGCGCACGCAGCGCGCTCAGGAGATCCTGCTTGACGGGACCCTCGACATTCGCCTTCAGGTCGCGCTGAGCCTGCTCGTAGCGAGCCTTCGCCTCTTCAGTCCGGGCGCGCGCGGCGGCAACCTGCTGCGACAGCTCGGTCACGCGCAATTGCTGGGTCGTGGCATCCTTGCCCGCGTTGACGATCCTGTGCTCGAGCTTGAACGTGGCCACGGCGTCCTCCGACGCCCTCAGCCGGTCGTTCAACGTCTTCAGCCGCCCGCTGAGCCAATCGGCCGCATCGTCGGTCGCCTCGGTGCGGTTGCGCGTCTGACTAGCGACGAACGACTCCGCTATCGCGTTCGCATAATAGGCCGCCCGCTCCGGACGGTTCGAGCTGAAGCGGATGGCGATGACGTACGTGAGCCCGCGGCGGGAAATGTCGAGACGGTTGCGGAATCTCTCGAGCAGGCGCGCGGGGTCGGTATGTCCCCCGGAAATGTCCTCGTCGTCCTGAACCTTGAGCTGCTCGATCAGCGGCTTGAGAAAGCCGTCGGACTTCGCCACTTCGACCAGGCTCTGCAGCGCGGCGCTGTCCTGCCCTATGCCCGGCAGAACGTCCTGGTCCGCAGTCACGCGTTGCTCCCGGGGATCGACAACGACCAGCGCGGTCGCCGCAAATCGAACCGGGATCACCAGCAGAACGACGACGCCGAGGGCGAAGATCGCGAGAGCGAGCGTCAGGATGCGGCGAGCATTGTCCCGAATGAAGGAGAGCGCGCCTGCGGCAGTGAGCACACCGCCAAGACGTGTTGCGGCACTGTCAGTCTCACCGTTCGACGCATTTTGAGTCTGCCACGACGCGGAGACACCGGTCGATCCGGAACTTGTCGGGTCTGCGCGGCGACCGAACGTCATGGACTTTACTCGGATTCAACTGGCAAGCACTGTTCAGCGGCCTGCTCCACCGTAAATATCTATGGTTAATCCGCAGTTACCCGCCGCCACGCGAAGATGACCAATTGGTTAACGCGCGCGCCTCGCTCCGTGCGGAAACCGCCGTCATTCCGACGTGAATGATGCGGTCCCGGCGGCCAGCGCATTAACTCCGTTTATTGCTAGTCGGTGTCCGCCCGAGGCTCGCATGTTAGGTACGGCATCAAGAAGGTGAACGTTTGATTAGCAGGTCGGAATCCGTGCTGCATTACCAGCCAGGCGCAGAACTGGGCGAGGCACCGAGGCTGCCGTCGACAGCAGCAGCACTCGCAAGTCGGGGCAGCGGCGGACCAAAGCTGCACGTGCTTCTGGTCCAGACGCAGGCCGAGAATGCGGGCGCCCAGGAGATCTCCAGGCTGCTCGGCGCCGGCCTGACCGCGCGCGGCTATCGGGTCACCAATCTGTTCTTCTTCCGCAAGTCGGATTCCTTCGACGAGCCGCCCGATACGCTCTACTGCGCATCGAGCCGGCCGGGACATCCGCTGGCCCTGTTGCAAATGCTGCGGACGCTCGGCCATCACATCAGGACCACCAGGCCCGATGCCGTTCTGACCTTTCAGCATTTCGGCAACGTCATCGGCGCCGGCGTGTCTCGCCTCGTCTGCCGCGCACCCGTCATCGCCAATCAGGTGTCGTCCGCGCTGTCGATGAGCTGGCCGGTCCGCACGGCCGACATCGTCATGGGCAGCCTCGGCTTCTTCGATCGCATCACGCTGAACTCGCTGGACATGCAACGCGAATATTCGCGCTACCCCGCGGCCTACCGGTCGCGCATGGTGCATGTGCCACACGGCTTCGACGACAAGGCACTCACTCTGCCGAGGCAAGCTGCGCGAGAGAAGTTCAATCTGCCGACCGACCGCGTCCTGCTCGGCTGTGCCGCGAGGCTGCACCCGCACAAGCGGCTCGATGCGGCGATACGCCTCCTGCCAGATCAACCATCCTGGCACCTCGCATTGGCCGGCCAGGGAGTCGACGAGGCCCGGCTGAGGCGGCTGGCGGATGATTTGAACGTATCGGACAGATTGCATCTGCTCGGCGAAATCGCCCCGCGTCAGATGGCCGATTTTCTGGCCTGCCTCGACGTGTTCGTATTTCCGACACAGGCCGAGACCTTCGGCCTCGCCGCGGTCGAGGCCGCAAACGCCGGCGTTCCCTCCGTCGTCACCGATCTTCCCGTCCTGCGCGAGGTGCTGTCCTTCGAAGGAAAGCCGACAGCCCTGTTCGTCGATGCCTCCGATCATGCGAAGCTGTCGGCCGCCGTCTCGAAACTCCTGACCGACCAAACCCTGCGCGAGGAGCTGCAGCAAAACGCCAAAGGCCTGAAGTTGCGGTACTCGGTCGACGCCATGGTGGAGGAATACGTTCGAATTCTCGGCCAGGTCACGTGACCTGATCCGCTGGAATGGATTAGCTCGACATGATCATCGAGTTTCGCTGTGAACGTGAGCATGCGCGGCGGTGGATGCGCCGCGAGACGCTGTCGATCGACGGGCGGGACGTTCCGGTCCAAATTGCCTGGACGACGACGGCGGAGTCACGTCCCGCAGGTCTCGACGCGCTGTTCGCGCTCGAACGCGTGGTGTTGCACAAGGGCAAACCCAGCGGCGCCGAAAGGCTGAAGATCATTCCGGAGCGGACGCAGGCTCGCACTGGCACGGCCGACGTGATCGTCGATTTTACAGGCGGCGCGCGGGAACGGGACTGTTCGGCTCCGCTGTATCTGCGCCCGCTGTTCAACGGAAGGGCAGGGGAAAACGCCGCCCTCGCCGCCATTCTCGGCGGCGAGCTGCCGGTGATCGACATCGTCAACGAGATCGACGGCGCCGTGCTCGATCGCGGTCACCCGTCGGGAGAGATTGCGGCCGGCCTGAGCGGTGCGCTCGAAACGGTCATGGCGCGAACCCTGACCATGGTGGCGGCAATCCTGTCGGGACGGCCGCGCATCCTGCCGCAGCTAGCACGCCCCGCCGGCGATGCAACTCGCCGTGGACCGCTTGGCTATGTCGCGCGCGGCCTCGCCGCCTCGATCTCCAAGGAGATCTATCGTCTCTGCTGCTACGCCCCGCATTGGCATATCGGATGGCGCTTCAACGACGGCGCAGGTGTCTGGCAGACGGGAGATCTCTCCGGGCCTCGCTGGAACGTTCTGGGAGACCCCGGCAACCACTTCTACGCCGATCCCTTTCCCGTCACCTGGCGTGGACGAACGTTCGTCTTTTTTGAGGATCTCGATCACCGTGTCGGCAAGGGAATCATTTCGGCGATCGAGTTTGGTGACAGCGGGCCAGTCGGCGACGTCGTGCCCGTGCTGGAAGAGCCCTGGCACCTGTCCTATCCGTTCCTGATCGAGGACGATGGCGAGTTGTGGATGATCCCGGAGAGCTCGGTCAACGGGGACGTCGCCCTCTACAAATGCGTTCGGTTTCCGGACAAATGGGAGCGGCACACGACGCTGCTCTCGGGCCTCGAGCTCGCCGACGTGACGATCACGCGGCACAACGGCCTGAACTATCTGTTTGGCGCCTGGCGCGACGGAACCGGCGGCTATTCGGATTCGCTCGTGATCTATTACGCCGACCGCCTGCTCGGCCCCTGGCTGCCTCATGCCAGCAACCCGGTCCTGATCGATCGCGCGAGTACGCGACCGGCTGGGAATTTCGTCACCATCAACGACAGGCTGTGGCGACCGGTGCAGAATTGCGCTGACGGATACGGCGCGGCGCTTGGCCTCGCGGAAGTCGTCGAACTATCGCCGACGACGTTCAAGCAGATCGTCCGCCACTCGCTCAAGCCCGGACCGACATGGCCCGGCCGAAAGCTGCACACCCTGAACCGCTGCGGCCGGCTCGAGGTGATCGATGGATCGCGTGTTCAGCCGAAGACGAGTGCCTTTGCGCGTCAATTTCCATCGGCGGTTTTGCCGCCGCGGACCCGTCCATCCACGGCCTGCTGAAACAAGTTCCGCGAACGGCGCATCCCTCGTCTGAGCGCAAGCGATGTGCAATTCAAACGGGATTCGTGGCAGACAGGAGCGAGCGACGCCGATCATTGCCACGACCGGCCGCTCGGAGACTCCATGGTCAACAACACAAGCTCGACACATCGGCCGTTCGACCCTCGCAGCAAATGGGCCGAACTGTCCCAGGCGGAACGCAGCGCCGCCTATGACAACAATGCGGCGGTCAAGAACAGCCCTGCCCTGATCGCCGAGCGCAACGAAGCCTCCAGTCGGCTGCGCGGTACGCTGAAGTCTCATCTCGATTTGCCTTACGGCGAGCGGGCGAACAACAAGATCGATCTCTACCCCGCCGCAAAGCCCGATGCGCCCTGCCTGATGTTCGTGCACGGCGGCTACTGGCAGCGCAATTCCCGCGAGCTGTTCGCCATGCTCGTCGAAGGCGTCGCCGCACATGGCTGGTCGGTCGCCATTCCCGGCTATTCGCTGGCGCCCGAAGTGTCCCTGACCGACATCGTCGCCGAAATCCCGCGCGCGCTCGACTGGCTCGCCGCCCATGGTGAATCCTATGGCGTCGGCGGACCGGTCGTCCTGTCGGGCTGGTCAGCCGGCGCCCACCTCGTGGCGATGGCGCTGGACCATCCGCGCGTCCATGCCGGGCTTGCGATATCAGGTGTCTACGACCTGGCGCCGATCCGCGATACCGGCCTCAACAACGCGCTGAAGCTGACGGATGAGGAAATCGCCACGCTCTCGCCGCTTCGCCTGCCCGTGACGCCAAAGCGGCTCGATATCGCCTATGGCAGCAGCGAGTTGCCGGCCCTGGTGATGGATTCAATCAACTTCCATGAGAAGCGTACGGCCGCGCAGGCGCCCGGCAAGCTCATTCCGGTTGCCGGCGCCGACCATTTCACCATCCTCGAGGCGCTGCGTCGGCCGGACGGCGCTCTGGTCGACGCCGCCCGCCGGCTGCTGGACTAAAAAACGCGAAAACAACCCCATGCACAGTAGAGTGCCGTTGTTTGCAAAGGTAAATCCGCGCCGCGGATGGCTTTGACACGTCGGGCAAAACAGGGGCATGACGCGATCATCGCCCCGGTTGTCGTTCCTGCGCCGCGATCCAGACTTGCTCTCCCGTGACCTTGACCGGATAGAGCCGCAACGGTGGGCTCGGCCATCCCGAAGTAATCGTCCCGTCGCGCAAATCGAACGACGCCGCATGGCGCGGGCACTGCAGCCGGCCCGCCGCCACCTGCCCCAAGCCGAGATCCGCCTGTTCGTGCGGGCACGCGCGTTCGCACGCGATGACATCGCCCTCGTTCCAGATCACCAGCAGGTCGCGCCCGGCGACGCGGACGATCGTTTCTGCCTTCAGCCGGCCGAGATCACAGACCGGAATCCACGCCGGCTCGTCCGGACGGACCGCCGGATCATCCACCGAGATAGGCCTTCCGCACATGCTCGTTCTCGATCAGCTCAGAGCCGGCACCGGACAGAACGATGCGGCCGTTCTCGAGCAGATAGGCGTGGTCGCACATCTCCAGCGCAGCGAACGCGTTCTGCTCGACCAGCAGCACCGTGGTGCCGGCATCGCGGATGCCGCGGATGATCGCAAAGGTGCGCTCGACGATGTTGGGGGCAAGGCCGAGCGAGGGCTCGTCGAACATGATCAGCCGCGGCCGCGACATCAGCGCACGCCCGATCGCGAGCATCTGCTGCTCGCCACCGGACAGCGTGCCCGCTGCCTGCCGGCGCCGCTCGGCGAGCCGCGGAAATTCCGTGTAGATGCGATCGCGATCGGCCGCGATCTCGCCCGAACCACGACGGAGGTAAGCCCCCATGTCGAGATTTTCCTCGACGCTCATGTGCGGAAACACGCGCCGCCCTTCCGGACAATGCGCGATCCCGCTCGCCAGCACGCGCGGGGGCCTCGCCCCGGTGATGTCGATGCCCTCGAACCGCATTTGGCCTGCGCGCGGCGGCACAAGGCCGGAAATCGCGCGTAGCGTCGTGCTCTTGCCGGCGCCGTTGGCGCCGATCAGCGCCACCAATTGCCCGGCCTTCACGTCGAGCGAGATGCCGCGCAGCGCGGTGACGCCGCCATAGCCGCACACCATGTCGCGGATCTCAAGCACGCGCCGCTCCATGCCCGAGATAGGCCTCGATCACGGCAGGATCGTTGCGGATCACGTCCGGGGTCCCCTCGGCGATGATGCGGCCGTAGTTGAGCACCACGATGCGATCCGAGACCGTCATCACCATCGGCATGTCGTGCTCGACCAGCAGGATCGTGATGCCGCGATCGCGGATGCTGCGGATGAGCTCGACAAACCGGTGCGTCTCCGAGGCATTCATGCCCGAGACGGGTTCGTCGAGCAGCAGCATCGAGGGTTCCGCCGCGAGCGCCAGCGCGACGCCGACCAGGCGCTGCTCGCCGTAGGAGAGCGAGCCGGCCGCATCGTGGGCTCGGCGTTCGAGACCGACCCATTCGATCAGCTCGCTCGCCCGTTGTCGCAGCTTGCGCTCCGAGGCGCGCGCGCCCGGGAGGCCGAGGATGGCGTCAAGCAGCCGGACCCTGCCCTGACGGTGCAGTCCGATCAGGAGGTTGTCGTAGACGGTGTCGTTGGGAAACACGCTGGTGCGCTGGAAGGTGCGGATCAGGCCGAGGTCCGCGATCTCGTGCGGCTTCAATCCGGTAAGCGTCGTGCCCTGATAGGTGACGCGGCCCGCGCTCGGCGTCAGAAAGCCGGTCATGACGTTGAAGGCGGTGGTCTTGCCGGCGCCGTTCGGCCCGATCAGGCTGACGATCTCGCCTTCGCCCACGGTGAAGCTCATGTCGGAGATCGCGACGAGCCCGCCGAAGCGAACCGCGACCTGCTCGATCGTCATGGCAACGCTGCGCGCCGTCATCACGCCCGCTCCTTGACGGCTGTCTCGGCGAGGGCCACCGGCGCCAGCGCCGTTGTGCCGCTCCGACTCCTACGAAATCGCTGCGCGAGCGAGGGCACGATACCGCGCGGCAGTACGAACAGGATGGCGATCAGCACGCCGCCATAGGCGATCCACTGCGCCTCCGGCGCCATGACCGGACGCAGCGCGACCGGCAGCAGCCCGAAGATCAGGCCACCGACGACCGGACCGGCAAGCGAGCCCTTGCCGCCGCTGATGACCATGATGACCATGGTGACGGTGTTGATGAAGGCAAACACCTCCGGATCGATGATCCGGATGTAGTGGGCATAGAGGCTGCCGGCCGCGCCCGCGATCGCGGCCGAAATCACCGCCGCCAGCGTCAGCGTCTTCGTCACGTCGATGCCGACGGAGACGGCGAGCGTCTCATTCTCCATCAATCCGCGCATGGCGCGGCCGAAATGGGAACGAACGAGGCGCGCGATCAGCAGATAGGCGATGAGAGCCACGACCAGCACGAGATAGTAGTTCTGCAGCTTGGTGCGCAGCGTCTGTTCGCCAAAGCCGGGCAACGGCAGCCCAATGGAGGGAATGTTGGTCAGCGCCAGCGGACCTTGCGTCAGCTCGACCCAGTTCAGCGCGACCAGCCGCACGACCTCAGCGAAGGAGATGGTGACAATGACGAAATAGGCACCGCGGACGCGGAATGACAGCAGCCCGACGAAATAGCCGCACAATCCGGCGATGATGATCGCGAGCACGAATCCCACGATGGGCGGCCAGGGCGCGTGAACCAGACGAAAGCCTCCGGGCAGGCCGACGTCGAAGCCGAGCGACGTCAGCGCACTGACATAGGCGCCGATGCCGAAGAAGGCGATGTGACCGAGGCTGAGCTGGCCGGTGAAGCCGAGCAGAAGATTGAGGCTCATCGCGCCGATGACGAAGATTCCGGTCGTGATCAGCGCATTGAGGAGATAGGGATCGCGCAGCCAGAGCGGCACCGAGGCAAGGGCAGCAACGGCGAGAATGGTGAGGGCTATTCTCATCCGACGCGCTCCGCGCGGGCGAACAGGCCGGTCGGCTTGAAGATGAGAACCGCGATGATGATCACGAAGCCCATCGCATCGCGATAGCCAGATGAAACGTAGCCGGCGCCGAGTTCCTCGGCCAAAGCCAGGATGAAGCCGCCGATCACCGCGCCCGTGATGTTGCCGAGACCGCCGAGAATGACGATGGCGAAGGCCTTGACGGCGGCGAGATCGCCCATTTGCGGGAAGATCACGTAGACCGGTCCGAGCAGGGCTCCCGCTGCCGCGGCAAGGCTGGAGCCGATCGCGAAGGTCGAGGTGTAGATCATGTCGACATTGACGCCCATCAGCGAGGCCGTGTCGTGGTCCTGGAACGTTGCCCGCATCGCGCGGCCGAGGCTCGTCCTGTTGATCAGCAGGTACGTCACCAGGATCAGCAGTGCCGCGGCGGCAAGCACGAACAGCCGCAGCCAGGACACGGATACGGGTCCGAGCACCAGCGGCGCCTCGGGAAACGGCGTCGCCACCGATTTGGCGACGCCGCCCCAGATCCACAATGTGCCTGATTGCATCGCGATCCAGGCACCGATCATGACCAGCATCGTGATGTCGATGTCGGAGCCACGCAGGGGCCGCAGCAATGTCAGCTCGATAGCCGCCCCCAATAGCCACCCGGCCAGGACGGCGACGGGCAACGCCAGGAAGAAGTTCAGCCCGATCTGCTGCACCACGATGAACATGATGTAGGCGCCGAACGTGTAGAGCACGCCATGCGTGAAATTCACCACGTTCATGATGCCGAAGATCAACGTCAGCCCGATCCCGAGCAGCGCATAGGTGCCGCCGAGCACGAGCATGTTGACCAGATGCTGGAGAAACTCGCTCAAGGCTGTTCCCGTTTGATCCAGATGTCGGCGAGGGCCGCGATGTGCCGCCCTCGCCCAGGGCTGGTTGACGCTAGAGCGTCTTCATCTCGACCTTGCCGTCGTTGATCTCGATGAGATAGACGTTCGGCTGGCTCTGCCCGCTCTCCTTGCCCTCGGGGCCGGACTTGCGGAACACGATGTCGCCGTTGAGCCCCTTGATGTTGATGTCCCAGAACGCCGCCTTGATCGCAGCCGGCTCGGCCTTGCCCGCCTTCTCGATCGCGGCCGCCGCGGTGCGGATGCCGTCATAGCCGCGGAAACTCTCGGTGCAGCCGGCGAACTCGAAACCGCGCTTCTTCCATTCCGTGATGAAGTAGTTGGTCGCCTCAGGGTTCGGCGTCTTGTCCGGGAACCACGGCAGGAAGGTCGTCAGATGCATGGTGCCGTTGGCGGCGGCTCCCGCCTGGGCGATGATCTGGTCGGGATTCTGCGAGCCGCCGGTGGTGATGATGCGCTTCTTCAGGCCGAGCGCAGCGGCCTGTTTGAAGATCAGCGTCAGCTGGTCGACCGCGGTCGTGACGATGACGGTCTCGGAATCCGAGCTCTTGATCTTGGAGAGCTGGGCGCTCATGTCCTGCGCGCCCTGGTCCATGGTCTCGACCAGGCCGATCGTGATGCCCTTGTCCTTCATCATCTTGCTGAAGTCCTCGGCTGTGCCACGGCCCCAGTCGTTGTTGATGACGAGGAAGTCGACCTTCTTCAGGGCGAGCTTGTCCACGATACCTTTGAACGCCGCGGCCTCGACCGCCGAGGGCGGCGAGATGCGGAAGATGAAGGGATTGCCCGTCGTCGTGATCTTGCCCGAGGACGAGGTCTCCACCACCATCGGCGTCTCGTATTCCATCAGCTTCGGCATCACCGCGAGCGTCAGGCTCGAGCCCCAGGCCCCCATTAGGACCGGCACCTTGTCGCTGGTGATGAGCTTCTCGGCAACGGCGGCCGCTTCGGTCGGGTTGCTCTTGTTGTCCTCGATCACCAGCTCGATCTTCTTGCCCAGGATGCCGCCCTTGGCGTTGATCTCGTCGGCGGCGATCTTGGCGCCATTGACGACGTAGGTGCCGGACGCCGCGAACGCGCCGGTGAGCGGTTCGTTGACGCCGATCTTGATGGTCTGCGCCTGTACGGCGCCGCCGACCAGGGCCGTCGCCAGCGCGATTGTCCCAACCAGTCCGAGTGCTCGTGTCATGTTGTCTCTCCAAATCCCACGCTGTTGATGTCTAGCAGTCCAGGCTTCGTCACTCTGCGGCACGCGCGCCGGTCATTCCGCTCCACCTTTTCCGGTGAAGACGCGGCCAAGGATGCGCGCGAGCCGGGCGCGCAAAACGTCTGATGCAAGCGACCAGAAGCTGAGCTCCGCCGGGGCCGCCTGCGCCGACGGCGCGCCCGACATGTGGCGGTCGAGATTTGCCGCGAACTCCGCAACCAGGCGCCTGGCGAGATCCCGCACCAGGCCCGGCCGGCCGATCTGCGCCAGCATGCCCGTGAGCGTGTAGCCGATCGACAGTTCGACGGCGGTCGCCGTGCCGCCCTCGAGCGGGATCAGGCGATAACGGATTTCGCCCTGTGTCGCCGAATGGCTGCGCTGGTCGGTGCCGATGCCGATGATGCGGCCGGAGAGTGTCGCGGGATCGCGTTCGACGCGCGCGGCGCCCTCGAAGCTTGCTGCGATCGGCCCGAGCCTGACCCGGATCACGCCTCCGACGCGCTCGGGCCTTGGCGGCGCCGTCAGCGACACGCCGGGAAGGCAGGCTGCGATGCCGGCGATATCGTCGAACATCGCAAACACCTTTGCCGGCGGGTGCGGCAGCGTGAAGCGCTGATCGAGAATGGTCGCCGGGGTGAAGTCGGGAATGGTGCCTGCCGCGGCGCGGTCTGATGCCGCGGCCAACGCCTGCCGCGCAGGCTGAGGCTCGCTTCGATCTGACGTGGCTCGCCCCGATCCGGCGGGGCCGAGACTGGTCCGGCCGCCACCTGTCTGCGGCGCGATGTTGCGCGCGCGCCTCGCCTCGATCACGGACTGCACGGCCCGCACGATGCCGACATAGCCGGTGCAGCGGCAGAGATTGCCGCTCAGGCCGACGCGAATGCGCCGCTCGTCGGCGTCAGGCAGACGCAACACCAGATCTCGCGCCGAAACCAGCATGCCAGGCGTGCAATAGCCGCATTGAAGCGCATGCTCACGGGTGAAGGCGGCGCGCAGCTCGGTTGTGACCTCGTCCTCATCGAGGCCTTCGATCGTGGTGACGTCGGCGCCCTCGCAGGCCACCGCATAGGTGATGCAGGAGCGCGCCGGCACGCCATCGAGCAGCACGGTGCAGGCACCGCAGACGCCGTGCTCGCAGCCGAGATGCGTACCGGTCAGGTCGAGCTTGTCGCGCACGAAGTCGGCAAGGCTGGTGCGCGGCTCGGCCGACACCTCCACCGCGCGGCGATTGACATGAAGCGCGATCGTATTCATGCGGCGGCCTCCAGGACCGCGCGCTTCAACACGCTGACATGGATATGGCGCTGCGCGGCATCGTCGATGCCGGCCTTCATCAGAAGAGCATCAGCAACACGGGCGTCGAAACGCTGCTTGTAGTCGGCCGCAATCCGGCCACCGAACAGCTCCGCCGCATCGGTCACGACGATCGGCGCCGTGTCGATCGCGCCGATCACGACGCGGGCGGTGGCGGCGGGATCGACAAGGACCGCGCCGATGGCATGGGCGAACTCGCCGGTCTTGCGGCAGCTCTTGGCATAGCCCCAATGCGCGGAGGCCGCTCGGGCCGGCACATGGATCGCCTCGACGATTTCGCCGGCGTGCAGCGCCGATTCCAGCGCGCCGACGACGAAGGCCTCGATCGCCATCGTGCGCGCACCGGCAAGACTGCGCAGCGTGACGCGCGCACCCAAGGCCGCGAGCGCGGAAACCCAGTCCGCGGCGGGATCGGCATGGCTGAGCGAGCCGCCGATCGTGCCGCGGTTGCGCACGGCGCGATAGGCGATGTTAGCCGCGACGCCGCGCATGGCGCCGCGGGTCACGTCGGCCGTGCGCCCGTCCTCGATGTCGGCATGCGTCACCAGGGCCCCGAGCACCAGCTCGCCGCCGGAAAGCCCGGCCTGCTTGAGCTCGGCAAGGCCGGAGATGTCGACGATCAGCTCCGGCTGCACCAGCCGTAGATTGAGCATGGGCCCGAGCGACTGGCCGCCGGCGATGATCTTCGCAGATCCATTGCTTGCTGCCAGCATCGACAGCGCCGAATTGAGATCGCGCGGGCGCTCGTAACTGAACGGAGCCGGTTTCATGCCGCGCTCCGTTCGGCCGCGCGCGCGGCCAGCACGGCTGCGACGACACGATGCGGCGTGATCGGCGACTGCATCAGCTCGACACCGAGCGGGCGCAGCGCGTCGTTGACGGCGTTGGCGATCGCGGCCGGCGGCGCGATGGCACCGCCCTCGCCGATGCCCTTCACGCCGAACTGCGTGTAGGGCGACGGTGTCTCCATGTGATCGAGCCGCGCCGCCGGGACCTCGGTCGCACCGGGCAGCAGATAGTCGGCGAGCGTCGTCGCCAGCGGCTGGCCGGAGGCATCGAACGGCATTTCCTCGTAGAGCGCCGTGCCGATGCCCTGGGCGAGACCGCCATAGATCTGGCCGTCGACCACCATCGGGTTGACCAGCACCCCGCCGTCCTCGACGATGACATAGTCGAGGATCTCGACCTCGCCGACATCAGGGTCGACCGCGACGACGGCCGCATGCGCGGCGTAGCTGAAGGTCCCGCTGTCGCGCACGGGCTTGTAGCCCTGCGTCACTTCGAGCCCGCCGGGATCGACGTCGGCAGGCAGATCCTGCGGACGGCGATACCAGGTGTGGGCGATCGCCTTCAGGCTGACGCTGCCATTGACGCCGCGCACCTCGCCATTCTGCAACACGACCGAGGCCGGATCATGCTGCAACAATTTGGCGCCGATGCGCCTTGCACGCTCGCCGAGCTCGCGGCAGGCGGTGGCCACCGCACCGCCGGCCATGACCATCGAGCGCGAGCCCCAGGTGCCCGTCGAATAGGGCGTCATCGCGGTGTCGCCGAGGATGATGCGGATTTTTGCGACGTCTATCCCCAGCATTTCATGCGCGACCTGGGCGAGCGTCGTCTCCATGCCCTGCCCGTGCGAATGCACGCCGACGCGCAGCTCGAGGCCGCCGTCGGGCGTCAGCCGCGCCGATGCCTGCTCATGGCCCGGCACCATCGGGATGCCCCAGCCGGAATAGACCGAGGTGCCGTGCGCCGCCTGCTCGCAATAGATGGAGACGCCGACGCCGATGCGGCGGCCATCGGCCTCGTCCAGGCTTTGCTTGGCGCGAATGGCCTCGACATCGATGGAAGCGAGCGCGCGCCGCATCGCCTCCGGATAGTCGCCACTGTCAAAATGCTTCCTGGTAATGTTGTCGAACGGCATCTGCTCCGGCTGTACCAGATTGCGCAGCCGCACCTCGCCGGGCTCGAGCCCGACTTCGGCCGCCACCAGATCGAGCATCAACTCCAGCGCAAAGCAGACGCCGGTGCGCGCGACGCCGCGATACGGCAGGATCGGACATTTGTTGGTGGCAACGGAGAAAGTGCGGCAGCGATAGGCCGGCATCTTGTAGGGACCGGGCAAAATGCTTGCGACCTGCGCGGCTTCGAGACAGGCGGAGAACGGGTAGGACGAGTACGCGCCGGAATCCACGGTCGCCTCGCAATCGATGCCGCGCAACGTCCCGTCGCTGTTGGCATAGACCGTGATTTTGTAGTGGTGCTCGCGGCAATTGGAGCTGGCGACGAGATGCTCGCGGCGGTCCTCGGTCCAGCGCACGGGATGGCCGCAGCGCATCGTCAGCCAGGACAGGCAGACCTCTTCGGGCAGCAGGATGCCCTTGTGGCCGAAGCCGCCGCCGACATCGGGTGAAATCACGCGGATCTGGCCCTCTTCCATGCCGAAGCATTCGGCAAGGCCGCTGCGCGTGATATGCGGCATCTGGGCGGCTGAATGCAGCGTGAGCTGATCGAGTCTGGAATCGAAGGTCGCAACCACGCCGCGGCCTTCGAGCGGCGACATGCATTGCCGCGCGGTCGAGATCTCGCGCGTCACCTTGATCGGCGCGTCGAGTGCAGCTGATATGTCGACCTCGTAATTGGTCTCCAGGAAGACGTTGTCGCCCCAATGCTCGTGCACCAGCGCGGAAGCCGGCTCGCGCGCCTTCAGCATGTCGGTGATCGCGGGCAGCTCCTCCAGATCCAGCGTCACGGAGGCCGCGATGTCCTCCGCCTCGGCCCGCGTCGGCGCGAGACACATGGCGACGAGCTCGCCAACCTGGCGCACCTTGCCGGTGGCGAGCACCGGCTGCTCCGAGATCTTGAAACCCGGAAGTCCTGAAACCGCGCGGATCGGTTTGACGCCGACAAGGTCCGCCTCTGTGAAGACGCTGCCACGATGACGCTCGGGCACGTGGATGCCGCGGATGCGCGCATGCGCCAGCGGGCTGCGCACGAAGGCGACGTCCTGAAGACCCGCAAGCCTGATGTCGCCGACGAACTGGCCGCGGCCGCGCATCAGGCGGTCGTCCTCCTTCCGCGGCAGCCGTGCGCCGACGCCCTGCCCGGATCTGCCTGAAGGAAACTCTCGCTCGTTGCGCACGCCGGCGTTCTCCATCACCGCGCGGCCTTACGCCGCGACGGCCTGCGGCAGGATCGGCGCGACCGCGTCGAAGCGCGTGCCGGCGCGCAGGCAGAAGGCCGGCTGAAGCAGGCGCTCGGCGATCACCTCGTTCTTCTCGTTATCCTTGAGCACGAAGCGGCCGTTCTTCTCCGCGAGCACGGAGACGTCGGCGTCCATGCCGACCTTGAGCGCGCCGATCTCCTCGCTGCGGCCGAGCATTTTTGCGGGATTGGCGGTGACCATCGGCACCACCTGCTCCAGCGACAGGCCGAGCGCCATCATCGAGCTCATCGCCTGGACCAGGCTGAACTTGGCCTGCCCCGCGAAGGGATGGTTCTCCTCGTCCTCGTGCTGGTCGGGCGTCCCGGCCGGCGCGGGCACATGGGTATTGTAGCCGTGAATGTCGGCGCCGAGCGTGGTCGGAATGATGCCGGCGGCGATCGCCTTCTTCGCGAGCCGGTACGAGAAATGACTGCCGTGGCCGACATCGACCTTCAGGCCGCGATCGAGCGCCGCCTGGATCACCGGATGCACTTCGCCCTCGCGGTTGACGAAGCCGCCGGGGTGGCGCGTGAACGGATGGGCGAGAACGTCGCCCTCGCGCAAGAGCGGGATCACGCGCGTGAGGATCGTATCGGCATCCTCGCCATTGGCGCCGCTCTCGGGCAGGCCCCAGAGCTGGCCGAAATGCACATACACCGGCAGATCGGCGCGCCTGCCGATCTCCGCCGCCATCTCGATGACGCGGATGCCCCAGCGCGCAAAACCGCCGATCTCGGCATGGGCCTTGATGCCGCGCACGATGTCGAGATTGGCCGTCGCCGCCTTGACGGTCGCGTCGATGTCGACGCCGTCGGGGCTGTAGAGCTGCGGATAATAATGTCCCTCGAGTCCGCCGACGAGATAGGCGGACAGGAAGGCATAGACGCGCGTATGGGACGGCTCGGCGATGAAATGACGAAAGCCCGGCAGCGTCATGCAGGACGGACCGCCCTGGTCGATCACCGTCGTCACGCCCGACTGCACGCCGACCATGTCGGGGTTCATGCCGAAGCGGCCGGAGACATATTGATAGACATGCGCATGGGTGTCGATCAGCCCGGGCAGCACGAGCTTGCCGCCGACATCGACGACCTCCTTCGCACTCGTCGGCAGGATGTCCGGCGCGACCGCCGCGATCTTGCCGTTGCGGATGGCGACGTCCCTGATGCCGTCCACGCCCGAGGCCGGGCAGATCACGCGACCGCCGCGCAGCAGAAGGTCGAAGCTGGCAGTGATGGACATGGCGCTCTCCTCTCCTCACGGCGGCGATTGCTTCGCCCCTGAAAATACGAAGCATGCTTCGCATTTTGACAAAAGCAAGCTTCGTGCCATGATCTGACGGTGGCGGGCGCACTCGAATCGAGCTAAGCGCGGCGGGGTTCCAGCTTGGGAGAGCGTGCATTGCGGCAAGGGAAGACGCGTCGCAGCGGGGGCAAGCACCGCCCCTGGCCATTGTCGCAACGTCCCGGCTATCTGATCCGGCGGCTGCACCAGATTCATGTCGCGCTGTTTCAGGAAGCCTGCGGCGCGTTCGAGGTCACGCCGCTGCAATACAGCCTGCTCTCGGCGCTGGCGGTGCGCGAAACCGCCGATCAGACCACTTTGGCGGCCGATATCGCCCTCGATCGAACGACGACGACCGGCGCGTTGAAGCGGCTCGCCGCACGAGGTCTGGTCGAGCGCGCCATCAACAAGGACGATCGCCGCGCGCGATTGTGCCGCCTGACGCCTGCCGGCGCCGCCCTGCTGGTCAAGATCGAGGGCGCGGCGCGACGGGCGCACCGCGCGACGCTCGGCGATTTGAGCGAGCGGGAACAGGCGCTCTTCATCGAAATGATGCAGCGCATCGTGGCCGGCAATCCCAGCCGCGACAGCGCCGCTGCCCTATTCGACTAGAAGCGGCTGCTGCACTTTTGAGTTGGGCTGCCCAATTTATCATCGTACCGCTGCTCGCGCGCGCAAGACCCTGAGGCTCCGCGCCGGTCGCCGGGTTGCAAACAGGTGGCTCGACATGAGCCGATACAAGCCTGCGCGTGACGTCGATCGCATTTGAAATTTCAACAGCAATCCGGCGCGAACCACATTGCATCCGGCATCGGCGCACGCCCTGCTCCGGCGGCTGTGCGACCAATGGCACGATTTATGCTGCGACGATGCGCAGCGTGCTTCGTATTGGGGGATGTCATGACGGATTCCGAACTTCGCGCTGATATTCACAGCATCGAGCCAATTCCCGATGGGGACCGGGACTCGACCGGACCGCAGCAGATGTGGATCTGGGCCGGCGCCAACATCGCGCCGGTCAACTGGGCGCTCGGCGCGCTCGGCATCATCCTGAAGCTCGGACTGATGGAGACGATCGCGGTCATCGTGCTCGGGAACATCGTCGGTTGCGCGATCTTCGCCACCTTCACGGTGATGGGGCACAAGACCGGCGTCAACCAGATGGTATTGAGCCGGTCCGCGTTCGGCGTCCGCGGCGCCTACCTGCCCAGCATCCTGATGTTCGTGATGACGCTGGGCTGGATCGGCGTGAACACCTACTTCCCGGTGAAGGTTTCGATCGGCATTCTCGGCCAGTTCGGCGTGCCCGACACCTGGCTGATCGAGATCGTCATCATCACCCTGGTGATGGCGGCGCAGGTCCTGATCGGCGTCTACGGGTTCTACGCGATCCGCACCTTCGAGAAATACACGGTGCCGCCCACCATCGCCGTCATGGTGCTGATGAGCATTCTGGCCTGGACGCGCCCCGGTGTCGTCAACTGGAGCCTCACGACGTCGCTGCCGCCTGGCGCGCATCTGGCGATGCTGACCCTGCTCATGACCGCGATCGGCGTCGGCTGGGGCATTTCCTGGGTCACCTGGGCCTCCGACTATTCGCGCTTCGTGCCGCGAAGCGTGTCGTCGAAATCCGTGTTCTGGTACAGCTATGTCGGCATGTTCGTGCCGACGGTCTGGCTCGGCATTCTCGGCGCGACCATCGCCTCGACGACGCTGGACACCGATCCCGCAAAGATGGTCAGTGCGGTGTTCGGCGGACCGGTCAGCATCCTCGTCCTGCTGATGGTGCTGCATGGCCCGATCGCGACCAACATCCTCAACGTCTACTCGGCGACACTGGCGGCGCTGAGCGCGGGGCTGAAGTTCTCACGCTTCTGGCTCACCGTCATCGTCGGCGTCGCCGGCTATCTGGTGACGCTGTACTTCATCTTCGCGCCGTCCTTTGCGAAGGCGTTCGACAACTGGATGATCAGCCTGTTGTTGTGGATGAGCCCGTGGGCCGGCGTGGTGCTTGCGGATTTCTTCATCAAGCGAAAGGGCAAGATCGACGTCGCCGAGCTCTACCGCTCGCCGGAGACCAGCGCCTATGGCGACATCAACTGGGCCGGCATGATCGCGTTCTTCGCCGGTCTCGTCGCCGGATGGCTGGTGGAGGACGGCCTCGTCGGCGCGCTCCAGGGGCCGGTCTCGATCAACCTCCTGGGCGGGGCCGACCTGAGCTGGCTGTTCGGAATCGGGGTCTCGGGGCTGGTCTATCTGGCGCTGGGCAAGCACGTCACGTCGCCCTCCTCGATCGTTGCGAGCAGCGCGGGAAGGTAGCCGAGATCATGGACTTCGTCCTGCGATCCACCCCCGGAAACGTCCAGTGGGGACTCTGGGACGGACGTCTGAAGCCGGTGCTCCGGATCGCATCCGGAGACCGCGTCACCATCGAGACCCTGTCGGGCGAGCCGGACGATCTGCCCGATCCGTCGCTCGGCTTCGACAGCGTGCCCGGACATGCGGAAGTGCTGGCAAGCGCGTTCCGCGGTCCGGGCCCGCACCTTCTCACCGGACCTGTCCACATCGAGGGCGCCGAGCCTGGCGACGTCCTCGAAGTGCGCGTGCTGAACATCGAGCTGCGCTGCAATTGGGGCTGGAATCTCCAGGTCCCGACGCTCGGCACGCTGCCTGAGGATTTTCCGGAGTTCCGCCGCATCCACATTCCGCTGGACCGCGTGCGCAACGTCGCAAAACTCCCTTGGGGACAGGAGCTGCCGCTCTCCCCCTTCTTCGGCAATTTCGGCGTCGCGCCACCGCCCGCCTGGGGCCGGCTGTCCTCGAAGGAGCCACGCGCGTTCGGCGGCAACATGGACAACAAGGAGCTCGGCGCCGGCAGCACACTCTATTTTCCGGTCTTCGTGCCGGGCGCGCTGTTCTCCGCCGGCGACGGCCACGCGCTCCAGGGCGATGGCGAAGTCTGCCTGACCGCGATCGAGGCGGCGCTCACCGGCACCTTCGAATTCCACGTCCGCCGCGATCTTCGCCTCGCCTCGCCGCGCGCCGAGACGGCGTCCGACTGGATCACCATGGGCTTTGACGAGGATCTCGACGACGCCGCCAAGGCCGCGCTGCGCGACATGATCGCGCTGATCCGCGAGCGCAGCGGCCTCAGCGCCCAGGATGCCTATACGCTCTGCTCGATCGCCGCAGACCTGCGCGTCACGCAGCTGGTCGACGGCAACAAGGGCATTCACTGCGTGCTGGCGAAATCACGCATGCCGTGACCGATGCCGCCGGGTTCAAGACCTGGATCGATCGGCAGAACGCTTCATACGCAAGATCCCGCTTAGCCCGAGGCGCGCGCAGTTGCCGCCCCAGCAAAGTCCAGCACGGGCGCGGCCGCGAGCAGCGCCTTGGTGTAGTCATGCTGCGGACGATCGAAGATCTCGTCACGCGATCCCTGCTCGACGATCCGCCCGCCCTGCATCACCACCACCCGGTCGGCGACCTGCTCGACGGCGGCGAGATCATGGCTGATGAACAGGCAGGCGAAGCCGTATTGCGCCTGGAGCCGCTCGAACAGCTTCAGCACCTGGGCCTGGATGGTCATGTCGAGCGCCGAGACCGGCTCGTCCGCCACGACGAAGGCCGGCTCGCGCACGATGGCACGCGCAATCGCGATCCGCTGGCGCTGACCGCCGGACAATTCATGCGGCCAGCGCTTGCCGAGGCCCACAAGCCCGACCTCCTCCAGCATCGCTTCCATGCGCCTGTCGCGCTCGCTCGCCGTCAACTGCGGCACGTGGCGCAGCGGTTCGGCGACGATCTCGCCGACGCGCATCCGTGGATCGAGCGAGGAATAAGGATCCTGGAACACCAGTTGCGAGGCGAGGCGAAAGTCGCGGTCGACACTTGACGTGACGTCCCTGCCCCGGAACCTGATCTCTCCGCCCGAGGTCGGAATGAGACGCAGCATGGCGCGGCCGAGCGTGGTCTTGCCCGAGCCGCTGCCGCCGACCACCGCAACCGTTTCGCCGGCGGCGATGTCGAGATCGACGCCGTTGACGGCCGGGACGCCGGCATCGCGCCGGAACAATCGCTGCCGCCCGGCGAAGCCGACCTTGAGGCCCCGTACGCTGACGAGGGGTTCGCCGGCCTGCCGCGCCTTGGTCGTGGTGCCGCGGCGCGGCAAGGCCTCGACCAGCCGTTTGGTATAGGCTTCGCGCGGCGAGGACAGGATTTGCCGCGTCGTTCCGGTCTCGACCATCCTGCCCTGGCGCAACACCAGCGCGCGCTGCGCATAACGCGACACAAGGCCAAGATTGTGGGTGATCAGCAGCACCGACGTGCCGTGATCGCGGGCGAGCCCGACCATGAGGTCGAGCACCTCACGCTGGGTCAGGGTGTCCAGCGCCGTGGTCGGCTCGTCCGCGATCAGCAGCTTCGGTTTCAGCAGCATCACCGAGGCGAGCATGATGCGCTGGCGCATGCCGCCGGAGAATTCGTGCGGATAGGCATCAAAGGTCCGCTCGGGATCGCGGATCTGAACCCGCGCGAGCATATCGAGGCAGCGGCGCCGGATCTCGCGCTTGCCAAGCCGCTCATGCAGGCCAAGCCCCTCCGCCATCTGCGCGCCGACGCTGATGGCGGGGTTGAGTGAGACCATCGGCTCCTGGAACACCATGCCAACGGTCGGCCCGCGCAGCGCCCGCATCTGTCGCGCAGAGACGCTGGCGAGGTCGATGCCGTCGAGCACGATCCGGCCGCCAGCCTGGCGAAGACCTGATGGCAGCAGGCCGAGCACGGCGCGCGCGGCCGCCGTCTTGCCACTGCCGGATTCGCCGACGACGGCGAGGAACTCGCCACGCTCGACCGCGAAGGAGACGCCCTCCACGATCACGGCCTTGCTGGCCGATACTTCGATACGGAGATCCTCGACCGACAGCAGCGTCATCCGTGCGCCATCCTGGGGTCGAGGCGATCGCGCAAGGAATCGCCGAGCAGGTTGATGCCGAGCAGCGTCAGCGCGATGCAGAGGCCCGGCGCGATCGAGAGCCAGGCCGCCGTCTCCATGAACGGACGGCTCGCCGCCAGCATGTTGCCCCAGGTCGGTGCCGGCGGCGGCACGCCGAGGCCGAGGAAGCTCAGCGCGCTCTCGGCCAGCAGCACCCAGCCGAACATGCTGGTTGCGAGCACCGCAACCGGCGCAATCGCATTCGGCATCACATGGCGGATCATCGAATAGCCCTCGGAATTGCCGATGACGCGCGACGCCTCGACATACTCCTTCTCGCGGATCGATAGCACCGTGCCACGCACCACGCGGACGACCGACGGGATATAGGCAAGACCCAACGCCAGAATGAGCCCGACCTTGTTGGCGCCGACCACGATCATCACGGCCAGCGCCAGCAGGATGCCGGGGAAGGCGAGCAGCGCGTCATTGACCGCCATGATGACGCGGTCGACCCAGCCGCGGATGTAACCGGCCGTGCAGCCGATCACCATGCCGGCCGCAATCGCCAGCATCACCGTGACCAGCGCAATCACGACGCTGGCGCCCGCGCCGACCATGATGCGGCTCAGCACGTCGCGGCCGAATTCGTCGGTACCGAGCCAGTGAATGGGCGACGGCGCCTGAAGCCGCGCGCGCAAATTGATGCGCAGCGGATCGAACGGCGTCCAGAAGGCTCCGGTGACGGCCGCGCCGAGCAGGAGCGCCATCAACGCGCCGCCGATTGCGGTGTTGGCGCGCATCCTCATGCCACCGTCACCCTGGGATCGAACAGCGGGTAGCAAAGATCGACGATCAAATTGACCACGACGTAGATCACGGCAGTGAACAGCAGACAGCCCTGCACCACCGGATAGTCACGTGCAAAGATCGAATCGACCAGGAGCCGGCCAAGGCCGGGCAGAGTAAACACGGTCTCGATCACGGCGATGCCGCCGAGGAGATGGCCGAGCACGAGGCCGATCAGCGTCCAGGTCGGCGCGAACGCGTTGGGCAGGACGTGCCGGGCAAGCACGCGCCATTCCGGTACGCCCTTGGCGCGCGCATGCGTGACATATTCTAGCCTGAGCACCTCGATGGAGGCGGCACGTGCCATGCGCGTGAGTACGCCGATCTCGACCATGGTGAGCGTCGCGATCGGCAGCACGATGAAGGTCGCCGCCTGCCAGAAGTTCTCCGCAAACGGCACATAACCGATCACCGGCAGCCATTTCAGCTTGAGGCCGAACAGGAGCAGCAACAGCAGGCCGAGCCAGAAGCTCGGGATCGACAGCAGCAGCGTGGCCCCGCCGACGACGGAGAGATCGAGCAGGCTGTTCTGCTTCCAGGCCGCAACGAGACCGGCCGGGACGGCGATACAGGCGGCCGCGGCAACCGCCACCAGCACGATGACCGCGCTGACCTGGAACCGGTCGAGGATCAGCGGCAGCACCGCGAGATTGTTGGTGATGGAGTGCCCGAAATCGCCGGCCGCAAGCTTGGCGATCCAGTGCATGAACTGCACCGGAATCGGCTGGTCGAGCCCGAGCTGCATGCGGAGCTGCGCCGCCTGCGCGGGGTCGGCGGCATCGCCGAGCATCACCTGCACGGGATCGCCGGGGATGAGGCGGACCAGCGCAAACACGGCGATCGCGACCAGCAGCAGCGTCGGGATCGTCATGGCCAGCCGTCTTGCGAGGTAACCCAACATGGCGCCGCCCTACTCGACCGTGACACCCCAGAACCGCGGCTGCGGATACAGCCAGCCGGCATAGCCCTTGATGCCCTTGCGCAGCGCCGTCAGCTCGGCGCCGTTGAACAGCACGATCATCGGCACGTCGGCGATGAAGCGCTTGTGCATGTCGTCGAACAGCGCCTGCCGCTTCGCGGGATCGTCGATCATCATCGACTGGCGCAGCATGTCCTGCGCCTGCGGATTGTCCCAGACCTTGCGCGGCTGCGTCGCCTTCGGCCCGGTCAGCATCTCGAAGCTCAAGGAGGGATCGAGCCGCGCCGAATAGGTAAAGGCCATCGACTGGTAGTCGCCGCGGTTGTAGCGATCGAGCTGCGCCGCCCAGTCCATCACCTCGAGCTCGATATTGATCCCGACGGTCTGCGCCATCGCCTGCACCAGCACGGAGGAGTCGAACACGAAGCTGTAGCGCTTGTTGGTGATCATCTTGACCGGCTGGCCGCGGTAGCCGGCCTCCAGCAGCAGCTTCTTGGCTTCCGCGATATTCTGCGCATAACCGTGCGACTGCGCCTCGCTATAGAACGGGCTGCCGAGCGGCAGCGCGGAATTGTTCGGACGCGCGGTGCCCATCATCACGGCATCGACGATCTGCGCGGTGTCGATCGACAGCGCGATGGCGCGGCGGATGCGCACGTCCTTCAGCAACGGGTCTTTGGTCTGGAACAGGATGCCGGTGAGGCCGAGCGCGGGCGTGATGCTGAGCTGCACCTCGTGACGCGATTTGAGCTCCTCGAGATCGGGGATCGATAGGCTCATGATGACGTCGAGCGAGCCGCTGAGCAGCCCCGCCTTCGCGGCAGAGCTGTCCGGGATCACGTTGAAACGCACGCGATCGACCTTGGCGTCCTTGGCACCGGTGTAGCCGTTACGCGGCTCGCTGCGCGAGACGTAGCCGTCGAAGCGGACGACATCGACATATTGTCCGCGCTTCCACTCGGCGAGCTTGAACGGGCCGGTGCCGATCGGGGCGATCCACTTGCCGTCCGCGCCGACGGAGTCGCGGTGAATGATCGCGGTCTGGCCGCAATCGGGCCGCGCCACAGTGGGGAGGAACAAGGCGCTCGGCTGATCGAGCGTGATGGCGACAGTTTGCGGGTCCGGCGCCTCGATCTTCTCGATCAGCGCGATTCCGGTGGCGCTGAACTCGGACAGGCAGCGCCATTGCGTTGCCGGGTCGAGCCAGCGCTTCAGCGACCACACCACGTCATCCGCGGTCATGGTCGCACCATTGTGGAACTTGACGCCCTGCCGCAGGCGGAACGTGTAGGTCTTGCCGTCGCTCGAAACGCTCCAGCTGTCAGCCAGCATCGGGCCGATCGAAGTATCGTCGCGGAACGCGACCAGCCCTTCCACCACATGCGCGATCACGCCGTCGGTGTTGGCATCGCGATTGGTACCGGGATCGGTCGACCGGATATCGGCGTTGAGCCGCGTCCGCAGCAAGGTTTCAGCGCCGGCCTTCCCCAGCATGGCCAGCAGGGCCAAGGCGGCGAGACCAACCGCCCATACCGGCGATGGCCGACGCCGCCGCATCACGCCGCCCCCGCCGCGGCCGACCGCTCGAACGCGGCGCGCCCGATCTCGTCGATCTCGAGCCGGTAGCTGGTGAACTCGCGATTGAGCGCCGGCAGCGGCGCCACCTGCATCAGCCCGCTCGCCGGCTCCATCAGGATCATCGCCACGGTGGCGCTGAGATTGTTGCTGAGGTTGCGGCGCGGCGGGCGGCACACCGACCAGGGATAGGCGAACTCGTCGAACAGCGCATTCTTGACGGTGTCGAAGGTGATGCTGCCGATGTGCGGCTGAAGCAGATCGCGAACGCGGATGTCGCGGTAGAGACTGTCAGGCGTATCCTGGATGCCGGCGTCCTTGAGCTTGCCGAGCGCAACCGGGCTCACGAAGTGATTGGCGTGCACCAGCAGGCCGTTCTGCGGATGCACCTGAAAGGTCTCATCCGGCGCACATTCGAAATCGATCGCCACGCCCTCGCGATGGCTGACGATCATGTTGTTGGCCGCCGACTTCCTGGTGCAATAGACGGCACGCATCGCGAGCGCGAGATGCTCCTGCTCCAGCACCTTGCGCCGGATCAGCGCCAGCGGCACGCCGACCTGGCGATAATCACGGTCACTTTGGAGATAGTTCGCGGTGATCGCGATCCCGACAGCGTTGAAGCCACAACGACCGAGGGCGCCGGCCTCGGTGAAGGTCATGAGATCAGGACCGTCATCGCGCCGCACCCTAAGCACTACCGCGGTCTCCGCGCATTCGCGCTTCCAGTCCCAGTTCTGGGCATGGATCAGGCGACCATTGGCGGTCGCCGCCGGCAGCGCAACGACGCCGGTGCAGCCGTCGGGCTCGTCGGGCGTCTTCAGCCGCGCGCGGATGGCCGGGTTGGCAAGCTTGATGATCTCGGTGCGGGCGTTGAGCAGGACGACGTCCTCGAACGGAACGTCGGCGCCTTCGGCGATGCCGCGCATCTCCTCGATATAGCTCGGCTCGAACGCCTCGATGACGGGCAGATAGTCGCGCACCAGCGCGGCCACGCCCTTCGCATCGAGCGAGAGCTCCTTCAACTGCGCGAAGTAATGGGTCGTCCCCTTCTTGATCCGGCCCGCCGCCTTCTGCCCGTACTGACGTCCACGCTCGCGCGGAGGACCGGAGATTTCGATGAGGGGAAAGGGCTCGACCATGGGACGCCAAATTCCTTCTTGAAGTTCCTTTTGCCTTCCGGCGAAGCCTAATGTATTTTGTGATGACATGAAACAAAAATCTTCAGCCTCGAAATCGACCTTGGAAAAAGCGTCCCCAAGCCGTCTTCAGCGCGAACTGTCCGCCGGGATCATGAACCTGATCCGGAGCGAACAGCTCGCACCCGGAACACGTCTTGCCGAAGTTGCGCTGGCCGCGCGCCTCCAGGTCTCACGCACGCCGGTGCGCGCCGCGCTGAAGTTCCTGGCACGACGTAAGCTCGTCCACGCCGGCGCCAGTCGCGGCTATTTCGTCGCCGAGACCACACCTGCCCCGCACAAGACGCCGCCGAAGCCAAGCCCCGACGATACCGACCGGTTGTTCCTCGCCATCGCGCGCGATCGCCGCGCCGGCCGGTTGCCCGATGAGGTTTCGGAACGCGACCTGATGCAGCGCTACGATGCGACGCGGCCGATCGTGCAGCGCGTCCTCACCAGGCTTGCCGAAGTTGCCGCAGTCCAGCGCAAGCCGGGACATGGCTGGCGCTTCCAGCCCACCCTCGCAGATTCACAGGCGCGCGACGAAAGCTATCGCTACCGTTTGCTGATCGAGCCTGCGGGCCTGCTCGAACCAGGATTTCAGCTCGATCCGGCATGGGCCGCCGAGATGCGCCGCCGTCATCAGGAGATGCTGGCGATGCCGTGGAGCGACACGGTCAGCATCGCGCTCTACGAGATGAACGCGGCCTTTCACGAAGGCCTCGCCGCCGCGTCGGGCAACCGCTATCTGCTGGTCGCGGTTCAGCAGCAGAACCGGCTGCGGCGCTTCGGAAACTACGACTGGACCTTCGGCCATGAGCGCGTGATCGTGAACTGCCGCGAGCATCTCGCCATCCTCGACCAGCTCGAAGCCGGCCAGAACGAGGCCGCCGCCGCCCTGCTGCGCCGGCATCTCGAAGGCGCCGCCAAGCTCAAACGCAGCCCCGCCAATTCCGCTCCGTCAAAATCCTCCTGAACACGTACAAGAGTTGTCATGCCCATGAGCGCCTTCGCTTCCTCCAACAGCCCCCTCACCCGCGAGGCCATGGAGCCGTTCTGGCTGCCGATGACGCCGAACCGGCAATTCAAGTCGAAGCCGCGCATCTTCGTCGCCGCCGAGGGCATGCACTACGTCACCGATGACAACAGGCGCATTCTCGACGGCATGGCGGGGCTGTGGTGCGTGAACGCGGGACACGGGCAGCGGCGCATCGTCGATGCGATCCAGGCGCAAGCGGCGAAGCTCGATTTCGTCTCCTCGTTCCAGATGAGCCATCCGGCCGCCTTCGAGCTTGCCCGGCGCATCACCGAGATCGCGCCCGCGGGGCTCGACCATGTCTTCTTCACCAATTCGGGCTCGGAATCGGTCGACACCGCGCTGAAGATCGCGCGCGGCTATCACCGCGCCCGCGGCGAGGCCAGCCGGATCCGCTTCATCTCGCGCGCCAAGGCCTATCACGGCATGGGCTGGGGCGGCCTGTCGGTGAGCGGCATCGTCCGCCACCGCAGGGATTTCGGCCCGCTGCTCCCTGAAGTCGACCACCTCCCGCACACGCATGATCCGGAGCACATGGCGTTCTCACGGGGCCAGCCGCAATGGGGCGCGCATCTTGCCGACGAGCTGACAAAGCTGCTGCAAGTGCACGATCCCTCGACCGTTGCCGCCGTCATCGTCGAACCCGTGACCGGCTCCGGCGGCGTGCTGCCGCCGCCGGTCGGCTATCTCGAGCGGCTGCGCAAGATCTGCGACCAGCACGGCATTCTCCTGATCTTCGACGAGGTGATCACGGGGTTTGGACGCCTCGGCGCAGCATTCGGCGCCAACGCCTTCGGCGTGACGCCCGACCTCATCACCTGCGCCAAGGGCATGACCAACGCTGCCGTGCCGATGGGCGGCGTCATCGTCAGCGGCAAGGTCTACGACGCGCTCATGCAGGGGCCGGACAACGCGATCGAGCTGTTCCACGGCTACACCTATTCGGCCCATCCGCTCGCCTGCGCGGCGGGTCTTGCCGCGCTCGACGTGTACCAGGATCTCGACCTGTTCGGGCGGGCGCACCGCCTCGCGCCGGTTCTGGAAAACCACGCGCACGGCTTGCGCGACCTTCCCCATGTCATCGACATCCGCAACATCGGGCTGCTGGCCGCAATCGACCTGAAGCCGCGCGAGGGCGCACCGGGGGCGCGCGGCACTGAGTGCGCCAGCCGCTGCTATGAGGACGGCATCCTGATCCGCGGCAGCGGCGATACGCTCCTGGTCTCGCCACCTTTGATCATCACTGAGGAGCAGATCAACGACATCTTCACCGCCATCCGCCGGGCCCTGACCGCCATGGGCTGACGCCGTTTCCCGGGACTCATCCCGCCGGCAATGCATCCAAATGGCACGCCACCCATTGATCGCCTTCGGCGGCACGGAGCTGCGGCTCTTCCGTGCGACAACGGTCGAACACGTACGGACAACGGGTGTGGAAGCGGCATCCGCTCGGCGGATTGATCGGGCTCGGCACGTCTCCGCCGAGAATGATCGGGTTGCGCTGGGCACCCGGCTCGGGCAGCGGTACCGCCGAGAGCAACGCCTTGGTGTAGGGATGCCTTGGCGCGGCAAAGATCTCCCGGCGCGGCGCGACCTCGACAATCTTGCCGAGATACATCACCGCGACGCGATGGGTCATGTGCTCGACGATGGCGAGGTCATGACTGATGAACAGCAGCGCGAGGCCGAATTTCTGCTGGAGGTCCTGAAGCAGATTGACGATCTGCGCCTTGACCGAGACGTCGAGCGCGGAGACCGCCTCATCGCAGACGATCAGCTCGGGTTCGGCCGCGAGCGCCCGCGCGATCCCGATGCGCTGGCGCTGGCCGCCGGAGAATTCGTGGGGCCGGCGGTTCAGCGCCTCGCGCGGCAGACGAACGGTGTCCATCAGCGCCGTGACGCGCACCTCGAGATCTTCCGCGGATTTGGCGAGGCCGAAATTGCGGATCGGCTCCGCGAGAATGTCGCGCACGCGCATGCGCGGATTGAGGCTGGAGAACGGATCCTGGAACACGACCTGCACGCGCCGACGCATCTGGCGCATCGTGCTCGGATGCGCGTCGTCGATACGCTGGCCGTCGAGGATGACCTGGCCCGAAGTGATGTCGAACAGCCGCAGGATGGCGCGGCCGACCGTCGATTTGCCGCAGCCGGACTCGCCGACCAGCGACAGCGTCTCGCCGCGCGCAATCTCGAAGGACACGCCGTCGACCGCATAGACCCATTCGGACTTGCGCCCGAACAGACCCTTGCTGACCGGAAAATGCTTCTTGAGGTCGTTGACCTGGAGCAGAGGAGGACTCATGCCGCGACGGCTCCCTTGGCCGCGTAGTGACAGGCGGCGACGTGGCGAGGCGCCTTCTCTTCGAGCCCCGGTGCATATTGGCGGCAGAGATCGGTCGCGAGCGCACAGCGCCCGGCGAAGACGCAGCCAGTGATGGGCTTGCGGAGATCCGGCACCTGACCGGGAATCTCGGCGAGCCGTCTCGCGGTGCCTGTCAGCGACGAGCCAAGCCGCGGCACGGCGCCGAGCAAACCTTGCGTATAGGGATGCCGCGGCGAGCGAAACAGCTCGGCGACCGGCGCCTCCTCGACCTTGCGGCCGGCATACATCACCATGACGCGTTCGGCGATCTCGGCGACGACGCCGAGATCATGTGTGATCAGGATGATCGCAGCCCCGACCCGGCTCTTGAGGTCGAGCATCAGCTTCAGGATCTGCGCCTGGATGGTCACGTCCAGCGCGGTGGTCGGCTCGTCCGCGATCAGAAGTTTTGGATTGCACGCCAGCGCAACCGCGATCATCACGCGCTGGCGCATGCCGCCGGAGAGCTGGTGCGGATATTCGCGCACGCGCCGCTTCGGCTCGGGAATGCCGACCAGCGTCAGCATCTCGATCGCGTGCGCTTCGGCGGCCTGCTTGTCCAGGCCCTGGTGAATCATCAGCGTCTCGCGGATCTGGCGGCCGACGGTCAGGACCGGATTGAGGCTCGTCATCGGCTCCTGGAAGATCATCGAGATGTCGTTGCCGCGGATCGCGCGCATCTCGCGATCGGATAGTTTGAGCAGGTCCCTGCCCGCGAAGCGGATCGCCCCGGCAATCCTGCCCGGCGGCTCCGGGATCAGCCGCATCAGCGACATCGAGGTCACCGACTTGCCGCAGCCGGACTCGCCGACGATGGCGAGCGTCTCGCCTTCGTTGACATGGAAGGACACGCCGTCGACCGCGCGGTTGATTCCGCTGGGCGTCCGGAAGTGGGTCTGAAGGTTCTCGACTTCGAGCAACGCCATGGTGATCAGCCTCGATACATCAGAGGCTCTTGGCCATGCGCGGATCGAGCGCATCGCGAAGGCCGTCGCCGAGCAGATTCACGGCAAGCACGGTGACGGACAGGAAGGCCGCCGGAAAGAACACGATATAGGGCTTGACCTGCCACAGCGCGCGGCCCTCGGCCATGATGTTGCCCCAGGACGGAATGGTGGGCGGCGTGCCGGCACCGATGAAGGACAGGATCGCCTCAGTGATCATGGCACTGGCGCAGATATAGGTCGCCTGGACCAGCATGGGCGCGAGCGTGTTGGGCAGGATATGACGCAGGATGATCATCGGCGTGCGCGTGCCGCACGCCACCGCCGCATCCACGTAGGGCTGCTCGCGCAGCGACAGCACCACGCTGCGTACGAGCCGCGAGACGCGCGGGATCTCGGCGATGGTGATGGCCAGAATGACGTTGCCGACGCTGCCGCGCGTCAAGGCCATCAGCGCGATCGCCAGTAGGATCGGCGGGATCGACATCAGGCCGTCCATGAAGCGCATCAGGATGCCGTCGGCCCAGCGGACGAAGCCGGAGACGATGCCGATCGCAAGGCCAATAGCGGACGCGCATATCGCAACGGACAGGCCGACCGTAAGCGAGACCCGCGCGCCGAACAGCACGCGCGAATAGATGTCGCGGCCGAGCACGTCGGTGCCGAACCAGTAGTCCGCCGACGGCGCACGCGTGCGCTTGGCGGGCGCGAGCGCGGTCGGATCGACCGTTCCGAGATAAGGTGCGAAGATCGCGATCAGGACCAGCATCAGCAGCAGCGCGCCGCCGATGGCGACCGTCGGATGACCGCGCAGAAAGCCGATGAAGCCGCGCCGGATCTTGACCGGCCGAAGGATCTCCGGCAGTTGCGGCGCGAGGACGAACCCGGCCGGAAGCGATTGCGGATTGACGGTGGTGTCGGTCAATAGCGGATCCTCGGGTCAACGAGCGTATAGATGACGTCGATCATCAAATTGACGAGGACGTAGACGAAGCTGAACAGCAGCACGATGCCCTGGATGACGGGATAGTCGCGGCGCAGGATCGCGTCGATGGTGAGCCGGCCGAGGCCGGGAATCGCGAACACGCTTTCGGTGACGACCGCGCCGCCGATCAGGAGCGCGATGCCGATCCCGATCACGGTCACGATCGGCACCGCCGCGTTCTTCAGCGCGTGAACAAACAGGATGCCGCCCTGCCCGAGCCCCTTGGCCCGCGCGGTGCGGATATAGTCCTGCTGCAGCACCTCGAGCATGGTGGCGCGGGTGATGCGCGCGATCAGCGCGATGTAGACGCAGCCGAGCGCGACCGCCGGCAGAATCAAATTCTCCAGCCAGGGCCAAAAGCCCTGGGCAAGCGGCGTGTAGCCCTGCACCGGAAGCCATTCCAGTTCGAGCGCGAAGATGTAGGCAAGCATGTAGCCGACCACGAAGACGGGCAGCGAGAAGCCGAACACGGCAAAGCCCATGATGACGCGGTCGATCAGGCTGCCGGCCTTCCACGCCGCCACCACGCCGAGCGGCACCGCGACCACGATCGTGAGCAGCAGCGTGACGATCATCAGCGACAGCGTCGGTCCGAGACGCTGCCCGATCATCGTCGAGACCGGCAGATTGGTGAAGATCGAGGTGCCGAGATCGCCGTGCAGGATGCGCCAGACCCAGCTTCCGAACTGGATCAGGAACGGCCGGTCGAGACCGAGGCTCTGGCGGATGCGCTCCACATCCTCCGGGCTTGCCTGATCGCCCGCGATCACCACGGCCGGATCACCCGGCGCGATGTAAAGCAGGCTGAACACGAACAGCGCGACGATTGCCATCACCGGCAAGGTCGCGACGATGCGACGGAGGATGTAGGAGAGCATCTGACTTCAGTGCACGATCATGCGGACTTCGATACGCCCCAGAAGAACGGCAACGGCCCCTTTGTGATGCCGGAGACGTTCTTGCGCCACGCCGTGTAGCTCAGGAAGAAGCCGGTCGGCGCATAGACGACGTCATCCATCGCCGCCTTGTTGAGGCGGTTGATGGTGGCCTTTTCCTCGTCGAGGTTCTTGGCCTCGAACCAGGATGTGACCTCCTTTTCGGTGCCGGCGCTGGTGGGCCAGCCGAACCAGGCCTTGTCGCCGTTGGCGCGAATGGCGGTGTACGGGGCCGGATTGATGCAGTCCGCACCCGCATGCCAGGTGTGGAACATGTTCCAGCCGCCCTGTCCCGGCGGCGTCTTCTGCGCACGACGGGAGCCGACCGTACCCCAGTCGGTCGCGACGAAATCGACATTCATGCCGAGCTTCTTCAGGAGGTCCGCGGTCACATCGCCCATCGCCTTGGTGATCGGCTGGTCCTGCGCCACGAGACACGTCACCGGCTGGCCGGAATAGCCGCTCTCGGCGAGCAGCTTCTTGGCCGCGTCGAGATCGCGCTTGCCCTTCAGGATCTCACCGCCCACTTCCGTGTAGAGCGGCGTATCCGGCGTGAAGTAGCCCGGCAGCGGTTTCCAGAGCGCGGTGTCGTCGCCGACGATCGCGCGCATGTAGTCTTCCTGGCTCAGCGCCAACAGCACCGCGCGCCGCGCCCGCACGTCGTTGAAGGGCGGATACAGGAAGTTCATGCGGAACGAGCCGACATTGCCGAGCGGATCGCCGATATCGACGCTGATGTTCTTGTTCTTCTTCAGGACCGGCACGAGGTCCGCGATCGGATTCTCCCACCAGTCGATCTCGCCATTCTGCAACGCGGCAGCCGCGGTGGCCGGATCCGGCATCACCACCCACTCGATGCGGTCGACCAGCATTTGCTTGCCGCCGGCAAGCCACGAGGACTTTTCCTGACGCGGCGCGTAGTCGGCGAACTTCTCGAACACCGCTTTCGCGCCGGGCACCCATTCGCCCTTGGCGAACTTCATCGGCCCGGAGCCGACATAGTCGGTGATCTGCTTGAACGGATCGGTCTGCGCAATCCGCTCCGGCATGATGAAGGCGCACGGCGAGTTGTTCTTGCCGAGCGCATAGAGCAGCTTCGGGAAGGGCTGCTTGAGCACCAACTTGAAGGTGCGGTCATCGACGGCGGTCAACTCCTGCTGGAGCGCCTTGATCATGAGCCCCATCGGATCGCGCGCCGACCAGCGCACAAGGCTCGCGACGACGTCCTTGCTCAGCACCGGCTCGCCGTCATGGAATTTGAGCCCTGATCGGAGCTTGAACGTCCAGGTCATACCGTCGTCGGTGACTTCCTCGGACTCGACCATCTGACGTTGCGGCTGGAGCGATGAATCGACGCCGTAAAGCGTGTCCCAGACCATCGCCGCGGCGTTGCGCACGACATATTGCGTGCCCCAGATCGGGTCGAAATTGGCGAGGTTGGCCTGCGGCACGAAGCGCAGGGTGCGCCCCGCTGCGCCCTGGGCGATCGCCGGGGCCGAAAGGCCACCCGTCAATGCCAGACCGCTCGCGCCAGCCAGTCCCTTCAATACGGTCCTGCGATCCATTAAGTCCTCCCAGTAATGCCGTGATGCCGGCCAATCATTGGCCAAGAGCAGGTGAAACCGAAGCCCATTGGCGTGCAAATGGTATGCCAGTAACCAGGCCTTCGCCAGCGGGATCTCACCGCCATTTTGGACGATCCTGGCCTCAAAGCGCCGCCGCCAGCGTCGGCCCGGTCTCGATATGGGGGATCGCCTCGACCAGCTTGCGCGTGTAGTCGGTCTTCGGATTGTCGAACAGCGCCCGGCTCTCGCCCTGTTCCACGATGCCGCCATTGCGCAGCACGATGGTACGATCGCAGAGCATGCGCACGACGTTGAGATCGTGGCTGACGAACAGCAGCGCGATGTCGTTCTCGCGCCGCAACCGGTCGAGCAGTTGCAGCACCACCGCCTGCACGGAGACGTCGAGCGCGGCGGTCGGCTCGTCCAGCACCAGAAGGCGGGGCCGGCACGCGATGGCGCGCGCAATGCCGACGCGCGCCTTCTGGCCGCCGGAGAGCTGGTGCGGAAATCGCGGCAAGAGATCGAGCGGCAGTCCCACGCGCTCGGCACATTCCTCGACCCGCGTGCGCAGCGCGTCGCCTGCCCGCATGCCGCCGAGCCGCATCAGGGGATGGGCGATGCAGTCGAAGGCGGTGAAGCGCGGGTTGAGGCTCTCGTTCGGGTCCTGGAAGACCATTTGAATGTCTTTGCGCAAGGGCGAGCGGTGAAAATCGCGCGACGCCACATGGCCGATCGACTGCCCGTCGAAGACGATGTCGCCCTCGCTCGGATCGATCAGGCGGCAGATCATCCGCGACGTCGTGCTCTTGCCCGAGCCGGACTCGCCGACGAGGCCGACGCTCTCGCCGCCGGCCATCGTCATCGAGAAGTCCGCGACCGCCGCAGAACCCTGGTCGAAACGTTTCGCAAGCTTGCGCACCTCCAGCAGCGGCGGCGTCCCGTGCGCGGGCTCGGGCCTGGGCTTGCTGACAAACGTCGCCTGGCGCTCCCGCTCCTCCTCCGTCACGAGATCCTCGATCCGCGACGTCGCGGTCGGCGATGCCGCCACGAGGCGCCTGGTGTAGGCGTGCTGCGGCGTGGAGAAGAGCGTCCTGGGACCAGCCTCCTCGACGATGCGTCCACGCTCCATCACCGCGATGCGGCGGCAATAGCGGGCCGCGAGCCCGAGATCGTGCGTGATCAGGATCGTCGCCATGCCCCGCGCAGCGGCGATGTCGGCCAGCAGGTCCATCACCACCTTCTGCGTGGTGACGTCGAGGCCGGTGGTCGGCTCGTCGGCAATCAGCAGCGCGGGATTGCAGGAGATCGCGATCGCGATCATGACGCGCTGGCACATGCCGCCGGAGAGCTCGTGCGGATAGGCGTTCATCCGCGTCTCGGGGTCGCGGATCTGGACGGCGCGCAGCAGCTCCAGCGCCTCGGCGCGCGCGGCGTCCTTCGATATCCGCTTATGCGTGAGGATCGCATCCGCGATCTGCAAGCCGATCGCCCGGATCGGATTGAGCGCCGCCCGCGGATTCTGGAAGATCATCGACATCGCGGCGCCCTGGAGCTGACGGAGATCGTCGCCCCGGAGTTTTGTCACGTCCTGCCCGCGAAACAGGATCTTGCCGCCGGTGACGCGCCCGGCCGCATCCAGCAGCCGCGTGGTCGCAAAACCGGTGACCGACTTGCCCGAGCCGCTCTCGCCGACGAGGCCGAGCATCTCGCCGGCCTTGACCGTGAGCGTCACGCCGCGCACGGCCTCGACCATGCCGCGCCGCGTCGAGAACGAGACGTGGAGATCGTCGATCCTGAGCAGCTCTTCGCTCATGTGCGCATGCGGGGATCGAGAATGTCCCGCATCCCGTCACCGAGCAGATTGAAGCAGAGCACGGCGAGCATCAGCGCGAGGCCCGGGAAGGCCACCAGCCACCACCGTCCGGTCGAGATGAAGCGCGCGCCCTCCGCGACCATGATGCCCCATTCCGGCGTCGGCGGCTTGACGCCAAGGCCGATGAAGGACAGGCCGGCCGCATTCAGAATGGCCCAGCCGAGGTTGAGCGAGATCTGCACCGCCATCGCCGGCAGGATGTTCGGCAGCAGGAAGCGCAGCACCACCGAGAAATGGCTCTCGCCGCAGGCGCGCGCGGCCTCGACCCAGCCGACATTGCGCCGGACGTTGACCTCGGCCCGCGCGAAGCGGATGTAGAAGGGAAGGTTGATGATCGCGGTCGCGATCACGATATTCTCGATCCGGTTGCCGAGGGCCGCGACCATCGCCATCGCCAGCACGAACAGCGGAAAGGCCATCATGACGTCGACGAAGCGGCCGACGCCACGATCGAGCCTGCCGCCGGCATAGCCGCAAAACGAGCCGACGACGGCACCGATCGCGAAGGATATGCCCACTGCCGAGACTGCTATGGCGAGATCGAGCCGCGCCGCGATGACGAGGCGGCTGAACACGTCGCGCCCGAGCTGGTCGGTGCCGGCGATGTGCGCCGCGCTCGGCGGCAGCAGCGCTTCCGAAACGTTGGAGGCCACGGGATCGTAAGGCACGATCCAGGGGCCGAAGATCGCAACCAGGATGAATAGCAGAACGCCGGTCGCGGCGACGGCCGAGAGCGGATTGCCGCGCAGGATCCAGACCGAATGACGGAGAGTGGCGCTGGTCATTCGATCGACACCCTGGGATCGGCGATGCCGTAGCAGACATCGACCACCAGATTGACCAGCACGAACAGGCTCGCCATCAGCAGCACGAAGCCCTGCACCGGCGCATAGTCGGAGGACAGCAGCGCATCGAGCGCGTAGGAGGCAACGCCCGGCCAGGAGAACACTTTCTCCACCAGGACGTTGGCGCCCAGCATGGTCGAGAACACGATGCCGGCGATTGTGATGACGGGAAGGATCGCGTTGCGCAGCGCGTAGGTGACGACGACCTTGCGCCAGGACAGTCCGACCGAGCGCGCGGTGCGCACGAAATCGCTGCCGAGCGACACCAACATCGAGGCGCGCGTGATCCGTGCCAGCGGCGCGATGACGAACAGGGCCATGCTCACGGCCGGCAGGACCAGCTGCTTGCAGGCCGCCCACCAGCCCTCGAAATCGCCGGCCAGCAGGAAATCGATCGACAGAAAGCCGGTGCGCTGCGGCGGCAGCGAGGTGAAGACGTCGATCCGCCCGGTGGGATCAGGCGCAAGCCCGAGCAGATAATAGAAGACATAGATCAGCAGCAGGCCCGAGACGAAAGTCGGCACGCAGACGCCGAGCGCGCAGAACAGCCGCACGCCGTGATCGACGATCAATCCCGGCCGCAGCGCCGCGACGACGCCGAGCGGCACCGCCGCGATCAATGCGATCAGGAGCGCGGTGAAGGTGAGCTCGAGCGAGGCCGGCAGCCGCTCGCGCAAATCCTTCAGCACGGGCTGCCCGGTCATCATGGAGCGGCCGAGATTGCCGTGGCCGATGTCGGAGAGATAGTACACGAGCTGCTCCGGCACCGGCCTGTTGAGCCCCATCTGCTTGCGGATCTGCTCGATCTCCTCCTTGCCGGCATTGGGTCCCGAGGCGAAGAACACCGCGGGATCACCGGGCAGGACGCGCATCAGGAGAAAGGTGAAGACCAGCACGCCGAACAGCGCCGGCAGCGACGACAGAAGCCGCCTGCCCGCCCGCACCATCGTTGCGCCAAGTCCGGTCATCACCATTCAGAGCCTCTCTCGTTTGCCGATCTCACTTGCGGCTGACGTCGCGATAATCCACTTGGCGATGGAACTCGTAGGTATAGCCTTCGATCGACGACGCCATCACCGCGTCCTGGTTGGGCTGCCACAGCGGGATCTGCGGCATCTCGCTGAAATGAATCGCGTTGAGCTTGCGGCCGTCCTCCTCGTACTTGGCCTTATCAGGCTCGAAGCGGGCTTCCTGCGCGATCGCGGCGATCTCGGGATTGTTGATGGAGCTGTAATTCCAGCGCTGATTGCCGGTGTAGAAGTTGCGGTAGAAATAGTCGGTCGAGGGCAGCCAGGCGACGATACCCTCGGTGAAGAACGGCAGCTTCTTCTCGTTGATCTGCGTCGACATCTGCGCATCCGGCAGCTTCTGAATGTCGACCTTGATCCCGATCTTCGCAAGCGATTCCTTCACCAGCGAAGCCATCGGCTCGGCCGTCGAGGCCTGGCCGACATTGAAGCTGAACGTGGTGGCAAAACCTTCGGGAAGGCCGGCGGCCTTGAGATATTCGCGGGCCTTGTCGAGATCGGTCTTCACCGGCGCCTGGAACGGATAGATGCCGTTCGCCGGCTTGCCGTCCGCCCAGGTCGCGCCGAACAGCGGCGCGCCGCGGCCGAACAGCGCGGCCTTGAACATGTCGTCATAGGGCAGCGCAAAGGCGATGGCGCGGCGGACATTGACGTTATCGAAGGGCGGGATCTGGTTGTTCATCGAGACGAAGGTGATCGCATTGTATTGCGGCGTCGAGATCACCTTGAGCTTGCCCTTGGCCTCGAGCGACTGCACGTCGCTGGCCTGGAGATCGACGACGATGTCGGCATCGCCGCGCTCGACCAGGTTGGCGCGGGTCGCCGGTTCCGGCACGGATTGCACGATCACGCGCTTGAAGAAGGCGGGCTTGTTGGCCGAACCGCGGTTCCAGGCTTCGTCGCGCTTGAGGATGACCTGCTCGCCCGGCTTGAAAGTCTCGACCACATAGGCGCCGCTGCCGGCGGTGTGCTCCTTGAGCCAGGCGGTGGCCCAGGGATCATCCGCGGTCGCATGCTCTTTCGCCAACTTCGAGTTGATGATCATGGGATAGACGGTCGCCAAATTCGGCAGCGCGAGCTTGTCGGGCTTCGGCAGCGTCACCTCGATGGTGAGCGGATCGATCACCTTGAACTGGTCGGCCGACGTCAAGGAGCCGGTCAGGAGCTGCGCCTTGCCGAGGATCGGCGCGGTGACGCAGCGGTCGAGCGACCATTTCACGTCCTCGGCCGTCACGGGCGAGCCGTCCTGGAACTTGGCGTCCTTGCGCAGGCGGAAGGTGAGCTTCAGTCCATCGGGACTGACGTCGTAGGATTCGGCAAGCTCGCCGGTGATCGTGTCGAGATCGAACACCCATTTGCCGTTGAGCTGCTTGCGGCCGAACGCCACCAGCCGGTCGTAGGTGCTCATGCTCAGCGCGAAGGACTCGCGCGTCGAGCCGGGGATGTTGGGATCGAGCGTGTTGACGGATGCGCCCGTCACATAGCGCAGCGTTTCCGCCCTGGTTTGGGCCTGCGAAGGCGCGTTCGCGATGAGCAGAAGCGCGACAGTGGCGAGCACGGAGGATGCCGGCCTGAAAGACACAAAACGCATTCGTTTTTCCCTGAATTTCGAAAGAGAACGCCAGCAAGGCAGGTTAAGAAACAAGCAAGTTGCGCGCCAGTCTCATGGTGCGCTGTTGGGGAGGCTTCGTCGCGGCGGCGCATGGATGATCATCGCGTTTCCCCCGATCTTCGCGCCGGTCGCGTGACCACGGCCTGCGGCACGTCATAGGCGCTGAGCGAAGCCCAATGCCGCGCAACATCGGCGCGGAACAGGCCGCGCGTCAGGCCGTGGACCAGCTTCGGGACGGCGGTCGTCATCGCGTTGATCGACGATCCCGACGGGCCGAAGCTCATGGAGGAGGCGATGGCGAAGAGATGGATGTCGGAAATCCACGGCGTCTCGCCGGCTACGCGCTCGGTGAAGGCGTAATCATCGGCGAGATAGGGAAAGCGGCCGAGCCGTTGGTTGCGCTCGCCCTCCGGCGGCTGATAGCGGTCGGCCCAGGTCGCGATGTTGCCGGCAAACCCGCTGAGCTCGCCGCGCCCGGCAAAGTTCATGTCGATCCCGGTGCCGCAGATGACGAAATCCGCCGCGATAGCGCCGCGCGGCGTCTGCAATTCGACGCCTTTGCCCGTCTCCCGGGCCGCCTCAACCGGCGCGCCCTCGTGCAATGTGAACTTGGCATGACGCGCGCAGCGATCATAGGTCGGCTGCGGAAAGCCTTCCCGCATTTCGAGGATGGTGCGCATGAAACGCCAGCGCCAGGCATCGTCGAGATCGCTGAGATGGCGCAGGAAGCCGCGAAAGGTCAGCCAGCGATAGGGCTGGATCACCTGGATCTGCGCGCGGCGGCACAGCAGATGCACCTCGGCGGCGCCCGCCTCCAGCGCGGTCGCCGCGTTGTCGAAGGCGGATGCGCCAGCGCCGATCACGGCAACCCGCTTGCCGCGAAGCTTTTCGAAATCGATGTCGTCGGCGACGGTCGCGACCGAACTCGCAGGCAGATCACGCAACTGCTCCGGGATTATCCAGTCGCCCATCCCCTCCTGCCCCGTCGCCAGCACGATCTTGCGCGCATAAAGCGTCTCGACTCCGTCTGCACGTTTTACGCGGGCGGCGAGCAGGCCATTGGACGCCGGCGCGATATCGAGAAGCTCGCAACCGTTGCGCACCGGCAATCCGATCGTGCGCCGCAGCCAGAGCAGATACTCGGCCCAATGACCGCGTTCGATCAGGCCGAGCTCCTGCCAGCTCTGCTTGCCGAAGCGGGCTTCGTGCCAGGACTGGTAGGTCAGGCTGGGAATATCGAGGTCCGGGCCGGTGTAGTCCTTCGGGCTGCGCAGCGTCGGCATGCGGGCATAGGTGAGCCACGGGCCCTCCTTCCCCTCCGCGGCCTTGTCGAGCAGCAGGATGTTGCTGACGCGGGAGCGCATCAGACCGAAGCCGATGGCGATGCCGGATTGGCCGGCACCGATGATGAGCACGTCCAGCGCCGGCTTGCCATCAGGCCCGATCTTCGGGTCGAGCCACGCCGCGCCCGGATGCGCGATCATGGCGAGATCGGCGCGAATATCGGCTTCGAGCTCTGTCAGCGCGTCACTCATGCCGCGAGCCAGCCTCCGTCGACCACCATCACGGTGCCTGTCGTGAACGAGGACGCATCGCTGGCGAGATGCAGC
Organism: Bradyrhizobium sp. CCBAU 11361; assembly: GCF_028128935.1. Taxonomy (NCBI): domain Bacteria; kingdom Pseudomonadati; phylum Pseudomonadota; class Alphaproteobacteria; order Hyphomicrobiales; family Nitrobacteraceae; genus Bradyrhizobium; species Bradyrhizobium sp. CCBAU 11361. The sequence goes on from NZ_LBJZ01000001.1 coordinate 242,562, forward strand.
GCCGTCTGCGCGATTTCCTCCGCCTGGCCGAAGCGCTTCATGGCATGGCGGCTGCGGGAGGCTTCGCGCACCTCGTCCGAATTGGCGTGACGGGCAAAGCTGCGGCGGAGCATTGGCGTGTCGATCGCGCCCGGTGCGATCGCGTTGACACGAATGCCGTCGGTGGCGAAATCCACCGCCATCGTCCGCGTCAGGCTGACGATCGCGCCCTTGGCGGCGATATAGGCGCTGTTGCCCTTGCCGCCGGCAATCGCGAGCTGCGACGCCAGCGTGATGATCGAGCCGCTGTTCTGCCGCTGCATGTGAGGCACGGCGGCCCGCGCCCACAGCCAGGTGCCGCCGACATTGGCGCGGAACACCGCGTCCCAATCGTCCGGGCTCGTCGTCAGCACCGTGCCGCCGCAGGAGAAGCCGGCCGCGGTCATCAAGATGTCGAGCCGTCCATGCCGCGCTACGACATCACCGACAACGCTCTCGGCGAAACCGGCATCACCGACGTCGCCGACATGCGTCGTTGCCTCGCGCACGAGGCTCAGCGTTTCCTGAAGACCTGCGGCATCGCGATCGACCAAAGCAAGTTGGGCGCCCTCTTCCGCAAAAAGCTTTGCACTGGCGCGGCCGATGCCCGAGCCCGCGCCGGTGATGATGGCCGTGCGCCCCTGCAGCCGCATCAGATCGCCTCCTTGTGCTGCATCCACCAAGCGCTCATGGCAGCCGCGGACTCCGCACAGCCGAACCGCGCACGCCAGCCGAATTCATCGGCCATCCGCTTGACCGACAGCGGCGCGCGATCGGCGCCGTGCAGCCTGATGAACGTCTTCTCGCCCGGCGCCGCCAGCCGGCATTGCAGGCCGGGGTGCAGCGCCACAAAGGCCTCGCCCCATTGCAGGGCCGACCATGCCTCGCCGGTCGAGATGTTGTAGAGCCGGTGGCGCGGCCGCTCGGCTTCGATCAGCACCGCCACGGCTTCCGCCGCATCCGGAGCGTAGATCCAATCCTTGATCCCGGGTCCCGGCATGAGGGCCGGTTCGCCGCGAGCGAACTCGGCCAGAATCTGGAACTGGAGGCTCGGCGTGTCGCGTACCTTTCCGATCCGCTCCCACGGACCGAACACGGCGCTCAGACGGACGCTGAGGAAATCGCCGCCCCATAGCTCGGCCAGCCGTGCCACCGAGCGCTCCGAGGTGAACTTGCTGATCGCGTAGAACGAGACGGGATCGCACGGCGTCTCCTCGTCCAATACCGAATAGCGCTGTCCCGCCGCACCGTAGGCGGACGCGGACGAGAGGTTGACCACGCGTCGAACGCCACGACGGATCGCTGCGCTCAAGATCGGTATTTGAGCCATCACGTTGATCTCGAGGATGCTCGAGGTGGTGGACCGTTCGAGCTGGTCCCCGGCAGTTATGGCGGCCCCGAGAACGATCGTATCAAAGCCCTGCTTGACGAGCGCGTCGATCCTCTCGACGTCCGTGATCTCGCCCTGAACAACCGTGAGCCGGTCCCGGTAATCGACAAAGGATCGTTCCGCTCCCGGCGGCAATTGCTTGCGGTCATACAGCGTCACGTCATGACCGCGCGCGAGCAACACCTCCGCGAGATTGAGGCCGACAAAGCCGGTGCCGCCGAAGATGACGATCTTCATCGGGAGCGATCCACCGTCACAGCAGCTTCGCTCCAAAATTCCGCTCCGGATCCATGTCGGCGACGAGCCGGCCGGTGGGCTTGGCCGCCTCACCGCCGCTGCGCGCGAGGAACTTGCCGCTGCCGGCGCTCGCCAGGCACTTATTGCCGTCGATGATCACGCGGCCGCGCGACAACACCGACACAGGCCAGCCCTTGAGCTTGCGGCCTGCAAACGGCGTGTAGCCGGCAAGATCGTGCATCATCTCGTCGGCGATCACGGTCTCGCGGTTGGGATCCCAGATCGCGATATCGGCGTCGGCGCCGACCGCGATCGAGCCCTTGCGCGGATGCAGATTGTAGATCCTGGCCGGCGCGGTCGAAGTCAGCTCGACGAACTTTTCCAGGCCCAGCCGCCCCTTCGACACCATGGCGTCGAACAGCAGCGGCAGCCGCAGCTCCAGTCCCGGCAGGCCGTTGGCGACCTGCTTGAAGTTGGGATTGGGCCCCGCGCGCAGCTTGCCGGTTTCGTCAAAGCGATAGGGTGCGTGATCCGACGAGATGGTCTGGAGATCGCCGAGCGACAGCGCCTGCCACAGCGCCTCCTGGTCGGAATGCGTGCGCGGCGGCGGACTGCACATCCATTTGGCGCCGTCCGCGCCCGGCTTGTCGAGATCGGCGGCGGTCAGGAACAGGTATTGCGGACAGGTCTCGGCGAACACCTTGAGCCCCTGCCCGCGCGAGTCGCGGATCACCTTGGCGCCCTCGGCGGTCGAGACATGGAAGATCATGATCGGTTGGTCGATCAGCGCCGCCATGCCGATCAGCCGGGTGAAGGCTTCGGCTTCCGACACGCGGGCGTGGCTGACCGCGTGGTACTTCGGCAGCGTGTAGCCGCGCGCGAGCAGGCGCTTCACCATCCAGGCGATGATGCCGTGGTTTTCGGCGTGCGCGCACAGCATCGCGCCAGACTGCCGCGCGGCGAGGAGGATGTCGAGCAGCGGCTCGTCGTCGACCTTGAGCCGGTCATAGGTCATGAAGATCTTGATCGACGCATGCCCCTGCTTGACCAGCGCGGGAATGTGCTCCTCGACCGTCTCCCTGGTCGCGTCGGCAATGATCATGTGAAAGGCGTAGTCGATCACCGCGCCCTTCTTCGCCAGCGCGTGATAGTCCTCCACCACCTGCGGCAGCTTCATGCCGACGTGCTGGGCGGCGAACGGGATCACCGTGGTGGTGCCGCCGAACGCGGCTGAGACGGTCGCACTCTCGAACGTATCGGCATTCATGATGCCGGCCGCGGACAATTGCTCGATATGGGCGTGGCTGTCGACGCCGCCAGGCAGCACCAGCTTGCCGCGCGCGTCGATCTCGCGCTTGGCCGCCGGAAGGCCGCGACCGACGGCTGCGATGGTCTCGCCGGAGATGGCGACGTCGGCCTCGAACACATCCGTTGTGGTCGCGACGCGGCCGCCGCGAATGATCAGGTCGTAGGTGGGTTCAGTCATGAGGCACTCCGTGATAGGCTTGAGGCACGTGATCGCAATTTCGTAGAAAGACCAGCATGCCCCGGCCACGCATTCTCGTTATCAATCCGAACTCCAATCCCGCGGTGACGCAAGGGCTGGAAGATGCCTTGAAGCCGCTCGGTTTCGAGAGCGGGCCGGAACTGGTCTGCCAGAGCCTGGCCGAGGGTCCATTCGGCATTGAAAGCCAGGCCGACGTCGACGGCGTCGCGATGCCGCTGCGCCGGCTGGTGGAAAGCGACAACAGCTCGGCTGCCTTCGTCATCGCCTGCTACAGCGACCCCGGTCTTCAGGTCTGCCGCGAGGGCACCGACCGGCCGGTGTTCGGCATCGCCGAGTGCGGCGTGCTGACGGCGCTGGCCCGCGCAGAGACGTTTGGCGTCATCGCCATTGCCCAGCGCTCGATCCCCCGACACATGCGCTATCTCAGGCAGATGGGCCTGACCGACCGCCTCGCCGGCGAACGGCCGCTCAACATGAGCGTTGCGGAAACCGCCTCGGGCGAAGGCACGCTGGCCAAGATGATCGACATCGGCCGCGCGCTGCGCGACGAGGACGGCGCCCGCGCCATCGTGATGGGCTGCGCCGGCATGGCGCGCCATCGCCGCCCGCTGGAAGACGCGCTTCGTATTCCCGTGATCGACCCGACACAGGCGGCCGTCACCATGGCACTGGGTACGGTGCAGTTCTCGGCTCACTAGGCGTCCTTCGGCTCTTTGGCGTCCTGCCGCGCGAGCCATTGCGCGTGGCTCTCGCGCACGAGCGCGAACGTATCCCGCTGCGTCGTGTAGAGATTGCCGAACATGCGGCCGATCGGCCGGTAGGCGTCGAGATCGACATACATGTTGGCCTCGTCGACGAGGCCTTCGCGGGCGTGAATCCTGAGCACCTCGCCGACCAAAAGCTCGCGATCGGGCGAGAAGGTCATCACGACGTGGCGGCGGCATTCCAGCGCGAAGGGCGCCGCGGCAAGGCGCGGCACCTTCACATCGATGGAGGGCAGCGTGGCAAGCCCGGTCGCGACGACCTCGCTGTCGCCGGAGGGAAAATCGACCGCGCAGTCGTTCATCGCTCCCGACAGCGCCTCATCCACCATGTGAACCACGAACTCGCCGTCGCGATGGATGTTGCGGGTCGTGTCCTTCGGGCTGTGATCCGGCTTGTGCTGAAGCCCCAGCACGATCAGCGCAGGACTCTCGGAGAAGACGTTGAAGAAGCTGAACGGCGCGGCATTCACCACCCCGTTCTCGTCCAGCGTCGTCACCAGCGCGATCGGCCGCGGCACCACCACGCCGCAGAGCAGCTTGTAGCGATCGCGCGGATCGAGCTCGCGCAGGGGAATGCCCGATGAGTCCTTGCCTGCCATCGACGTCACTTCCCCGGCGGCGGCACCGCGCCGGTTTGGCTGGTGATCAGGCCATAATGCTCGATGCGGCGATGCCGGGCAAAATCGAAGATCGTGGTCTTGCCGAAAACGGTGGCATCGAGGTCGCAAGCGTGAACCAGAACCTCGTCGTCCTCCGTCCTCGCCTCGGCGACGATCTCGCCATTGGGATCGACGATCAGGCTGCCGCCGAACAGCGGATGTCCATCCTCATTGCCGGCCTTGGCCACCGCGACCACCCAGGTCGCATTCTGATAGGCGCCGGCCTGCACCGAGAGGCGGTTGTGAAACAGGCGCTTCTCGACGCCCTCCTCGCTCTTCTCCGCATTCACGGAGGGTGTGTTGTAGCCGATCAGCACCATCTCGACGCCCTGCAGGCCCATGACGCGATAGGTCTCGGGCCAGCGCCGGTCGTTGCAGATGGCCATGCCGATGATGCCGCCCAGCTCGCGCCAGACCCTGAAGCCGAGATCGCCCGGCTCGAAATAGCGCTTCTCCAGGTGCTGGTGGGAGCGCTTGGTGTCGTATTCCACGTGGCCCGGCAGATGGACCTTGCGATATTTGCCGACGATCTTGCCAGACTTGTCGGTGAGAACAGCGGTGTTGAAGTGATGGCCGTCGGGTGTCAGCTCCGCATAGCCGAAATTCATCGCCATCCGATGCTGCGCAGCGCGCTCGAACAGCGGTTTCGTTGCCGCACTCGGCATCTCGCGCTCGAACCAGTTGTCGAACTCGGCCCGGTCCTCCACGTACCAGCGTGGGAAGAACGTCGTCAGCGCCAGTTCCGGATAGACGATCAGGTCGGCGCCCTTGGCCTTGGCTTCGTCCATCAGCGCGATCATGCGCTTGACCACGGCCTCGCGGCTGTCGGCTTTCTGAATCGGGCCCATCTGGGCGGCGGCAACATTGACGATACGCATCAGCGATTTCCTGGTGATCTCTTGGGCGAAGCCGCAGCTTCGATGATTGTCTGACGCGCGCAGCATAACGCAGCCTCGCACCGAATTTCCAGCCGGGCACACCTCATGCGGTCCGCCCCCATTCGGCATCCTGAAGAAGACGCCAGTTGATCTTGTTGCTCGCGGTGCGCGGCAGGGAATCGACAAAGACCACGGCGCGCGGCGCCTTGTAGCTCGCCATGGCACCGCGCGCCCAGCCAACGATGTCGTCCGCCGATGTCGTCGCGCGCATCGCCTCGTCCAGCACCACCAGGGCCTTGACGGTCTCGCCGCGATAATCGTCCGGCGCAGAGACGATGCAGCACTCCCTGATGGCGCGGTTCTGGTACATCGCCGCCTCCACCTCCGCCGGCCACACCTTGAAGCCGCTGACATTGATCATCCGCTTGAGGCGGTCCACCGCAAAGAAAAAGCCGTCGGCATCGCGATAACCGAGATCGCCCGTGCGCAGGAACCGTTTGCCTGAGAGTTCGATGAACGCCTCAGCGTCGGCCTGCGGGCGGTTCCAGTAGCCTTGCAGCACCTGCGGCCCGTGCACGACGATCTCACCGACCACGTTGTCGTCCAGCTCGATCAGGCTCTCGGGATCGACGATCCTTGCATCCGTCTCCTGCACGGCGATGCCGAGGCACTGCCGCTTCGGCGCAGCCATCGGGTTGAGGTGCGTCGGCGACATGGTCTCGGTCATGCCGTAGCCCTCGACGAAATCGAGGCCGAAGCGTCCCTTCAGCCGCTCGGCCACCGCCGCCGGCATCGCAGCGCCGCCGCCTGTCAGCACCTTCAGCTTCGCAAAACACCGGTCGCGGAACCGGGCGCTTGCGAGGACGTCGACGATCATGGTCGGGGCTGCGTTCCAGAACGTCACGCCATAGGTCTCGAACAGATCGGGCAGCAGATCCTTGTCCCACCGCGCCATCAGCAGCAGCGTGGCGCCCGTCACCATCGCCGCATTCATCGAGCCCTGCATGCCCGCGACGTGGAACAGCGGCATGAAGCCGGTCATCACATCGCCGCCGCCGAGCCCGTACCAGCGGGCCTGCAGCACCGCGGTGAACAGCGCGCTGCGATGGCTGTGCATGCAGGCCTTGGGCTTGCCTGTCGTGCCCGACGTATAGGGCAGGATCATCAGATCGTCCGGCCCCGCGGTCATTGCGCCGGGCCGCAAGCCTTGCGCGATTGCGTTCGACCAGGAATGCCAGCCCGGCGACGACGGCACCTCCGTCGACGCTTCGGTCACGCAGGACGGCAGCGTATAGGGGGGCGCGACCGGAACCTCGTCGCGATACTGCGCGACGATCGCATGAGTGATGGCGTTACCCACCAACGGCGCAAACACGTCGCCCAAATCGCTGCCGAGGATCGCAACCCTGGCGCCGCTGTCCGATGCCAAATACGCGATCTCGACGGTCCTGTTCATGGGGTTGACCGGCACGATCACGGCATCCGCCCGCATCACCGCATAATAGGCGATGACATATTGCGGCGAATTCTGAAGCGCGATCATGACGCGGTCGCCACGCTTCACGCCGCAAGCACCCTGCAGGAAACCCGCCAAGGCGTCGACGCGCTCGCGCAGCTCCGCGTAGCTCAGGCTCGCGCCGTAGAATACCGTCGCCGAATGGGACGGCCGGTCATTCGCCGCGCGTGCCAGCGCGTCGTAAAGGGTCCCCTCCGGCATCGCGAGATGCCAGGGCTCATCCGCCGGCCAGGCCGGCGAGCGATGGGGTGTTGCGTGGTCCGCGCTCACCCGTGCTCCTCGTCGGCAATATCGAGGCCGTGGTCGAGCGCATCGAGCAGCAGCGTAGCCTCGCGCTCGGAGATAACCAGCGGCGGCGCCAGGAACAGTGAGGTCTGCTCGCCGCTGGTGCCGATCACCGCGCCGGCCTCCAGCGCTCGCTCCGCCACACGCGAGGCGATCGGCACCTCGGTGGTGTCGGCATGCCAAGTGCGCCAGTCCGGACCGTGCAGCTCGACCGTCCAGTGCAGTCCCTGCCCCGCCACGCGCTGCACGCTCGGATGTTTCTGCGCGATCGCGAGCAGGCGGCGGGTGAACAGCTTTTCGAGGCTCGCTACGTGATCCAAAATCCTGTCGTCGCCGACGACCTTCAAATAGGCGCTGACGGCGGCCATGCTGATGGGATGACCGCGCAGCGTGCCGTAATTCTGCCAGCTCGTGCCCTTGAGCCGCTCGACGATATCTTTCGACACCACGACTGCGGCCACCGCTGCCGCGCCGCCGCCGAGCGACTTCCCGAGCGTGACGATGTCGGGGCGGCTTTCGGCTCCCTGAAATGCGAACCAGCGTCCCGCGCGCCCCGCGCCGGTCACGACCTCGTCCGCAATCCAGTACGAGCCCGCCTGCCGCGCGCAGCGCGCCACCTCGTCCTGATAGGCGCCGTCGTAATAGATGCCACCTTGCGTGTAGTCGATGATCGTCGCCGCCGTGTCGGAGAGCAGGCGCGGGGCATCCGCGAGATATTCGCTCGGCGGCGTATTGTTGGCCGGCGCGCCGTAGATCGCGCCATCCGGCGCTGCCAAAATCCGTACCGGCGCCATCGGAGCCGGCAGCTGCGAGCCGCCTGAGTGCACCGCCAGCCCGCCATGCCATTGCGGCTGCACGGTCATGCTGCGCGACAGGCCGGTGATGCCGTGATAGGCGCGCTCGCGCGTTGCCAGTGCCGAACGCTGCGTCAGCGCCTGGCAGAGCGAGAGCGCCATGTCGTTGGCCTCGCTGCCGCTGATGCAGAAGCGGACCGCGCCAACCCAATCCTCTTCACCCCTGAACGCGGTGGCCATCAGGTCGTCGGCGGCCTGTTCGCGGCCGACCCAGGTCCACCCTTCGTTCACGACCGGCGTATCGGCTGCGCGGCGGATCGCCTCCACCATCGCGGGATGACGATGCCCGAGACCGCCGCCGGTGTTGCTGCCGTCGATGAGCTTGCGGCCGTCCGCGAGGTGAAAGTAGACACCCTCGCCGCCGACCACGGCCATGGGTGCGCTCTCGCCCGCATTCAGCCCGGTTCGCAACAATTTGCTCATCGCAATCCCCTCACTCCGCAGACGCGGCGCCGCAGCCACCGCCACCGCACATCTCGATCGTGACGAGATCGTCCTGCTGCAACACCAAATTTGATTTGCCGTCGATCGCAACGTTCGCGCCCCGCCGGAGCAGCGAGATGCGGCAGGCCTTGCCGGCCTCGCCGCCCCGCATGCCGAACGGCGCAATCACCATGCGTTCGATGCAGGTGGTCAGGTGCATCGAGGGTGCGAGGATGCGATAGGTGCGGACGGAGCCGTCACCGCCGCGATGAGCCCCCGCGCCGCCGGACTGCCGGCGAATGGCTTGCTGCTCGAGGCGGATCGCGTAGCTCGCCTCGATCACCTCGACCGGCGTGTTCGACGTGTTGGACAGATGCACGCGGGTCGCCGACATGCCGGCCCGATCGTGCCGCGCGCCCTCGCCGCCGCCATGGACCTCGTAGAGCATCTTCCAGGAACCGTTCGGCCGCGGTTCGGCAAAGAACAGCACGCCGGCGGTGGTCGCGCCGCCGGCCGACAGCCGCTCGGGAATCGTGTCCTGCATCGCGCGGAAGATCGCGTCGACGATGCGCATGGAGGTCTCGTGGTTGCCGGCGGCAACCGACGCCATCCAGCCCGGCTCCAGGATCGAGCCCGGGCGCGTGATGATGGTTAGGGGCCGGAGTGCACCCGCATTCTGGTTCATGTCGCGTCCGCTCATGATGCGCGCGGCATAGGCGACAGCCGAGCGCGCCATGAACGGCGTCGTGTTGCAGAAGTTCGAGACGCGGTCGCAGCTTCCTGACAGGTCGAAGGTCGCCTCGTCGCCTGCGATGGTGATCTTGACGTGGATCCGCGCCGGCGCGTTGTTGACGCCGCCGTCGTCGAGGTAATCCTCGCCTTCGTAGACGCCATCCGGCAGCGCGCGCAGCGCCTTGCGCATCTCGATCTCGGAGAGATCGTGCAGGCGCGACTGCGTCGCCGTGAAGACCGCCTTGCCGTGCTCGCGACAGAGCTCGACGATGCGCTTCTCGCCGGCCTTGGTCGCCGCGATCTGCGCGAGCAGATCGCCCTCGCAGGACTCAGGGTCGCGAACGTTGGCCTTGAGCAACTGCACGATCGGGGCGTTGACGCCGGCCGCAGTCGCGATCAGCACCGGCGGAATGCGCATCGCCTCCTGGAACGTGTCGATGGCTTTCGCAAAATAGCTGCCGGGCCAGGTGCCGCCGATATCGGGCCAGTGCGCGAGGCTGACCGCGAACGCCACGATCTCGCTGTCGACGAAGACGGGGCGCACGACCTTGACGTCGTTGAGATGATTGCCGCCGAGCGCGCCGACATTGTAGATCAGCACGTCACCGTCGTTCAGGGTCTCGATCGGCACGACCTTCAGAAGTTCCGGAACGGTGTAGGCCATCGCGCCGAGATGGATCGGGATGTCGCGACCCTGCCCGACCAGGCCGCCGCGACCGTCCGTAATCGCGGACGACAGGTCGCCGGCCTCGCGCAACAGCGGCGAGCGCGCCGAGCGCGTCATCACCAGGCTCATCTCTTCGGCCGCGGCGGAAAGCCCGTGCCTGATGACTTCGACGACGAACGGGTCGAGCTTCATGCGTCCCTCCGCGTCAGGAACAGATTGCCGGCGGCGTCTGGCCTCGCTTGCCAGCCGGGTGGCACGACCACTGTTGACCACGCATCCTCAATGATGGCCGGACCGCTGACGGTCTCCGTGAGCGAAGCGCGGTCGATGATCGCTGTCGCGATATCGTGGAAGCCGTCGAACGAGCAGCTCCGCTTGCCTGACGACACCGCCCTCGCCGCCGTCGCCGGCCGGCTGACGACAGTTGTCGATGGGCGGCGGGCCTGCACCCGCACGGACTCGATGACGCAGGGCTCGCCGGTCGCGTAGCCGAACAGCTCGTGATGCCTCGTCAAAAAGTCCTTCTTCAGCCGCGCCACGTCGAGCGGCAGTGCAAACGGCACCGGAATGGCGTCGTTCTGCGCCGCGTAGCGCATCAAGGCTACCAGCTCGACCTGGATCTCCGCCTTCGCAACCCCATTCGCGATGAGCGGTGCCGACGCATCGGCGATCAACGTCCCGATCCGTTCCGACACGCGCGCGAGATCGATGCCATCGAGCGCCGCGCGAAAGGTCTGCTGCTGGAGGAAGCTGAAATCGGCGGTGAGGCAGCCCAGCGCCGAGAACGCGCTCGATGCGCTGGGCACGACGACCGCTGCAATCCCGTAGAGATCGGCAAGGCCCGCGGCGTGCATCGGGCCGCCGCCGCCGAAGGCGAGCAGCGTGCAGTCGCGCCCGTCGATGCCGCGCTCGACGGTGACGCGGCGAAGCGCGCGGGCCATCGTGGCATTCGCGACCTTGATGATGCCGAGCGCCGTCTCGGTCAGGCTCAATCCAAGTGCGCGGGCGATCGGGGCGATGACATCAGCGGCGGCCTTGATGTCGATCCCGATGCGGTCGCCGAGTTTTGTTTCGGGATTGAGATAGCCGAGCACCGCGTTGGCATCCGTGATCGTCGGCTCGGTGCCACCACGGCCGTAGCAGGCCGGCCCCGGCTCGGAGCCTGCGCTCTCCGGCCCGACCGTCAGGCCACCCGGACCGTTGCGCACGATCGATCCGCCGCCGGCACCGATGGAATGAACCGCGAGCATCGGCTGGCGCAGCGGCTTGTCGCCGAGCATGCGGCCGTCGGTCATCTCGGCCTGGCCGTCCACGATCAGGCAGACGTCGGTCGTGGTGCCGCCCATGTCGAAGGTCAGCATGCGCGACGTGCCGAGCTGACGCGCGATGCTGACGGAGGCCGAGACGCCCGCCGCGGGGCCCGACATCGCCATCACCAGCGGCCGCCGCTTCACCGCGGAAATCGGGATCATCGCGCCGGCCGAGTGGAACACCTGCAAGCCGGGGCCGATCGGCAGCCGCTGTTCCAGCTCGCTCAGATATTCCACCGCGATCGGCATCGCGGCCGCGTTGAACACGGTTGCCGAGGTCCGCTCATATTCGCGCGCCTCGGGATTGACCTCGTGCGACAGCGAGACATGGGCGACGACGTCCTTGAGACGCTCGCCGAGCATTTTTTCGTGCACCGGGTTGGCATAGGCATGCAGCAGGGCCACCGCGACGCTCTGCACGCCGGTCTGTTTCAGCCACGCCACCAGCCGCTCGATCTCGGCGTCCTGAAGCGCCTTCAGCACCCGACCTTCGTGATCGAGGCGCTCGGCGAGCCCGAAACATCGTTCCGGCGGCACCAGGGGCGGCGATTTTGGCGGAATGTCGAGACGATAGAGATCGCGGCGGCGATAACGCGCGATCTCGAGCACGTCGGCAAAGCCTTGGGTCGCAACCAGCGCCACCTTCGGCAGCCGGCCCTCGACGATGGCGTTGGTGACGCGCGTGGTGCCGTGGACGAAGCGCTTGACCTCGCTCTTGCGCAGGCCCACCGCCTCGATGGCCTCGAGCATCGCCTGAACGGGCGCCTGCGGGCGCGACGGCACCTTCGCGATCCGTGCCTCCGCGGAGCCACGCCGGATCGCGATGATGTCGGTGAAGGTGCCACCGATATCGGTGCCGACTTCCCAGTGATTTTCGGATTCGCTCATGTGCAGGGTCAGCTACGGATGACGTCCTGACCGGACGCCGGGTCCTTCCCGTCCATCGCAACGTCCAATGCCAAACCGAGACCGCTCATCATGCATCCCCTGTCATGCCACCATGAGCGAGCGTGCGACAGAGCGATGGGCGCGGGATAGGGCCAGAGTTGTCGCAAACCACTAGACCAGCGCGCGAGCGACGCCGCGCACCGCGCCACCTGCTGCACGTTTTGGTGCAACGCTGCCCGCACAAGGAGCACGTCAACGAGGACTGTTCCACGCGGGAAAAGTGCAGCGCACCACGGATTTCTCCGCACAAATCATGACGCCTGCTGCACCGCAATCGGAGCGCTCAGAATCGTCTGTCTAATTTGCAGGCGATCGAACGGTACCGCGGGATATTCGCCTGCCTATGAGCTATGCATGGCGGTCGGCTCAGCCTCTCTTTATTGTACGAACAGTCAGAGACGATATTGCCGGGTCGGATGGTGCATTGCGGCGGCCGCTGCCGATGCAAGCCGCGATTCTCGCAAGCAGCGGAGATGCATCCTCGACGCGCAGCCGCCCGTAGCCGAACACCAGGCCTTGCAGCGTCGGCTGCGCCAGAAAATTCTGCGACAGTGGCTGCACGTGGATGCCGGCCTGCTTCAGGACCGCAGCCGCCTCGCGATCACTCATCCGCGCCCGCATCGCATCAGTGAACAGCGCCACCAGATGCAGTCCCGTCACCGCCGCGGACACGGACAGATCGTCAGGCATCAGCGCGGCGATCGCGTCGATCAACGCCTTTCGCCTGACGGCGTAGACCCGGCGCATGCCGCGCAGATGCCGCAGCAGATGCCCCTCCCGCATGAACTCCGCCAGCGCCAGCTGACCGACGCCGGAGGTGTGGACGTCGATCCGCGCGCGGCCCCGGGAAAACCCATCGATGAAATGCCTGTTGGCGACGATGTAGCCGAGCCGCAAGGCCGGCATCATGATCTTCGAGAAGGTGCCGAAATAGATCACCCGCCCCTCGCGATCGAGCGAGCGCAAGGAGGCGATCATGCTGTCCTGATGCCTGAACTCCGAATTGTAGTCGTCCTCGATCACCCAGACATCGTTCTTGTTGGCCCAGTCGAGCATCTCGAGACGCCGCTCCAGCCCCATGCTGACGCCGAGCGGGTACTGATGCGACGGCGTGACCACGATCAGCCGCGCCCCCGGCGCGCGCCTGATCCCTTCCGAGACGACCAGCCCCTTGTCGTCGACCGGAACCGGAACCAGCTTCGCGCCGGCCGCCGTGAGGGCCCATCGCGCCTCGACAAAGCCGGGCTCCTCGACCCAGACCTCGTCGCCGGGATCGAGGATCATTCGGCTACAGAAATCGAGCGCCCCCGACGTGCCTGACGTGACGACAACCTCCTCCGGCGAGCAGACCAGGCCGCGCACCGAGCCGAGGAAATTTGCAATCTCGCTGCGCAGCCGCGGATGACCTTCGGGCGGGAGATCGAGGCACTCCTGCTCGCGCGGATTTTGCCAGGCCTGGCGCAGCAGGCGCGACCAGTCCTTGAAGGGGAACGTCGAGATATCGGGTGCGCCGGGACTGAACTCCGACGGCCAGTTGGTCTCGTAGTCGAAGGCGAGCAGCGATTGCCAGCGCTTCGACATATGGGCGGGCGCGGCCGCGGGCGAGGCGACCGACGTCAGCTCCGCATGTGGTGTTGCGACTGATGCCACCATGACGCTGCCGCGCGGGGTCGATTCAAGATAGCCTTCGGCGTAGAGCAGGTCCCACGCGGTCAACACCACCGTGCGCGAGCAGCCCAACTCCCGCGCGATCTCGCGCGATCCCAGAAATTGCGTTCCGGCCGGAAAGACGCCGCGCAGAATGCAGCCCCTTATGTGGGCCGCGATCTGCAAGTGCAGCGGCACGGCCGACGTCCGGTCGATATGCATCCCGGCGAGAGATACGCGCTTGTTCGGTTGACGGCTCTTGTCCATCGCGCAGAGGTGACTGTTGGAACGGCCGGCGATCGCCAGCCTCACCTCAGGATGCGTCAAGAGCGGATTCGGGTCCAGCCTCGGCTGGATCGGTCACCCCGACCGTGTGGTAGGTGCGGCCGAAATAGATCAGATTGTCGGTGCAGCTGGATCTTTGCAGGGCCACGACGCGGCAGAACAGCACGTCATGCGTGCCGACGTTGACGATATCGGCAATCCGGCAGTCGAACGCCGCGGCGCAGTCGGCCAGCACCGGCGCACCGGTTGCGAGTGTCGACCACGCGGCCGCGGCAAACCGTTCCTCGGCGGGCACCTTGCCGCCGAACAGCCGGGACAGCGGCTCGTGCCGGGCCGCGAGCACGTTGACGCACACCACCTCGTTGCGCGTCACGCTGGCATAGGCCGAGGACGCGCGGTTGATGCAGACCAGGAGCGTCGGCGGATCGTCGGTGACGCTGCAAATCGCGGATGCGGTAAATCCCGCGCGACCCGCGCTGCCGTCGGTCGTCACGATGTTGACGGCCGCGCCGAGACAGGCCATCGCATCGCGGTAGTCCTGTGGGGCCACGTCCTGCATCGGCGTCCTCACGCTTCAATGCCAGGTGCAAACGCCAGCTCGCGCAGCACCTGTGCCAGCACGGAGGCGCCGGCGGCAACATGATCGGGCTCGGCCCATTCGTGCTCGACATGGCTTGCGCCATCGCGGCACGGGATGAAGATCATCGCTGCGGGACAGATCTTGGCGAGGTGGCGGGCGTCGTGACCGGCGGCTGAGAGAATGGCCATCGCAGGATGACCCTGGTCGCGCGCCGCTTCTGCGATGCTTGCCCGCAGGCGCCCATCGAAATCGTTCGACGGCGCATCGACGAGCGGTGTCACCGTGACCGTGCAAGGCGCGGCGTTCTCCTGACAAAGAGCCGCGATGCGCGCGCCCGCGGCATCGAGCACAGCATTGTCAGGATGGCGCAGATCGATGCTGAAGCTGACGCGCGAAGGCACCACCGACGGTGCATTCGGCGAGACCGTAACCCGGCCGATGGTGAATTTGATATCAGCATCGATGGCGCCGATCTCCGCATGGAGCGCGGTCGCCATCCGGGCAAAGGCCGCGAGCGCATCCCGCCTCTCCTGCTGCGCCAGCGTGCCGGCGTGTCCTTCGGCGCCCTCGACCACCACCTGAAACGTCTTCTTGCCCTGGATGCGGGTGACGACACCGATGATGCAGGCGGCCGCCTCCAGCAGCGGCCCTTGCTCGATGTGCAATTCGAGATAGGCTCCGGCCGCAAAGCCGAGCGGCCTGTGCGGCAGATAAGGAAAAGCCTTGTGGAAACGATCGAGCGCTTCGCCGACGCTGATGCCGTCTGCATCGCGCGCGGCGCGGATTACGTCCATATCGCGTTCGCCGGTAAAGGCCTCCGAGCCCATCATGCCCGGGGCAAAGCGCGAGCCTTCCTCGTTCATCCAGGCGACCACGATCACATCGCGTGCCGGCGCGTCGCCTTGCTCGGCGAGCGCGACCGTCGCCTCCAGCGCCGCCATGACACCGGCCGCACCGTCGAATTTCCCGCCGGTCGGCTGGCTGTCGAGATGGCTGCCGAGCAGGAGCGGCGGCGCTGCGCGATCGCGCCCGGCCAGCATCAGGAACAGGTTTCCCGCGGCATCCGTCGACGGCGTCAGGCCCGCCTCGCGTGCCCAGCCGATGACGCGGCGCCAGGCGGCAATCTCGCCGTCGCTCAGTGCCTGGCGGTTGACCCCGCCGGCCGGCGTTGCGCCGATCTCGGCGAGCGCCATCAGTCGGGTCCAGAGCCGATCGGCGTTGATCAAGGTGCTCGATCCCATCGACCTACTTCGTGCGCATGATCTGACCCGGCAATGCGCGCGGATCGCGCGGCAGCCAGCGCCCAGCCTCGACCTGAGCGATGAATTCGGCGAGCAGCGCGTTGAACGCCGCCGGCTCTTCCAGATTGAGCGTGTGGCCGGTCTTGGGGAAGACGGAGAGACCGCAGGCCGGAATGGTCTTCTTCAGGAAGATGCCGGGCTGCAGACAATGATCGTCCTCGTCGCCGACGACGACCAGCGTCGGCACCATCATCTTCTTCAAGCCGTCCTCGAGATCGTAGAAAGACGGCCGCCGCGCCTGGACGCCGCGCATGGTGTTGGCAGCGCCGCGATCGGAATGGGTGGCGAGGCGATCGGCGAATTCCTGCCAGCCGCGCGGATCCTTGTTCTGGAACTGCACGCGGCTCGCGCCAAGCGCATAGATCTTCGAGAATTCCCTGGCGCCCTGTTTCTCGAAATTGTCGGCGACTTCAAGCGAGACGCCGCGAAAATACTCCTCGAACTCCTTCTCGCAGCCATAGCCTGCGCCAGCCACGGTAAGCGACAAGGCGCGTTCCGGCGTGCGCAGGCCGAAATGCACCGTGCAGAAGCCGCCCATCGACAGGCCGACGATGTGCGCCTTCTCGATTCGGAGCGCATCGAGCACGGCGACCGCATCGTCAGCGGCGATCGCCTGCGAAAAGGCCTCCACGCTGTCAGGCACATCCGACGGTGGATAGCCGCGCGCGGCGTAGGTGATGCAGCGGTGGCGCCGGCTGAAATAACGCAGCTGCGGCTCCCAGCTTTCGTGATTGCCGCCGAATTCGTGGATGAAGAGGATCGGCGTGCCCTCACCCGCCTCCTCCACATGGAGCTTCACACCGTCTTTGGTGGAGATCATCGTCATCGGCATCATCCCTAGAATTGCGGCGGCAGGTCGTTGAGCGTGCGCGCCTGCGCAACCATGTCCGGCAGCAGCGTGCAGAGCTTCTCGACCCACGCCTGCGGCACGGAGGTGCTGATCTTGACGAAACGGTCGCCGAAGCGCTGCGTGTGATACGTGCCCTGGCGGATCATGATGCCCTGCCGGCGATAGCACTCGACCAGCGCCTCGGGACGGATGCCCGCCGCGATGGTCTCCAGCACCAGAAAGTTTCCGTGCGAAGGCATGATCGGCAGCGCCAATCCTTCAATCGCCGCAGCCGCCTCCTGGATCATCGCCTTGTTGGCCCGGTCGGTGCTGCGGACCTTCTTCATCCATTCGGCCTTGACGGAGAGCCCCGCCTGCGCCGCGCGCTGGGCGATGACGCTCGCGCCGAGCACGCTCGTGGACGTCAGCACCAGTTCCTCGAACAGATCGGGAGCAGCGACCAGAGCACCGATGCGGAGGCCGGCAAGGCCGAGCCATTTCGAAAAGCTGGTCGAAACGACCGAGCCTTGCGGCGCCACGTGAAGCGCCGGCGTGTGGCCATCGGCGAAATCGCGGTAGGTGCAGTCGTGCACCAGCAGCGCGCCGCAATCGCGCGCAATCGCCGCAAAACTCTCGATCTCCTCGCGCGTGTAGCGGATGCCGAGCGGATTGTTGGGATCGACGAGATAGATGATCGCGGTGCGCTCATCGACATTCGCCTTCAGCGCCTCGGGCGTCAGGCGGTAGTTGCAGGCCGGATCGTAGATCGGAATCTCGATCACCTCGGCGCCCTGCTGGCGCGCGAACAGGCACGGCCATTTCCAGGTCGGATCGGTCGTCACCAGCGTTGTGCCGGGCTTGCAGCGCGCGCGACAGATCATCGCCAGCGCGTTGACGCCGCCCTCGGTCACCAGCGCCTCTGCGCCTGGTGTGCCGAGGTCGGCGACGATCGCAGCGCGTAGCGCCTCGAAGCCGAGCGGCGGGGCATAGGCGTTGAACTCGCCAGCCTCGATCGAGCGCAGCATCGCCTCGCGCACGGCGGGGTGGCTCTCGACATGGTTGGTGTTCTGGCCGAGCCAGTAGAGTCCCGGCGTCGCCGAGAGCTCGTCGAAATAGCGGTTGCGGACCAGTGCCGCGGATTGAGGCTTCGACATCGACGCCTCAGATCACCGAGCCGCGAGCTGCGATGCCGCCGTCGATCGTCACCACGGTGCCGGTGATGTAGCCGGACCTCGGCGAGGACAGGAAGGCGACGAGATCGGCGACCTCTTCGGATGTCGCCGGCCGCTTGCCGGGATATTTGTCGAACAGCTCTTCCCAGCGGCTTTCGTCGCCGAGCATGTCGATCGCCTTGCGCTTCATGATCTTGAGCATGCGGTCGGTGGCAACCGGCCCCGGATTGACCGCGACGACGCGCACGCCGTGATCGAGGCTGCGGCCGCCGAGCGCCTTGGTGAAGGACATCAGCGCGGCGTTGCCGGTCGAGCCCGCGATGTAGCTCGCGTCCCAGTTCTCACCGGAATTGCCGATGATGTTGATGATGACGCCGTCCTTGCCCTTCATGCGCGGATAATAGAGACGCGACAGCGTGATGTAGCCGAACACCTTGAGATCGAAGCCGCGCCGCCATGCCGCGTCGTCGAGGATTTCCAGCGAACCGGCCGGGATGTCGCCGGCATTGTTGATGAGGATGTCGATGTCGCCGACCTCGGCCGCGAGCTTCTCCATCACAGCTGTGCTCGACAGGTCGAGCGCGTGGATGGTGATCTTCACGCCAAAGCGGGCTTCGAGATCGCGCTTGGCCTGGAGCATGGCCTCGCCGTTGCGGGCGGCGAGATGCAAATGACAGCCCTCCGCGGCGAAGAGTTCGGCCACCGCAAGTCCAATTCCTTTCGACGCGCCGGTGATCAGGGCGGTCTTGTTCGTCAGCTTAAGGTCCACTCCGGGTCTCCAGGATGCAAGCCAGATATACAAGGTCTAGCAATTTGCATACCAAGCGACCCCAGGGTCATTCGAAGGCGGCCAGGAAGTCCAAAAGGTTGTCGCCGAGCAGGTTGACATGGTCCCGCATAGCGCTGTGCGCCCGCTCCGGATCATGGGCCAGGATCGCCTGCATGATCGCCTCATGCTCGCGGAAGGTGTCGGCGATCCGGTTCGGCATGCGCGTCACCCGGCGGCGATACGCCGCCACCTGGTTGCGAAGCTTGCGGGTCTGCTCGGCCAGGAAGGCGTTGCGCGAGGCTTCGTAGATCGCCTCGTGAAATTCCTGGTTGATGTCGTAGAAAACGTCGATGTCGCCGGTTTCACCCGCCGCCACAAGCCGCTGGTGAATCTCGCCAATTTCAGTCCCCCAGGCCTGGGAAACGCGCCTGGCGGCGAGCCGCGCGCAGAGCCCCTCCAGCTCCGCCATGACCTGGAACATCTCGATCAGCGCCTGCGCCTTGATGCTGCGGACTGTCGCGCCCTGCCGGCCGCGCAGCTCGACCAGGTTGTTGGCGGCCATCAGGCGGAACGCCTCCCGCACCGGCGTGCGCGAGACGCCGAAGCGCTGGGCGATCTCCTGCTCGTCGAGCCGGCTGCCCGGCTCGAGATGCCCCGCCGCGATTGCCCCTTCGAGCTTCTGGCGCAGGCTCTCGGCGAGCGTCATGCCGGGGCCCGCGCTGAGGGTTTCGTGCCCATTTTTCACGCGCTCGCCTCCGGCATGTGCACCAATATCCGCCATCATGTTTCTCCGATATCGATATACGTATACAAAATGGCACCAAACTTCCAGTGAACGGACCGATTTTCTCGCGGATACGCGCGCAGCTCCCGGATATCCACCTTCGAACTCGCAAATCTTATGCCTGATTTGACGCGAAATCGCACTGGCACACGAGTTGCTAAGAGATTTCGACGCGGCCCGCTTTCGTATGCGAATGGCCGCCGCCATTATACAAGGACATCCCGGTGCAGGCTGCCCGCCTCCCCAATCCCGGACCGGCCACCGAAGCCCCGCAGGCGCAACCGAAGCCTGAGCCGCTGCTCGAATTGCGTGCGATCAACAAGACCTTCGGTCCGGTCGCTGCTCTCTCGGGACTCCAGGCGAGCGTTGCCCCCGGCGAGTTCGTCACCGTCGTCGGCCCGAGCGGCTGCGGCAAGAGCACCCTCTTCAACATCGTCGCGGGCCTCGAGGAGCCTGATACCGGCGGCATCCTGCGCTTCGAGGGCAAGAGCTGCCATGCCGCCGACCTGCTCGGCCGCGTCTCCTTCATGCCGCAACGCGACCTGCTGTTTCCCTGGCGCAACGTCGTCGACAACGCCATCCTCGCGCTCGAGGTCGAGGGCATGCCGCGCGAGCAGGCGCGCGCCAAGGCGCTGAAGATGCTGCCCGAGTTCGGGCTCGCCGGCTTCGAGAAGCAATATCCCAATCAATTGTCCGGCGGCATGCGCCAGCGCGTCGCCCTGATGCGGACCTTCCTTTTCGAACGCGATCTGATGCTGCTGGATGAGCCGTTCGGCGCGCTCGATGCGCTGACGCGGGCGATGATGCAGCGCTGGCTGCTCGACGTCTGGCAGAAATACCGCCGCACCATTCTCTTCATCACCCATGACGTCGACGAGGCGATCTTCCTCGGCGACCGCGTGCTCGTCATGACGGCGCGTCCCGGCTCGGTGAAGCTCGAACAGGTCGTCGACCTTCCCCGTCCGCGCCGGCCCGAGATCGTCACCTCCCCCGAATTCGTGCGCCTCAAGCGCACGCTGCTCGATGCCATCGAGGAGGAAAGCATGAAGTCATTCCAATCCTCCATCGCGCAGGAGAAGACGCCGTGAACGCGATGTCAGCGCCGCAAGCCGCGCCGCGCGGGATCGAGCCAGCCGAGTGGGATGCGCGGGTCAAGCTCGCGGCCTGCTATCGCATGGTCGCCAAGCTCGGGATGGACGACCTCATCTACAACCACATCTCCTTGCGCGTGCCCGGCCACGAGGATCAGTTCCTGATCAATCCCTACGGCCTGCTGTTTGACGAGATCACGGCGTCGAGCCTGGTGAAGATCGACACTGGGGGTAACAAGCTCGACGACACGCCGCAGGCCGTCAACGTTGCGGCCTTCGTCATCCATGCCGCGATCCACACCTCGAACCACGACGCGGCCTGCGTGCTGCACACCCATTCCGACGCGAGCGTCGCGGTCTCAGGGCAAGAGAAAGGCCTGTTGCCGCTCAGCCAGTTCGCGATGCGCTTCTACGACCGCCAGGCCTTCCACGACTACGAAGGCGTCGCCATCGACCTCGACGAGCAGGTTCGCCTGGTGCGCGACCTCGGTCCACACAAGGTCATGCTGATGCGCAACCACGGCATCCTCACCGTCGGCCGCACGCCCGGCGAGGCTTTCATGCTGCTGTATTATTTCGAACGCGCCGCGCGGATCCAGCTCCAGATGCAGGCTGCGGCTGCTGCCGGCGCCAAGCTGGTCATGCCGTCGCACGAGGTCTGCGAGAAAGCCGCGCGCCAGTTCTGGGAATTGCAGGGCGACATCCTCGTGCCCGGCGAACGCGAATGGCCGGCGCTGATGCGCCAGCTCGACCGCACCGATCCGTCTTATCGCAATTGATTTTCACCGCCTGGAGTATGACCATGTTGAGCCGACGCCACGCTTTCTCCGTCCTCTCCGCCATCGCAGTGGCGACCGGCTCGCTTGTCACGGCCGCGCCAGCCGCCGAATTGCAGAAGGCCAGCCTGCGCCTGAAATGGCTGCCGCAGGCACAGTTCGCCGGATTCTACGTTGCGGCCGCCAAGGGCTACTACAAGGCCGAGGGCATCGACCTCACCATCAATCCCGGCGGGCCCAACCTGCTCACCGAAAACCTGGTCGCGACCGGCGCCGACACGTTCGGCCTGTCCGGCGGCACCGACAGCGTGTTCGCCGCGCGCGACAAGGGACTGCCGATCGTCTGCATCGGCGTGTCGCACCAGATCACGCCCTTCATCTTCGTCACCCGCAAGGACGGCCCGGTGAAGACGATCCAGGATTTTAAAGGAAAGACGGTCACCACCTGGTTCACCGGCGCCAACCATGTGCTGAACGGCATGCTGGCCAAGGAAGGCATCAAGCCGGACGAACTGAAGATCCAGCCGCAGCAGGTTTCGGTGACGCCCTTCGTGGACGGCAGCGTCGATGTGGTCACGGCGACCTATTACAACGAGTTCTACACCATCCAGGCGCGCATGCCGAAGGACAGTTTGAAGACCTTCGTCGCCGAGGATTACGGCATCACCTTCCCGCGCGACACGCTGATCGTGGCCGAGGCGACCGCCAAGGAAAAGCCGGAGCTGGTCAAGGCATTCCTGCGTGCTTCGCTGAACGGCTGGAAGGACGCTTTCTCCGATCCCAAGGGCGCCGTCGACACCGTGATGGCCACAGCCCCGACGCTCGACCGCGCGCAGCAGGAATTCATGCTCACCGAGGTGAAGCGCCTGATGACCGCAGGCACGGCGGCGAAGAACGGCATGTTCTGGATCGATCCCGACGCCGTCAAGACCGCCCACGATTTCTTCCTGAAGTACGGCGTCATCTCCAAGCCGGTGGATCTTGCCGCCGCGTATGATGCAAGCTTCATCCAGGGCGTTCCGCAGGCGGATCGGCTGCCGTGACCAGCCCTGCGGCGACTTCGCTTGGTGACGCCGGCGCGGCGGCGCGGTCGATGGCAATGCCGGCTTCACTGCGCAAGCTGATCCGGCTCCTGCTCGGCCTCGCCATCGCGGCGGTGATCTGGGAAGGCGCGGTGCAGCTGTTCGGCATCCGGCCTTATTACCTGCCGCGCCTCAGCACCATCCTGCTGGCGATGGCGGCCACACCCCGCGCCTATGTCGACGGCTTCCTGCGCACGCTCGCCGAAACCCTGATCGGCTTTGCGTCCGGCGGCGCCTTCGGCGTGCTCATGGGCGTCATGTTCTTCCGCGTCCGCGCGCTGCGCGAGATGGTGTTTCCGATCTTCGTGGTGTCGCAGACCATTCCGGTCATCGCCTTCGGGGCGCTCGTGGTGCTGTGGTTCGGCAATACGCTGCTCGCCAAGGCGATCATTGCGTTCTATCTGACCTTCTTTCCGGTGACGGTGAACACGCTGCTGGGCCTCGAAACCGTCGATCCCAAGCAGGTCGCCTTGATGCGCAGCTTCGGCGCCTCCAACCGCCAGCTCCTGCTCCGCTTGCAGCTTCCAACCGCATTGCCGCAGATCTTCGTCGCGCTGCGGCTGGCCGCATCGCTCAGCCTGGTCGGGGCCATCGTCGGCGAATGGTTCGGCGACACCACCGGGCTCGGCGTGCTGCTGCTCCAGGCCATGTTCACCGAGAACGTCGTCGCGATCTGGGCCGCCCTGCTCGCCGCCGCGCTACTCGGCACCGGCTTCTATGCGGTCGTCGCCGCGGTCGAGCGACGGCTGGTGTTCTGGAACGCCGAGCAATGAGCCGCGCGCTTGCCTCACCTTCGCTCGCCGTCCAGCGCGGCATCCTGGGCGCCGTCCTCCTGGTCGCGTGCTGGGAAGGCGCGGCGCGCGGACTGCATCTGCCGGCCTATGTTCTGCCCGCCGTCAGCGATATCCTCGCAGGCCTCTGGTCCAAGCGCGCGACACTTATTGACGCTGCCGGCTACACCCTGCTCGAAGCGCTGGTCGGCTACGGCCTCGGCTGCCTGATCGGTATCGGCCTCGCCGTCGCAATCGCATTGGTTCCGGCGCTTCGCAGTGCAATCCTGCCGCTCGCGACCGCGATCAATTCAGTGCCCGTGGTCGGCTATTCGCCGCTGATTCTGCTCTGGTTCGGCATCGGCGTCAGCTCGAAGATCGTGATGGTGGCGATGGCGGTGAGCTTCACCATCCTGCTCTCGATGCTGGCCGGGCTCGACCGTGTCGACCGCCGCGCCGTCGATCTCATGAAGAGTTTTGGCGCAAGCCGCTTCGGTGTGCTGTGGCGCCTGCGCCTGCCGACTGCCCTGCCGCTGCTGCTCGCCGGCATGCGCGTCTCGACCGTGCGCAGCGTGATCGTGGCCATCGTCACCGAGATGCTCGGCGCGCATGGCGGGCTCGGCTGGGTAATCTACCAGGCCGTGCTCCAGATCGACTTCGTCCAGGTCTGGGCAGCGATCTTCGTCGCATCCGCGGCGAGCCTCGCCTTCTTCGGCCTGATCGGTTTCCTCGAACGCAAGATCCTGTTCTGGACATGACGCCATGAAACGACAGATGCATCTCGGACTGTTCATCCTGGGAACCGGCAGCCACGTCGCCGGCTGGCGCTATCCCGGCGCGGTCGACAGCTTCCAGGACTTTGCGGCGATCCAGGAGATCGGCCGCACCGCCGAGCGCGGCAAGTTCGACCTGATCTTCATGGGCGACAATCTCTATGCCGATGCCGCCGCCCATCCCTCCTACACGCTGCGGCTCGAGCCGCTGACGATGCTCGCCGCGCTCGCGACGTCGACCAGCCACATCGGCCTCGGCGCGACTGTCTCGACCACCTACAGCGATCCGTTCTCGGTCGCGCGCGTGTTCGCCTCGCTCGACCACATCTCCGGGGGACGCGCGGCGTGGAATGCGGTGACGACGGCCAATCCGGCCACGGCCGCGAATTTCGGCACCACCCATCCCGACCACGCGCGGCGCTACGAGATGGCCGGCGAATTCCTCGATGTCGTCAAAGGCCTGTGGGACGGCTGGGCTGACGATGCCATCGTCGCCGACCGCGCGAGCGGTCTCTACATCGACCCGGCAAAGCTCCGCCCGATCGACCATGACGGCGTGTTCTTCAAGGTGAAGGGCCCGCTCAACATCGGCCGCAGCCCGCAAGGGCGCCCCGTCGTGCTGCAGGCCGGCGGCTCCGAGGCCGGCCAGGCTCTCGCCGCACGCACCGCCGACATCGTATTCTCGGTGGTGCAGGACATCGAGGAGGCCAAGGCCGGTTACAGGTCGTTGAAGACGCGACTGCCGGCGTTCGGCCGCAAGGCCGACGACGTCACGGTGCTGCCGGGCGTGATGCCCGTCGTCGGCCGCACCGACAAGGAGGCGTTCGAGAAGCTCAACGTGCTCCAGAGCTTTGTCAGCGGCAGCAATGCGCTCGCGATCCTGTCCGACCGCTTCGGCCGGGACATGTCGGCCTACGATCTCGATGGACCGATCCCTGACATCGCTCCGTCCGACAGCTATCACAGTTTCGCCAGCGTCATGCTCGCCAAGGGCCGCCGCGAGAACATGACGCTGCGCGATCTCTACAATCTCACCGCCGCCGCCCGCGGCCATTGGGTGCTGTGCGGCTCGGCCGAGCGCATCGCCGACACGCTCCAGCTCTGGTTCGAGGAGCAGGCCGCCGACGGCTTCAATGTCATGCCGCCCTATTTCCACGAAGGGTTCGCGGATTTCGTCGAGCTCGTCGTGCCGCTTCTGCAGGAGCGTGGGCTGTTCCGTGCGGACTATGAGGGGACGACGTTGCGGGATCACCTCGGCCTTGCGCGGCCGGCCAATCCGTTCTTCCAGGCTTAGAGCGCGCCGGCGATCCGCAGCGCCTGCTCGAGCGCCTGCAACTCGCCTCGCGTCGCCGGCGGCTGCGGCGGCCGTACCGCGTCGCACGCCAGACGTCCGAGCAGCTTCAGGCAGGCCTTGAGCCGCACCGTCGCGCGTCCTCCCGGCGCATCGCGGTAGATCGCGACCGCAAGCGGATACAGCTTCTCGTGCGCGGCCCGCGCCCGCTCCCAATCGCCCACCTCGGCAGCTTTCCAGAGGCTGACCACGAGTTCGGGCACGACGCAGGCAAGGCTGACCTGGCTGCCGGCCGAGCCGACGAGGTAGCTTGTCAGCAGATGTTCGTCACCGGAGCCGAGCACAACGAACTCCAGACGCAGCTTCTGAATCAACCTCAGATTCTGCTCGTAAGTCGCGACCTCCCAGCTGCCTTCCTTGATTGCGACGAAGCGGCGATCGGCGATGAGCTGCTCCAGCAGCGGCGGCGCATAGGCCATGGCTCCCGCACCAACTGGTGCAGCGTAGAGCATCAAGGGTGCGGTTGTCGCTTCGCGGATATGGCGGTGATGCGCGATGACGCAGTCATCGGCGTGACCGAGCGCCCAGCTGTTGGGAGGGAACACCAGAAGCCCGTCCGCGCCCGCCCGCTCCAGCGCAGCCGCCTCGCGCGCGGCCTCCAGGCTCGATTCGTGATTGACGCCAGAGACGATCAGGCAGTCTTTCGGTGCGTACTCGCGCGCCAGCTCCACCACGCGCTGTTTTTCGGCGAGCGACAGCACAAAATTCTCACCGGCGTGGCCGTTGACCAACAGCCCATTGATGCCCGGCGTGGACGCGACCGCGGCGAGATGCGCCGCCAGCTGCGCCTCATCTATCCCATAATCGGGTGTCATCGGCACGATCGTGGCGGCATGGATGCCGCGCAGGCGATCGCCGAATGTCCGCATCCCGCTCGACATCGGCTAGTGAATGATCTGGTCGAGGAACGTCCGCGCCCGCTCGGACTTCGGATGCTGGAAGAACTCCTCCGGCGCAGCCTGCTCGACAACCTTGCCCTCGTTCATGAACACGATGCGGTCGGCGACCTCGCGGGCGAAGCCCATCTCGTGGGTCACGCACAGCATGGTCATGCCCTCCTCCGCGAGCTTCTTCATCGTTTCCAGCACCTCCTTGACCATCTCGGGGTCGAGTGCGGAGGTCGGCTCGTCGAACAGCATGATCTTCGGCCGCATGCACAGCGCGCGTGCGATGGCGACGCGCTGTTGCTGGCCGCCCGACAGCTGGCCGGGAAATTTCTCGGCCTGGTCCGGAATCCGGACCTTTGTCAGGAAATGCATGGCGAGGTCCTTTGCCTCCGCCTCCCTCATGCTGTTCACCGTCATCGGTGCCAAGACGCAGTTCTCCAGCACCGTCATGTGCGGGAACAAGTTGAAGCTCTGGAACACCATGCCGGTGTCGCGCCTGACCGCATCGATGTTCTTGCGCTGATGATCGAGCTCGATGCCGTTGACGTAGATCAGGCCCTCGTCGTGCTTCTCGATGTGGTTGATGCAGCGGATGAGCGTCGACTTGCCCGAGCCGGAGGGACCGCAGACCACGATCTTCTCGCCCTTGGCGACTTTGAGATCGACCTGGTTCAACGCGGTGAAGTCGCCATAGTGCTTGTAGACGGCCTCCATGCGAACCGCAGGCACATCGCGCAATTGCGGTTGCGCCGTTGCGCCTTCGACACCACTGGCCGTATTCATCGACATCTCGCTCATGCCCGGGCCTCCACGCTTGCCTGCGCAACCGGCGCCGTCGCCGCGATCCGCCTCGACTTCGCGGCACTCGACCGGCCAAAATGCTTCTCCAGCCGGCGTTGAATCGCATCCCAGACCGAGGTGAGGATCAGGTAATAGGCCGTGGCCGCCGCGTAGACTTCGAGGATCTGGAAATGCTCCTGCATCAGCATGTCGCTGCGGCGCATGAGCTCCTCGACCGAGATCACCGAGGCGAGCGACGTCGCCTTCAGAAGCGAGTTGATGGAGTTGCCGAGCGGCGGGATCATCAGCCGGAACGCCTGCGGAAGGGTCACACGGCGGAACGTCACCCAGGGCGACAGGCTGAGCGCCCAGGCGGCTTCGCGCTGCCCCGCCGAAACCGCCATGAAGCCGCTGCGCACGATCTCGGCGAGGTAGGCCGCCTCGTTGAGGATCAAGCCGACCAGCGCGCAGGTGATCACGGAGAACTTGATCCCGAGCTGCGGCAAGCCGCTGTAGATCACCACGAGCTGGATCAAGAGCGGCGTGCCACGGAAGAACCAGATGTAGAAGCGCGAGAAGCCTGACAGCACCGGGTTGGACGACATGCGCATCAACGCGATGACCATGCCGAGGATCAATCCGCCGATGACCGCCGCCACCGTCAAGCCGATGGTGACGAGCACCCCCTTCATCAGGAAGTAGTTGAAGAAGTAGTTGACGGCGGCCGTCGGACTGAAATGGCTCATCGGCTCGTCTCCGTAGGTATCAGGCCGGACCCGGGCCGGCGATCGCAAGCGGCTGATCGGCCGGCATGCTGGTCAGTCCGAACTTGTCGAACAGCGCCTGGTAGCTGCCGTCGGCGCGCATCGCGTTCAGCGCCTTGACGACGGCGTCGACCACCGTCTTGTTGCGGAAGCCGAGCGTGGTGCGTGCTGTACCGAGCCCGCTCAGCACTTCCTTGACGCGGCCGCGGCTTGTGAGATCGCGCGCCACGCTATCGACGAGCAGCGCGTTGTCCACTTGCCCTGCGAGCAGTGCGCTGACGACGTTGGTGGCGGTGGGAAACGTTCGCATCTCGACGGCTGCGCCGCCCTTCGCCACGCTCGCATCGCTGAGCTTCTTGAGCCAGTTCATCTGGTAGGTGCTGACCTCGACGGCAGATGTTTTTCCGATCAGATCATTCTCGGTAGCAATTTTTGTGCCGCTGTCGGGCGCAACAACGACCGAAATCGCCTGGATGGCGTACGGCACCATGAACATCAGCTTCGAACGTTCCTCGGTCCAGAACATGCCGGTGTCGATGCCGTCGATGCGGCCCGCGGCCATGGCCGGTATCATCGCCGGAAAATCCATCCGGACGAGTTCGACCGGAAGACACAACCGCTTGCCGAGCTCGGCGGCGAGTTCCACGTTGAGGCCCTGCAACTGGCCGTCCTTGTCGACGAATTGCTGCGGCGGGTTGGTCGGATTGATCGAGAGCTGCAACTTGCCGGGCGCAATCAGATTGTCGTCGGTAATCCCAGGCGTACAGGCCGCATGCGCGGCCGTGGATGCGAGAGCGAGTGCGACAGCCGCACTCAGGCGAAGCAGTGTCGAGAGCATGTGATACCTCCAGTAAGACGCCAATGACCGATGCAGTCCCTCGTCCGGGTTTCCCCCTCAATGTTTCTTGGATGTGGCCGGCCGGATCTCACGACACGACAGGCAGCATCGTCTTCGCTCCCTCAAGCCGGTCCCGACATCGGCTTGAGCTGGATTCGCATGAAGTTCTTCACCAGGGATTCGAACGGACCGAATCCCTTCACCTTCAGGAACTCCGGCGTCTCGAACGCCCATCGTCCCGCGACTTCGTAAATGGCCGCGTATTTCGGTCCCTCGCCGATCGAGACGAAGCGCCTTGCGGACAGCCAGCCGGGACAGGCGAGCAGATCGGGAAAATGCCTCTGCTCGTACCAGGCGTTGAACGCGGCCTCGTGCTCGGGATCGATATCGACCCGCACGATGTGGATGAAGGCCTCGTTGGGCATCCGTGCCTCCGTCACGCCAGGCGGATGTTGCCGGCCGCGCGCGCCGCGCCGACGGTCGTTGTGATGACGTCGCACAGCGCAGGAACGACCGGCAGCAACGGCGGTCGCGGATCCGCATTGCGGATCAGGCCGAGCGCCTTGAGCCCGACCTTCATGCGCGTGTGCATGTCCATAATCGGCGCCGGCCCGTAGATCGCCCGCGCGATCGGATAGAGCCGCTCGTTGACCGCGCGCATCGCAGCGAGATCATCAGCGAGCGCCGCCTGCCAGAGCGCGACGAACAGATCCGGCGCGAGGCTGACGAGACCCGAGAGAATGCCGTCGCCGCCGATGGCAAGCTGCGGCAGGAACCAGTTGAAATTCGACGGCAGGATCGCGACGGTGGGATCGGCCTGTTTCACGGCCCGGCGGTTCTCGTCATAGGCGAAGATGGTGTCGCTGCCCTCCTTGATGGCGATGACACCGTCGAGCGCTGCGATCTTCGCCAGCGTCTCCGGCGAGTAGCCAAATCCGGACGCCAGTGGATATTGGAAGATCGACACTGGAATGCCGATGGCGGAACTAACCGACTGTACGAAGGCCACCGGTGCACGCGAGGTCGCCGATGCACCGCCACCAAGCGGTGCCGGCGGGAACAACACGGCGCAATCGGCGCCGGCAGCTTCCGCGAGCTGCGCCTGATGGATTGCCTCCGCGGTGGAATGCGCGATGATGCCTGAAAGCAGCGGCTTGCCGCCGATTTGCCTGCGCGTCCGCTCGATCACCGCCTGTCGCTCGTCGTCCGAGAGCGACCCGCCCTCGCCGGCATGTCCGTTGACGAACACGGCCGCGATGCCGTCCGGGCATGCGCAATAGTCGAGCACGCGGGCGTAGCCGTCCCAGTCGATCGCGCTGTCGTCCTTGAAGGGCAGCACGGTCGCGACCGTGACGCCGCGCAAATCGGGTTTCTTCATCGGCTTGCTCATGACGGTTTCCGCCGCGGGAATTTCAGGCTCGCGCGCGCCTTCAGCACCTCGAGGCCGCTCTCGTTGCGGGCGCTTGCCTCCCAGATGATCGTGCGGGTCTCGTCGTGCTGCTCGGCGATCCAGACGTCGAAGGTGAGCGTGTCGCCGTAGAACACCGGGCCGGTGAA
The DNA here is from genome assembly GCF_028128935.1 of Bradyrhizobium sp. CCBAU 11361. NCBI lineage: Bacteria > Pseudomonadati > Pseudomonadota > Alphaproteobacteria > Hyphomicrobiales > Nitrobacteraceae > Bradyrhizobium > Bradyrhizobium sp. CCBAU 11361. Next base: position 272,786 of record NZ_LBJZ01000001.1, read on the forward strand.
CCAGAACCGGTCCTCGACAGAGACGCCGATCGTGCCAACCAGTTCGCTGGTGAGGATGCTGGTGCAGAGCCCCGCGACCATGATCCCCGGCGCGAGCCGGCGGCCGAAGCGCGTTGCGCCCGCATAGACCTCGTCGACATGGACGGGGCCGAAATCACCGGTCGCGGCAATATAGAGCGCGCCATCCGCCTCTGTGATGGTCTTGCTGAGGCTGACCCTGTCGTTCACCTTCAGATCGTCGAAGGATTTCGGCTCGTACATGGCTCAGCCCTTCGCGAACGGAACCAGCGTCGCGGTACCGTCCACCACGGTCGCCCCCGAGGGCGACAGCGTGCAGGTGACACGGCAGACCGCGTCATCACCGGCAACCGAGACGATCTCGGCCTTGGCCTCGACGGACTCGCCGACAATCACGGGCGCAGCGAAATTCAGCGCGATGCTGCCGATCCGCCGCGTCGGTCCGCCGAGCTGGCTGAGGCAGGTCGTGGCAAGGCCGCCGACCGCGAGCTCGAAGGCGACCATGTTGGAGGCGCCGGCCTTTTTGGCGCGAACGGCATCAACATAGAGACCGCCGAGATTGCCGCTGATGCCGGTGAACATCGCCTGCTCCGCCACCGTCATGGTCTTGCGGAAGGCGAAGACGGCGCCGGGCCTGAGAGGTGCGTGAGACATCGGTCGTTTCCCTAGAGCTGCAAGCCGTTCTTGATGGTGCTGCGCGCGACCAGCATGCGGTGGATTTCGGAGGTGCCGTCATAGATGCGGGTGACCCGCGCGTCGCGATACATGCGCTCCAGCGGCAGGTCCTTGCTGAAGCCCATGCCGCCGAACACCTGGATGGCGCGGTCGACGACGCGGCCCTGCATCTCGGACGCCGCGACCTTGATCATCGAGACCTTGTCGCGCGCATCCCGGCCCTGATCGATGTCCCAGGCGGCGTTCATCACCATCATCTTGACGCCGAAGATCTCGGTGGCGGAATCGGCGATCAGTTTCTGCACCATCTGGAAGTCACCGATGAGCTGGCCGAACTGACGCCGCTCGCCGGCATGCTTGCGCATCATCTCCAGCGCCCGCTGCGCCATGCCGACGGCACGCGCCCCGATATGGGCGAGCCGGATCTGGAGCACGCTCTGCATGATCAGCTTGAAGCCGCCGCCGACCTCGCCGAGCACGGCCGCTTTCGGAATCCGGCAGTCCTCGAAGCTCAGCTCGGCATGGCCATAGCCGCGGTGGCCCATCATCGGCTGCGTGCGCGCGACCTTGAAGCCAGCTGTACCGCGATCGACCAAAAACAGCGTGATGCCGCCCCGGGCGCGCTTCTCCTTGTCGGTCAGCGCCATCAGGATCACGTAATCGGCGATGTCGCCGTCGCTGATGAAATGCTTGGTCCCGTTGAGCACCCACTGGTCGCCATCGAGATGAGCGGTGGTGCTGATCGATGCCGCGTCGGAGCCGGCGCCCGGTTCGGTGATCGCCATGGCGCAGATCTTGTCGCCCTTCACCGTCGGCAGCAGATAGTGTTCGACCTGATCGCCCTTGCAGGCCATCAGCATCGGATAGACCTGGCCAAACACACGGCGGATCAATGCATCGGAGGTCTTGCCGAACTCTTCCTCGACGAGACAATGCTCGACGCAGGACAGCCCGCCGCCACCGACATCGGCCGGCATGTTCATCGCATACAGGCCGAGCTTCTGGGCCTTGGCCTTGGTGACTGCCAGCACACCGGCCGGCACCTTGGCCGTCCGCTCCACCTCGTCCTCGAGCGGCTGCACCTCCGTCTCCACGAAGCGGCGGACGGTATCGACCAGCAGGCGGGTATCCTCGGGGACTGAAAAGTCGATCATCGCGCCACTCCCACCGCCTTGCCGGCGATCATCGCGTCAATGTCGGCAGCGCCGTAGCCGATCTCGCCGAGCACCTCGCGCGTCTGCGCACCCAACCGCTGCGGAACCAGCCGCACCTCCGGTGTCCGGCCGTCATAGCGCGCGGGATGCGCGACCATCCGGATTTGCGCGCCCCCTGCACTCTCGGCGCTCTTGAACACGCCGAGATGTCTGAGCTGGGGATCGGCCTCGAGGTCGCGATAGTCCTGCACCGGCGCGTGCCAGATCCGCGCCGCTTCAAGCGAGGGCAGCCAATCGGCAGTCGACTTCTGTTTCAGGCGCGCCGCGACGATCCGCGTGATCTCCTCGCGCTTCGAGAAACTGTCAGCCTCGCCGAACCGCTTCAACTCTTCGCAGTCGAGCCCTGCCGCGAGCGCCTTGGGCGCCGCCATGGAGATCGCGAGATGGCCGTCGGCCGTCGCGTGAATGCCGTAAGGCCCGGGACTGAACCAGGCGGCGATTCCGGCCGGACCGCGCGGCGTCGGCGACGGCGCGCCATTGAGCCAGGCGGTCAGCGGCTCGACCTGGAGATCGAGGGCGGCCTGATAGAGGTTCACCTCGACGAGCTGCCCCTTCCCCGTCTTGGTCCGGGCAAACAACGCGGCGAGAATGCTCATGGCATAGAGCGAGGCCGCATGCTGATCGACGATCACCGCGCCGACAGCGGTCGGCTCGCCATCGGCGCGCCCGGTTCGCATCGCAAGGCCCGACAAGGCCTGAAGCAGCAGATCCTGGCCGGGACGATCCTTGTAGGGCCCTTCCGATCCGAAGCCGGTTGCCACCGCATAGATGAGGCCTGGATTGATCGCTTTCAGCGTCTCGTAGCCGAGGCCGAGCTTGGCCATCGTTCCCGGCCGGAAGTTCTCCATCACGACATCGGAGGTCGTCACCAGCTTCTTCACGGCCGCGATGCCGTCGGGATGCTTGAGATCGACCGCGATACTGCGCTTGTTGCGCCCGGTCGCCAGATGATTGACGCTGTCGCCCGCGACGAAATGATTGGCCACCGCCCAGTTGCGCTGAAACGCGCCTTCGATCGGCTCGACCGCAATGACGTCGGCGCCGAGATCGGCGAGCGTCTGTGCGGCCAGCGGGCCTGCGAGATAATGGTTGAAGCTGAGGATCTTGACGCCGTCGAGCAGGTTCATCCGGTCACACCCGTTTAAGCAGCCGCAATGGACGCGCCGCGCCACGCGAGATCGAACGTCTTGACCAATGCACGCGCAGCTGCGTCCTGCGCGGCCGGCAATGGCAGGCGCGGCGGGCGCGGGTCGCCGACCGCAAGCCCCATATGGCCGAGCAGCGCCTTGCTGCCGGCGACATAGGCCTGGCCGCCGACGAATTCGATCACCGGCAGATATTTCAGATAGAGCTCGCGCGCCTCCTTGATGGCGCCCTCGTCTGCGACGAGGCTGAAGATGCGCGCCATCTCGGACGGCACGACATTGGAGGCGACGGCGACCCAGCCTTGCGCGCCCTCGACGAAGGATTCGAAGCCGAGGATGCCGCCGAACACGGTCATTTTGTCGCCACAGAGCCGGATGATGTCGCGCACCCGCGTCACCTCCAGCGTCGACTCCTTGATATAGAGACAATTGTCGATCTCAGCGATGCGCGCCACCAGCTGTGGCTTGAGATCGACATTGGCGGTCGCCGGGTTGTTGTAGACCATGATCGGCAGCGCGATCGCGTCGGCCACCGTCTTATAGTGATGGACGAGCTCGTCGTCGGTCGGCGTCGAGTAGAATGGCGGAATGATCATGACGCCGTCGGCGCCCAGCTTTTCGGCACGGCGGCTGAGACGAACCACCTCGCGGGTATCCTCCGCACCGGTGCCGATCAGCACGGGCACGCGCCCCGCGGCCTGGCCGATGACGACCTCCGCCACCAGCGCCTTCTCGTCATCGTCGAGGGACAGGAATTCGCCGGTCGAGCCGAGCGGGATCAACCCATGAATGCCTTCCGCGATCTGCCAGTCGACAAAGGCGCGCAACGCCGCGACATCGACGTCGCCGCCTTGCGTGAACGGGGTGATCATGACGGTGTAGGTGCCGCGAAACGTCTTCATCAGGGAGCTGCCGGGTGATCAAGTTGATTTAGAGGACAACGATCAACTGCGGAATATCCGCAGTATTTTTGCAATCGATTGCGTAACTGGCTCTGCATTGAGCAACACCATCCATTTTTTGGGCTTGATCCATGTGGAAATAGCCCATAGCGTTCTTGCAATCGATTGCAGTCTATCGGCAGGTTTGATGACCGTCACGCTCAAAGATGTGGCACAGGCGGCCCGCGTTTCGGTCAGTACCGCCTCGCGCGCACTGACTGGAACCGGCTTGACCAGCGAGCGCACGCAGCAGCGCCTGACGCGTATCGCGCGCGAGCTCGGCTATCGGCCGAACCCCATCGCGCGCGGACTGAAGACCGGACAATCGCGGCTCGTCGCGCTGCTCGTGCACAATCTCACCAACGCCTCGTTCCAGGTGATGGCCGAAGTGGTGCAGGCGCGCCTGAAGGCGTTGAGTTATCAGATGCTTCTGTGCATCGGCGGCGACGATCCGCAGCAGGAGAGCGACACCCTCACCACGCTGGTCGACCATCGCATCGACGGGCTGATCGTCGTCCCCACCGGCAAGAACGGCCCGCAGCTCAAGGCTTTGGCGAAGGATGTTCCGATCGTCTGCCTGGTGCGGCGCGATGACGCAACCGATCTCGAGACCGTGCTCGCGGACGATCCGCAGGGCGCCTATCTCGGCACGCGCCACCTGATCGAGCTCGGCCACAAGCGCATCGGGTTGATCGTCGGCCGCCAGGACACGACGTCCGGCCGCGAGCGGCTGTCCGGCTATGTCCGCGCGCTGCGCGAAGCCGGCATCACCAGGGACGACACATTGATTCATGCCGGCCATTTCGTTCCCGAGACCGGTGCGACGGGCTGCCGCGAGCTGCTGGACCTCCCGCGCCCGCCGAGCGCGATCTTCGTCGCCAACCACGAGGCAACGCTCGGCGTGCTGCGCGTGACGGCGGAGCGGAACATCGCGATCCCCGACGATCTCTCGCTGCTCTGCTACGAGGACATGCCGTGGTTCGAATGGCATCGGCCCGCCATCAGCATCGTCGACAACGGCGCGCGCGATCTCGCCAATCTCGCCGTCGACCGCTTGCTGCATCGCATGGAGGCGAAGGGCAACGGCAACGACGGCGTTCGCGAATATCGCGTCGGCGCCCGGCTGATCAAGCGCGACTCCTGCCGCCAGCTCGACGCCCCGGTCTCGGCCAGGTCCACGAAGCCCAAATCCCCGTCCAAATCGTCTGCGGCCAAATCGTCTGCGTCCAAGCCCGCGAAGGTCTGATCGATGCCCTATGTCGAAGTGCTAGCCCCGCAAGCCCCAATCCAGCGCAAGGCTGCGCTGGCGAGGTCCGTGACCGACGGCCTGATGTCGGCGTTCGGCGTGACCGCGGATACGGTCACGCTCTATTTCCTGACCATTGCGCCCGACGACTACGCCCATGCCGGCACGACGGGAGCTGGGGACGCCGGACAGCGCATCCTGCTCAAGGTGCACGCGTTTCGCCGCAGCGAGGCCGAGCGCCGCGCCGCCGCCATCGCGCTGACCCGCAGCGTATGCAGCGCCTATGGCGTGCCCGGCGACGACGTCGCGGTCTATTTCCTCGATCGCGACCGCAGCGAGGTCTCGCACGATTCCAAGCTCGCCAGCGACTGACGGGAGCCCGCACACCATGGACCGCTTCTACTCCCAAGACCAGAAAGCCCTGCGCGACACAGCGCGCCGCTTCGCGGAGGCAGAGATCCTCCCGCGCGCGGCCACGATCGACCGCGAGGACCGTTTCGACCGCACGCTCTACAAGGGCATGGCCGATCTCGGCCTGTTCGGCATCTGCCTGCGTGAGGGCGCTGGAGGCGCAGGGCTCGATGCGGTCGCGGCCTGCATCGCGATGGAGGAGCTGGCGCGATGCTCCGGCGCAGTCGCCAATGCCTTCGCGATCCCTGTCGAGGCGGCGCTGTTCTTCGACCATCACGGCACCGATGCGCACAAGGCGCTGATCCCCAAAATTCTCAGCGGCGACATCATTCCCGCGACCGCCGTCTCGGAGCCCGACCACGGCTCCGACGTCGCCGGCATCCGCACCAATGCGGTGCGCGACGGCAACGGCTGGCGGCTCAATGGCACCAAGGCCTGGGTCACGCTCGGCGGCGTCGCCGATCGCATCATGGTGTTCGCGCGCACCGGCGCGGATGCGGGCCATCGCGCCATCTCCTGCCTGCTGGTCGACGGCGCCCTGCCCGGCATCGCCCGCGGCAAGAACGAAGAGCTTCTCGGCATGCACGGCCTCGAAGACTGCCAGATCACCTTCTCCGACGTGCAGCTGCCGGCGGACAGCGTGATGGGGACGGAGAACCAGGCCTTCAAGATGGCCATGAGCAATTTCAACTTCAGCCGGCTGATGATGGCCTCGATGGCGCTCGGCATGGCGCAGGCCGCCTTCGAGGACGCCACCGCCTATGCCCGCGACCGCAAGCAGTTCGGCCAGGCCATCATCGGCTTCCAGGCGGTTCAGTTCATGCTCGCGGACATGTCGACCGACATCGCCGCCGCGCGGCTTCTAATCCATCACGCCGCGCGCCTGCACGATGCCGGCGAGCCGATCGCCAAGGAGGCGGCGCAGGCAAAACTGTTCACGACCGACATGGCGATGAAGCACGTCTCCAACGCGCTCCAGATCCACGGCGGCAACGGCTATTCGCGCGAGTATCGCATCGAGCGGCTGTTCCGCGACGTGCGCCTCGCCCAGATCTACGAGGGCACCAACCAGATCCAGCGGCTGATCATCGCCCGCCAGGTCGAGAAGGAGGCCGCGTGATGCGGGGCGTGCGGTCATGCTGAGCATCATCACCGCGGCAGAGGCCGCAGGCCTCATCCGCGATGCCGACACGCTGATCGTCGGGGGCAATGGCGGCACTGGCGCAGCCGAAGCCATCCTCGACGCGCTGGAGCAACGCTTCATCAGTGGCCAGGGCCCGCACAATCTGACGCTGATCAACATCACCGGCGTCGGCGCCGTGACCGAGAAGGGCCTCTGCCATCTCGCCCATGAAGGCCTGATCGCGCGCGTGATCGGCGGCAATTTCGGCTTGCAAGTGCCGTTCATGCGCCTCGTCCGCGACGAGCTGATCGACGCCTATAACTTTCCACAAGGGGTGATGAGCCAGCTCTGCCGCGCCATGGCGGCAAAACATCCCGGCGTGCTCACCCATGTCGGTCTCAACACCTACATGGATCCGCGCCAGGACGGCGGCCGCATGAACAAGCGCACCACCGCGCCGCTGGTCGACTTGCTCGAACTGCACGGCCAGTCCTGGCTGCTGTACCGCGTCCCCGCTCCGCCCGATGTCGCCATCATCCGCGGCACCTCCGCCGACGAAGACGGCTATATCAGCATGGAGCACGAGGGCACGACGCGCGAGGACCTGTCGATCGCGCAGGCCGTGCACAATGCCGGCGGCACCGTGATCTGCCAGGTCAAGCGGATCGTGAAGCGCGGCGCGATCCATCCGCAGATGGTGAAGATTCCGGGCTTCCTGATCGACCACGTCGTGCTCGAGCCCGATCAGATGCAGACCTACGGCACGGCCTACGATCCGGCGCGCTGCGGCGAAACGCGTGTGCCGGTGGCGATGATCACACCCGATCCGCCGACCGAGCGTCGGGTGATCGCCCGCCGCGCCGCCTTCGAGCTTCGCCCGCGCGACGTCGTCAATCTCGGCGTCGGCATCTCCGCGATGATCCCCAATGTCGCTGCCGAGGAAGGCATTTCGGACCTGATCACGCTGACGGTGGAATCCGGCGTGGTCGGCGGCGTGCCGGGCCATGCGCGCGAATTCGGCACTGCCATCAATCCGCGCGTCATCCTCGACCAGGCCTATCAGTTCGACTTCTACGACGGCGGTGGCCTCTCCTGCGCCTTCCTCTCCTTCGCGGAGGTCGACGAGGCCGGCAACGTCAACGTCACCCGCTTCGGCGAGCGCCGTGACGGCTCCGGCGGCTTCATCGACATCACGCAGAACGCCAAGCGATTGATCTTCAGCGGCACCATGACCGGTGGCAAGTTCGACATCGGCGTCGAGAACGGGCGCCTCGCGATCCGGCGCGACGGCGCCTTCCGCAAATTCGTGCCGCAGGTTGGCCAGATCAGCTTCAGTGCCTCGCTCGCCGCGCAGCGTGGCCAGCACGTCAGCTACGTCACCGAGCGTGCCGTGTTCGAGCTCGAGAATGGCAGCGTGACCCTGACCGAGATCGCGCCGGGCGCGCGCCTGGAGGAGGACATCCTCGCCCATATGGGCTTTCGGCCGCGCATCAGCCCGCAACTGAAGGACATGGATCCGCGCATCTTCCGCTCCGGGCCCATGGGCATCGCGCAGAGCTTCAAGGCCCTGCCGGCGCGGCCGCGCAAGGTCGCCTGAGGGATCTAGATGGACACAAGCGCCCCGATCAATCTCCGTTACGAGGACATCGCGCTCGGCGCGGAGTTCGAAACCGCCATGCACATTGTGACGGAGGCCGATATCGCAGTCTTCGCCGACGTCACGCGCGACCATCATCCGCTCCACGTCGATGCCCACTATGCAGAGTCGCGCGGTTTTCCCGCGGTGATCGGCCACGGACTGTTCGGCCTGTCGCTGATGGAAGGACTGAAGTCGGAGCTGAGGCTGTACGAGGAGACATCCGTCGCCTCGCTCGGCTGGGACGAGGTGCGGTTCAAGGCGCCGATCGTCGCCGGCGATGTCTTGCGCGTCCGCTTCCGCTTCGTCGAGAAGCGGCCGACCAGGAATCCCGCGCGCGGCATCGTCATCGAGACGCTCGACCTTCTCAACCAGCGCGACGAGGTGGTGACGGCGGCCCGCCACACCTCGCTGATCCTGACCAGGCAGGCCGATCGCGACGCGACGGCGGCCATGTGACGAGACAATGAAAAAGACGTCGGACCGGAGAACGGCTCCTCTGCCACCCACGATTTGATCGGAGTATTCAGATGCGATTTCCCAAGACCTTCTCCGCCTTCGCCCTGCTGATCGGCCTGTCCCAGGCAGCCGGCGCCCAGACCTGTACGCCGAAGGTGCCGGCATCGAGCCTGATCGAAGCGCCGAAATGGCAGATGTCGATCAACCCGACGCTGCCGCCGCAGCAATTCGTCGACGACAAGGGCGAGTTGCAGGGCCTCAATGTCGAGCTCGCCCGCGAGATCGCCAAGCGCATCTGCGTCGAGGCGGTGTTCCTGCGCATGGACTTCCCGCCGATGATCCCGGCGCTGCGCTCGGGGCGGTTCGACGCCATCAACACCGGCCTGTTCTGGACCGAGGAGCGCTCGAAGATGCTCTACCTCGTGCCTTACGCGCAGCAGGCGATCAGCATCTACACCGACCCCTCCTCAAGCCTGAAGCTGGAGAAATTCGAGGATCTCGCCGGCCGCGTCGTGGGCGTGGAATCGGCGACCTACACCGAGCGCAAGGCGCGCGAGTTTAGCACCGCGATGGAGGCCAAGGGCCTCAAGCCGGTCGAGCTGCGCACCTTCACCACCGTCACCGCCACCTCGGCGGCGCTGCGCGCCGGTCAGCTCGAGGCCGCGCTCAACATCAACGAGACCGCCAACTCGCTGGAACAGAAGGGCATCGCAAAGATCTGGGTCCGCGACATCGCCGGCACCGACATCACCTTCGCCTTCCGCGACAAGCTGCTGGCCCAGGCCGCTGCCGACGCACTCACCGCGATCCGCGCCGACGGCACCTATGACAAGCTGTTCGACAAGTTCGGCATGACCAAGCTGAAGGCCACGACATTCGTCATTCGTGGCGAGGGGCCGACGAACTGAGGGCAGAGACCGCCTACCCGATGTGATCCCCACATCGAGTGGCGATCACACCAGGCTGGATTTGCCGCGGCTCAGCACCTCGCCCGCGCCCTTGTCGCCGACGATCTTGCCGTGCTCGTACACCACGCGGCCGCGGGCAACCGTCGTGACGGGCCAGCCGGTGACGTCGAACCCCTCCCACGGCGTATAGTCCGCGCCGTGATGCAGATCGGCCTGCTGGATCGGCTTCTTCAATTTGGGGTCCCACAGCACGATGTCGGCATCGAAGCCGACACCGATCGAGCCCTTGCGCGGATAGAGGCCGTAGATGCGCGCGTGATTGGTCGCGGTCAGCTCGACGAATTTCTGCAAGCTGATCCGTCCCTTCGACACGCCCTCGGAGAACAGGATCGGCAGCCGCGTTTCGACGCCGGGGATGCCGTTCGGCACCCAGCGGAACGAGGTGCGTGCGTTCGGCGTCAGCTTGCCCCTGGGATCGTCGTAGCGGAACGGACAGTGGTCGGACGAGAAGGTCTGGAACACACCTGATGTGATGCCTTCCCAGATCGCCTGCTGGCTCTCGGCGTCGCGCGGCGGAGGCGAGCAGACGTATTTCGCGCCCGTAATGTCCATGTTCAGGCCCTTCATGTCGTCGGCCGTCAGCGTGATGTATTGCGGACAGGTCTCCGCATGCACCGGCAACCCGCGCTGCTGGGCCCAACGCACCTGCTCCATCGCCTCGCGCCCGGAGACGTGCACGATCATGATGGGGACGCCGACGATTTCGGCATGGCTGATGGCGCGATGCGTCGCCTCGCGCTCGACCGCCTGCGGCCGCGAGACGCCGTGATAGTAAGGCGCGATATGGCCCTCGCGTTCCAGCTTGGAGGTGAGGAAACGGATGGCGTCGTAGCCCTCGCAATGGACCATGACCAGCACCTCCTCGCGGCGCGCGACGTCGAAGACCTCGAGCAGCTGCTTGTCGCTGAGCACGAGGTCGTCATAGGTCATGAACACCTTGAACGAGGTGTAGCCGTCCTTGACCAGGGCCGGCAGTTCCTGACCGAGCACGACCGCGGTCGGATCGGAGATGATGAGATGGAAGGCGGTGTCGATGTAGCACTCGCCTTCGGCGAGCTTGCGGTAGTTCTCGACGCAGGTCCGCAGCGAGGTGCCCTTCTCCTGAAGCGCAAAGGGCAGCACCATGGTGTTGCCGCCGGCCGCCGCCGCGCGCGTCGCCGAGGCAAAATCGTCGGCCATCACCACGTCGGGGCCGGAAGCTTGCGAGATGTGGACGTGGCTGTCGATCCCGCCCGGCAGCGCCAGCAGGCCCGTCGCGTCGATCTCGCGCGCCGCGCCCTCGAGATGATCGGCAATGCTGACGATGCGGCCGTCGCGGATGCCGATATCGGCGCGAAATTCGTCGCTGGCCGTCACGATGGTGCCGCCGCGAATGGCGAGATCGAGCTGCGTCACTTGCGTCTCCGTCACTTGATGATCGCTGATGTCTGGAAGATCCGGCCCCACGACGCAAGAGCCCTGATCTCACCCCCGGCGAGGCTCAGGGTTCGCCAAAGCGTGACCGCAACCGAGTCCAGCACCGCAATATCCAGTTCCCGCTCGAGTGAGACCGCAAGCGCCGCGCCGTCAAGATTGGTGCAGAGGATGACGACGGCGTCGGCGCCGTCGGCCGCGACGGCGCGGATCATGCCGGCAATCGTCGCAGGCGCGACCTCGCCGAAGGAGAAATTGTCGCGCAGTCCGAGGTGCCGCTCCGTGTGCGGGGCGATTCCCTCCTCGGCCCAGACATCGCCGATCCGCCGCTGCACGTCGTCGGTGTAGGGCGAGACGAGGCCGACCCGTTTGGCGCCGAGCGCACGGGCGGCATCGATGCAGGCGAGCGTCGACGTGGTGGCCGGCACGCCTGTGCGCGCCGTGATCGCCTCGCAGAGGCTCCGGTCGCGGCCGATGCCGAGCCAGCTTGCGGACGTGCCGTTCCAGGCGATGGCGTCGACCTTGGCATCCGCCAGCAGATCCGCCGCCGGCAGCATCGCGGAAGCATCGAACTGGCTCAGCGCAGCGGCGTCCAGTGCAATCTCGGTGACGCGGAAGCGGGAGAAATGCGCGGTGACATCAGCCACGCCATGCAGCATGACGCTGGTGACGGGCTCGAGCACCGAGTTGGAGGACGGCGTGATCATGCCGAGACGCTTGCGCATGACCATACTCTACGACGCCTGCGCAAGGCGCGTCGACTCCTCGCGGATCAAAGCCAGGATGTGGCGCTTGGCGTCGTTGAATTCGGGGCTGGTGATGTCCCGCGGGCGCGGCAGGTCGAAATTGACGGCCTCGCGGATCCGGCCCGGCCGCTTCGTCATCACCACGATCTTGTTGCCGAGCACCAGCGCCTCATCGACGCTGTGGGTGACGAAAACGATGGTGCAGCGGCGCTTCTGCCAGATCGCGACCAGCTCCTCCTGCATTTCGAGCTTGGTCTGGGCGTCCAGCGCCGCGAACGGCTCGTCCATCAGGATGACGCCCGGGTTCATCAGGAGGGCGCGGGCGATGCCGACGCGCTGGTTCATGCCGCCGGACATTTCGGAAGGATGATGGTGCTCGAAACCGCTGAGGCCGACAAGATCGATGAACTCCATGGCGCGGTGGTGCCGCTCGGCCTTGCTGACGCCCTTGAGCTTGAGATGGAACGCGATGTTGTCGATCGCCGTCAGCCACGGCATCAGGGTCGGCTGCTGGAACACCACGCCACGGTCCGAGCCGGGCCGCTCCACCTGCTTGCCGCCAACCAGCGTGCGGCCGCTCGTCGCCTGCTCGAAGCCGGCGATGATGTTCAGGAGCGTCGACTTGCCGCAGCCGGACGGACCGAGCAGACAGACGAAGTCATTGGCCTCGATGTCGAGATTGATGTTGTCGAGGGTGAGCAAGTCACGGCCGCGCCGCTTGTCCGAAAACACCTTGACGATGTTGCGAAGCTCGATTGCCGCCATCAGCCTGCCCTGCCCTGCACGGTGGTCGTCTGCTGCCAGCGCAGCGTGCGCGCCATGATCGCCTTGAGGCCGAGATCGGAGAGATAGCCGAGCAGCCCGATCGAGATCATCGCAGCTAACACGATGTCGTAGCGCAGGAAGTAGTAGGAATCCCACAGCACGTAGCCGAGGCCGCTCTTGACCGCGACCATCTCGGCGGTGACCGTGAGCATCCAGGCCGATCCGACCGCGATGCGCAGGCCTGCGAAGATCGAGGGTAATGCCGCCGGCAGCACGATGTCGGTCAGCATCTGCCGCTGGCTTGCGCCCATCATCGCGCCGGCACGCACGAGATTGTGGTCCACGGTCTTGACGCCGTGAATGCTGTTCATCAGCACGGGAAAGAAGGCGCCGAGGAACACGAGGAAGATCGCCGGCTTGTCGGCAATGCCGAACCAGATGATCGCGAGCGGAATCCAGGACACCGGCGGGATCGGCCGCAGCATCTGGAGCGTCGGCTCCAGCGTCTTCTCGAACAGGCGCGACCAGCCGATCGCGACGCCGGCGAGGATGCCGAAGAGGCTTGCCAGCGCAAAGCCACCGAACACGCGAAGAGCGCTGGCGAGCGCATCGCGCAGCCAGTGGCCCGAATAGGTCTGCGTGGTCTCGTCGAAGCCGAACACCCAGTCACCGAGCGCATGCAGCACCGCGCTCGGCGCCGGCAGCAGCGCCGGCGGCAGCACGCCGCTGCGGGCGAAGGCCTCCCAACCGGCGATCAGCAGCGCGGGGACGACGACGCGTTCGAGCCCCTGAAACGCCCGTGTCAGCCGGAACGCGCCCCTTGCCGGCGCGGCGTCAATAACCGAGGTCATTCTTCGGCTTTCCCGTAGCCTGCTCGAGGAACGAATAGTCCATGTTCTTCTCCGCGTCCGCGGAGACGTCCTTCGCAATGTATTTGAGATCGCGCATCATCGCGGCGATCGCGAGCGTCTGCGAGCGATGGATCGCGGGATCCGGCGAGGCATTCTTCAGCGCTTCGGTCGCCACCGTCTTGTCGAGGCCGGTGAGCTTGTTGATGACGTCGATCCACGGCGCCTTGTCGGCGATCAGCTTGTTGTCAAGCTCGACCACCGCGGTGACCACGCCCTGGACGCCGGCGCGCTGGCTGGCGATCACGTCGGATCGGGTGACGATGAGGTTGGTCAGATTGCCGGCGGCCTGGTCGTAGGGCAGCACGAAGTGCTTGCCGGCGCCGGCGAGCCTGATCTGCGAGGCGAACGGCTCGACCGAGCAGATCAAGTCGACCTCGCCCCGCTGCAAGGCTGCGAGGTGGTCCGACGGATTGGGAATGTTGATGAACTGGATGTCCTTGTTGGGATCGACGCCCTGCTTGAGGAACGCGCCGCGCATGTGGATGTCCTGCGCATTGCCGCGGGACGCTGCGACCTTCAGCGGCTGGCCGTCGCTCTTCGCCTTCAGAGCGGTCGCCTTGAACGTAGCCCAGTCCTCCGGCGGCAGGTTCAGCTTCGCGGAGGAGAGGCATTCCGAGCCGCCATTGATCTGGCCGGACACGGCGACGACGTCAAAGCCTTTGTCGAGCGCCGTGATGTAGTGGAGGTAGGTGACCTGGGCGACGTCGATGCTCTTCGACACCAGCGCGGTGAGAACGTCATTGCCCGAGTTGAAGCCGGTGGCCTCGACCTCGACACCCTTCGCCATGCCTGCAATGAGCGACATCGGCAGGCAGTGTGCACATTTGGCGTAACCGAGCTTGATCTTGGCGGTCTGCGCGGAGGCGAGATCGCTTCCACCGAACATCGCCGCCATCACCACGAGGCCCCACCGCAATCTCGTCCGCATCGCCTACTCCGTTTCGAAGGCGCGAGGTCTCGCGCGTCGCCAGGGATCATCGGTCGGCCTTTGCGGCAGCGCAACGGGGATTCTGCATGCTGCATACAATTTGCGCGTTGTGCCATTGTTTTCAGCGAGATGCGTCGGTATTTTGAGCAAGTCAAAGGGCTGGAAACGGCTAAGATGAGCGCAAGCAGTGAGGCACGCGTGCAGCAGAAATCGGAAGCGCCGAAGGGACGAAAGTCGCCCAAACTCAAGCGGATGGGCCTGCATGAGCGCGCCGCCGCGCGGATGCGGACGATGATCATCCGTGGCGAGCTGCCGCCGGGATCGCAGACCCAGGAAACCAGGCTGTCGAAGGAGCTCGGCGTGTCGCGCACCCCCTTGCGCGAGGCGATGAAGGTGCTGGCGGCGGAAGGGTTGATCGAGCTGCGCCCCAATCGCAGCCCTCGCATCGCGGACATCGCCGTCGACGGCATTTCGGAACTGTTCGAGGCGCTGGCCGGCATCGAGCGGCTGGCCGCAGAGCTTGCCGCGGAGCGCGCCACCGATCGCGATCTCGCCCGCCTGCGCACGCTTCAGACCCGCATGGAGGGTCATCACCGCAACGGCAAGCTCGACGATTACTTCGCCATCAACGGCGAGATCCACAACACCATCGTCCGCATGGCGCGCAACACGCCGCTGCGCGAGGCGCACGAGACGCTGATCTCCCGCGCCGAACGCGCGCGCTACCTCGCGCTCGGCGCTAACAGCCGCTGGAGCAATTCGGTCGACGAGCACGCCGATATCCTGGCAGCGCTCGAGGCGCGCGACAGCGAAGCGGCCGGCCGCCTGCTCGGCGCCCATGTCCGGCGCACCGGCACCGCCCTGCTCGAAGTGATCGCCACCTCTCAAGCCAAGCAGACGGCGGCATGACCATGAAGCTGCTGCTGCTCAACCCCAACACCAGCACCGAAGTCACGCAGCTGATGATGCGGGTCGGGCAGCGCGCGGTCTCGCCCGGCACGGAGCTGATCCCCTGCACCGCGACCCGCGGCGTGCCCTATATCGCGACGCGGACCGAGGCGCAGATCGGCGGCGCCATTGCGCTGGAGATGCTGGCCGAACAGCACAACAAGGTCGATGCCGCGATCATCGCCGCCTTCGGCGATCCCGGCCTGTTCGCCGCGCGCGAGACCTTCGACATTCCCGTGGTCGGCATGGCGGAAGCGGCGATGCTGACGGCGTGCATGGCCGGCCGCCGCTTCGCCATCGTCACCTTCGCCCAGGCGTTGGGGCCCTGGTACGAAGAGTGCGTCCGCGCCCACGGGCTGTGGGATCGCTGCGCCGGCATCCGCATGCTCGACACGCCGTTCCAGGCGATCTCCGAGGTCGGCACCGAGAAGGAGAATGTGCTGGTCGATCTCGCGCAGCGCGCCATCGTCGAGGACGAGGCCGACGTGCTGATCTTCGCCGGCGCACCGCTCTCGGGCCTTGCCGAACGCGTCGCCGACCGGGTCCCCGTCCCAGTGGTCGATCAGGTCATTGCCGCCGTGAAGCAGGCCGAGGCGCTGGTGGCGCTGCGCCTGCGCAAGGCGACGGTGGGCACGTTCCGCCGGCCCGCCGCCAAGCCGACCATCGGTCTTGCCGACGCGCTCGCCGCCCGGCTCGAGCATCGCGACAGCTGATCAGAGAGGCGGCCGGCGATGCGAAAAACCCAATTCGTTCTCGATGATGCGGCCGAAGGCAAACAAGCGGGATTCGCATCCCGGCGGCCCGATGATCTGGATGCCGAACGGCAACTCGTTCACTCCCCGGGGTGCCGGCAGGGTCAGGACCGGAAAGCCGACCAGCGACACGATGAAGGTGACGGCGAGATAGTCGATCGGCGTCTCCAGCGGAGTGCCGTCGATGGCGGTGACATCGCCGATCTCGTTCGGCCAGGGCAAGACCGATGCCGCCGGCGCGACCAGGAAGTCGGCGCGCGTGAACAGCTCGCGAAAGCTGCGGTAGATGGCCGTGCGGCGGCGCTCGGCGTTGAGATAATCTTCGGCGGAGAGTTTTGCGCCCACCTCGATATTCCAGATCACGGTGGGCGTGAGCTCGGCGCGGCGCGTTCTCAGCAGATCACCATAATTGTTGGCAATGTGAGCGGCGCGCAGCGTCCGAAAGGTCTCGATCGCGCCGGCGCAATCGGGCGAGGCAGGCACGAGATCGGCAACACGCGCGAGCCCCTCGCAGGCGGAGGCAAAGCGAGCTCGAACGTCGCGCGCAACCGGCGCGACGCCGAAATCGGGCGTGACGGCGATCCGGGGCCGTCCTGCGATCGCCAGGTCGTCACTGACAATTCCGGCCGAGAGCGGATCGTGCGCGTCGCTTCCCCCGCATACCGACAGCGCAAGTTCGAGGTCGTCAACGCCGCGGGCGAGGAAGCCGTGGGTCGCCAGCATGTCCCATCCGAGCGGACGGCGCGGCGACGGAATGCGGCCGGGCGTCGGCCGGATCGAGGCGACGTCGCAGAAGCTGGCGGGCGTGCGCACGGAGCCGCCGAAATCAGTGCCATGCGCCAGCGGCACCATGCCGGCCGCGACCGCAACGGCGGAGCCGCCCGACGATCCGCCGGAGGTCAGTTCGCGATCGAAGGGGTTGCGCGTCGGCCCGCGCAACCGGTTGGTGCAGACCGCACCGAAGCCGAACTCCGGCGTGTTGGTCTTTCCCAGAATGATCGCACCGGCGCACCGCAGCCGCGCGACCACGAGATCGTCCTCGGCCGGGACGTGATCGCGGAACAGAGCCGATCCGTAAGTTGTCCTGATTTCGCCGGTGTCGCTGAGGTCCTTGATCCCTATCGGCACGCCATGCAGGGGTCCGATCGGCGCGGGCGCGGCATCGCAGATGTCCGCCGCACGTCGGGCGCCCTCCGCATCGACCGTGACGAACGCCGCCAATTGGGTATCGAGGTCCGCAATCCGCGCGAGGTGTGCCTCGACGGCCTCACGCGAGGACAGCTCGCCCCTGGCGATGGCGCGCGCAAGCTCCGTGGCCGTGAGGTCGCAAACCGATGTCATTCGGCCACCATGCCAAAACGCGCATCGAAAGGCGAGCGCTTCGGGCACGAGACTTGCTTTCTCCTCTGGACCAACGGGAGGCAACACCATGGCTGATGCGCCAAGCGGACGTTCGCTCGTCGTCGACGCCGTCACGCACCGCTATCCGAGCGGCGCACTCGCGGTCGAGAACATCAATCTCGACATCAAGGGCGGCGAGATCATCGCCCTGCTCGGCCCGTCAGGCTGCGGCAAGACCACCCTGCTACGGATCATCGCCGGCTTCATCGCGCAGACGCAAGGGCGGATCATCATCGGCGACGACATCGTCGATACGCTGCCGCCGAACCGCCGCGCGGTCGGCATCGTATTCCAGAACTACGCGCTGTTTCCGCACCTGTCGATCAGCGAGAACGTCGCCTACGGGCTCGCCGCGCGCGGCATCGACAAGGCGAGCCGCCAGCGCGAGGCGCAGCGCCTGCTGGAGCTGGTGCAACTGCCTGCAATGGCCGAGCGGCTGCCGCGGCAACTCTCGGGCGGTCAGCAGCAGCGCGTGGCGCTGGCCCGCGCGCTCGCGATCAAGCCGTCGATCCTGCTGCTCGACGAGCCCTTTGCCGCGCTCGACAAGAATTTGCGGCTCGACATGCAGATCGAGGTCAAGCGGCTGCAACGCGTCTCCGGCATCACCACGCTGATCGTGACGCACGACCAGGAAGAGGCGCTGTCGATGGCCGACCGCGTCGCCGTTCTGAGCCATGGCAAGCTCGAGCAATTCGGCTCGCCGTCCGACGTCTACGACCGTCCGCAGACGCTGTTCGTCAACACCTTCGTTGGCTCGACCAACCGCATGCCCGGTGTCGTGGTCTCGGCGGACCGCACCGCCGCCAAGGTGCGTCTCGATGCCGGCGCGGAGATCATCGCACGGCCCGCCGGCGGCGCGCTCGCCGAAGGTGGCCGCGTCACCGTCTGCATCCGGCCCGAGCACCTGCAATTCGTCGGCGACGAAACCGGCTTCGCCGGCGTGGTCGGCATGTCGCTGCCGCTGGGCGCCACCGTCGTGCACGAAGTCACGACCGCGGACGGCTCCGGCGTCAAGGTCTCGCAGGCGCGCATCGGCGAGACGCGCGCGCTGGAGAACGGCGCCGCGGTGCGCCTCGCACCGCTCGCCCCGTCGCTCGCCAACGCCTTTCCCGCAACGCTTTAGATCCAGTCCTTGTTCAGAGGGAGTTCCACATGATCATGAACCGCCGAAGCCTGATGACGACCGCACTCACACTCGGCGCCATGAAGGCGTTTCCCGGCCTGAGCTTCGCCCAGGCCCGCCCGCTGGTGTTTGCGACCTTCACCGGAAGCTGGGAGGAAGCGCACAAAGCCGTGCTGGTGCCGGCCTTCCGCAAAGCCAACGCGGACGCCGCGATGGTGCTCGATCCCATGCTCTCGGTCGACCAGATCGCGAAGGTCAATGCCGCCAAGGCCAATCCGCCGATCGACGTCATGCTGCACGATCCCGGCCCCGCCCTCGTCGCGATCGGCCAGGATCTGGTCGAGCCCTACCCGGTCGAGAAGAGCGCCTCTTACAAGGACCTGATTGCCGAGGCGCAGGAGCCGATGGGCCCCGCCCCGTTCTTCCAGGTCGTCGGCCTCACCTACAATCCGGAAGCCGTCAAGACGCCGCCGACCTCCTGGGCCGATCTCTGGAAGCCGGAATTCAAGGGCCGCGTCGGCATCACCAACCTCAACTCGACGCTCGGCACCGGATGGCTGGTCGAGATCGCCAAGATGCGCGGTGGCTCGGAGGCCAATGTCGATCCCGGCTTCAAGGCGCTGGAAGAGCTGAAGCCCAATCTCGCGGCCGTGGCCGCCAATCCCGGCGCGCTCGCCACCCTGTTCCAGCAGGGCCAGATCGACATCTCGCCCGGCAATTTCAACGCCATCCAGATCCTGAAAGCGCGCGGCGTGCCGGTCGAGTTCGTGGCCCCGAAGGAAGGCGCCATCGCCTTCAAGACCACGATCCACATCGTCAAGAACTCGCCGAACCGCGAGCTTGCCTTCAAGCTGATCGAGGCGGCGCTGACGCCGGAAGTGCAGACCACGCTGATGAACCCGCCCTACCTGATCGTGCCCACCAACTCCAAGGTGACGATGGGCGGCGAGATCGCGCGCGTGCTCGCCAAGGACACGGCCGAACTGAAGCAGAAGTTCGTGTTCCAGGACTGGAAGAAGATCAACGAGCAGCGCTCGGCATGGATCGAGCGTTTCAACCGCGAGATCAAGATCTAAGAGCTTTAAGGATCTGACGATGGGTGCAGCACCGGCATCACGGGACGTGACCTCCTACGGGATGGGATTGGCAGTGCCGCTGGCGTTGTTCTTCCTGGTCTTCTTCGTGGCGCCGCTGCTGCAACTGCTCTGGCTCTCGCTGCACAACGACACGGCCGGGCTCCATTGGGGGCTCGGCCAGTACCTGCACTTCCTCACCGATCCCTTCAGCCTGGGGGTGCTCGGCTCGACGCTGCTGCTGGGCGCCGAGGTGACGGCCGTGTGCCTCGTGCTCGGCTTTCCCATTGCCTGGCTCTACCAGCGGGTCGGGCCAAAGCTCCAGACCGTCATCATCCTGATCGTGCTGCTGCCGCTCCTGACCAGCGTCGTGGTGCGCACCTTCGCCTGGATCGTCATCCTCGGCCGCCAGGGCATCATCAACGCGACGCTGCAATCGCTCGGCATCATCAATACGCCCTTGAAGCTGCTCTACACCCAGTTCGGCGTCGTGATCGCGCTGGCGCAGGTGCAGATGCCGCTGATGACGCTGCCGCTGATCACCGCACTCGGCCGCATCGACCCCAATCTCGACGATGCCTCCTGCTCGCTCGGCGCCGGGAGCTGGCGCACCTTCTTCAGGATCGTGCTGCCGCTGTCGCTGCCGGGCGTGATCGCCGGCTGCACGCTGACCTATGCCGCCGCGATCACGGCGTTCATCACCCAGTCGCTGATCGGCGGCGGACAGATGCTGTTCATGCCGATGTATCTCTATCAGCAGGCCTCCACACTGCAGAACTGGCCCTTTGCATCCGCGATCTCGATCATCTTCCTGCTCGCGGTGCTCGCGGTCGTCTCCGTCTTCACCACGCTCGGCCGCCTGTCGCGCGGCTATGGAGGCGCGTGATGAGCAGTCGCAAGCGCACCCTGGAGGCGATCAGCTTCGAGCTGGTCATGACCGTGATCGCGGTGATCGCGCTTGTTATCATCATCGCACCGTCGCTGGTGGTGCTGATCGTCTCCTTCACCAGCGGCTTCTCGCTGCGGTTCCCGCCGCCGGGCTATTCGCTGCGCTGGTACGCCGAACTGTGGAATGCCTGGCAGCTGCACTTCGCGGCCAAGAACAGCTTCATCGTCGCGCTGTGGGCGACGGGCCTGTCCGTCGTCCTCGGCGTCGCCGCCGCGCTTGCGATCTCGCGCTCGCGGACGCTGTCGGCACGGCTGCTCGATTCCCTCTTCATGTCGCCGCTGGTCCTGCCGGCGCTGGCCTTCGGGCTTGCCGCCCTGATGCTGTTCTCACTGGTCGGCCTGCCGGTGTCGCCGCTGACGCTGGTGATCGGCCACACCGTGGTCTGCGTTCCCTATGTGGTGCGCAACACGATCGCAGCGCTCGCCCAGCTCGAGCCGACTTTGCTTGAGAGCTCCGCGGTACTGGGCGCCAGCCGGCTCTATACGTTCCGCCGGATCGTGCTGCCGCTGATCCGGCCGGGCATCATCGCGGGCGCCTTCATCGCCTTCATGTCGTCCTTCGACAACGTGCCGGTCTCGCTGTTCCTGCGCGATGCCGCCACCGACATGCTGCCGATCCGGATGTGGCAGGATCTCGAAGGCAAGTTGGATGTCACCATCGCCGCGCTGTCGGGTGTGCTGATCATCGCGACTGTCGCGCTGGTCGCCGTCATGGAGCGCGTCACGGGCCTGTCGCGGCGGCTGACGAACTGATCAGGCGCCGCGGAACAGCGAATAACCCCAGCGCGTGAATTTCAGCGGCAGGTGAAAATGCTCGTCGACCTCCTTGATGCGGAAGCGGAACGGCGTCACCGTGAGAAAACCGCCGCTGTCGCTAAAGAACTCGCCGAGATGAAACAGGACCTCGTACTCGCCGGCCGTCACGCCGGCGCCTTGCGCAATGGGGTGATCGAGCACGCCGTTGGCGCCGAGCCGCCCGTCGGCGATGCGCGAGGAGTCGGGATCGATCCGCCAGATTTCGACGCGCAGCCCCTGCGCGGGCTGTCCGCTTGCCACATCGACCGCGTGAATGGAAATACCGCCTGCCACCATGTTCCTCCGCTGAGCGCGCCACCATGATAGACGGAAACGCTGCCGCTCGGCCAGCACTGCTGCCAGCCCTGGGCGCGATGACCTGGCTCCAGGCCCTCGTCGCGCTCGCCTTGTTCGCGCCCGGCGTGGTCGCGCCACGCGCCCATATCGAGGTCTGGCAGCTCTCGATGTTCTCATGCGCGGTGTTCGCCGTCGGTATCCCCGCCTCGTTCTGGGGCGGCGGCTTCATCGCGCGGGTCGGCTCGCTGCGGATCGCGAGCCTGTGCGCGGCGGCCATCGTCGTCGGCATGGCGCTGGCTTCACTCGGATCGAGCGCCGCCCTGCTGGCCGCAGGCCTCTGCCTCGGCCTCGCCATGGGGCCCGAGACGCCCGCAAGCGCGGCGCTGCTGGCGCGGCTGGTGACCGCCGAGCGCCGCGCATTCGTCTTCTCGGTGCGGCAGACCGGCAACCAGATCGGCGCGGTCTGCGGCTCGCTGGCCCTGCCCGCGATCGCCATCGCGTTCGGGCCGGCCTGGTGCTATGCGGCCGTTGCCGCCCTGGCGCTGCTCGCGATCGCGCTGTTCGAGTGGCTGCGGCCGGCCTACGCCGGCAAGGTCGTCCCGCCCCCGAAGCTCGATCTCCGCGCGCGGCTGGCGCTGATGACGGCGGACCGGCGCATCGCGATGCTGGCCTTGGCCTCGATGCCGTTCAGCGCGATGCAGGTGTCGCTCAACACGGTCTTCGTCACGCTCGGCACGCGCGAGCTCGGCCTCAGCCACATCGAGGCCGGCATGGCGCTCGCCTGCGCGCAAGCCGGCGGTCTCATCGGCCGGCTCGGCTGGGGCTACGTCGCCATGCGCCTCGACGCCTCCCGCGCCGTGCTCATCGTCATCGGCCTCGGCATGGCCTTCTGCGCTGCGCTGCTCGGCCTCGACGGCGGATCGCTCAGCCGTACCTGGCAGTTCGCAGTGGTGGCGCTGTTCGGCCTGACGGCGTCGGGCTGGAACGGCGTCTTCATCGCCGAGATCGCGCGCCTCGCCCCGCAGGACCGGATCGGCGAGACCACCGGCGCGGTGCTGACCGCGTCCTATGCCGGCCTTCTGGCGGCGCCGGCCGTGGTGTCGATCCTGGACGGTGTGGCCGGCCTTGGCGCGGCGTTCTTTGCCTTGGCCTGCCTCGCTCTCTGCGGCACAGTGGCGCTGATCTGGGGAGGCCATGACAAAGCCAGCACATAGCGCCCGCGAGATCGCGGCCGATGTCGCGGCTGGACGGACGAGCGCCGTCGAGACCGCCAGGGCTGCCCTCGACCGCATCGAGGCCGCCAAGGCGTTGAATGCAGTGGTCACGATCGATCCCGCGCGCACGCTGGCCGATGCCGCCACGGTCGACGAACGCCTGCGTGCCGGCGAGACAATGCCGCTCGCCGGCGTGCCCATCGTCGTCAAGGACAACATCTGGGCCAGCGGCTGGCGTATCACGCAGGGCTCGCGCCTGTTCGCCGATTTCATCGCGCCACAGGATGCAATTGCGGTCGCGCAGCTGCGCAAGGCCGGCGCGGTCGTCGTCGGCATTGGCGCAACCTCCGAATTCGCCAGCAAGGGCGTCACGACATCGCCGCTGTTCGGGCCGACGCGACATCCCTTCGATCCCGCGTTGACGCCCGGTGGCTCGTCGGGCGGACCGGCCGCGGCCGTCGCCGCCGGCCTCGTGCCGCTCGCGATCGGCACCGATGCGGGCGGCTCCAGTCGCAGGCCTCCGGCCCATGTCGGCGTCGCCGGCTTCAAGCCGTCCTATGGCGCGATCCCCTATGGGCCCGGTTTCGCCGAGCCGTTCTTCGGCCTGTCGGTCATCGCGCCGATCGCCGCCGATGTTGCCGATATCGCGCTGGCGTTCGAAGCCATGGCCGGCGCCGATCCGCGCGATCCGGATTCGGCCATCATCGCGCGAGGAGCCGATGATCTTGCCGGCCTGCGCATCGCGTTCTCCCCGCGGCTCGGGCTTGATGTTGCCGTCGATGATGTGGTCGCCAATGGACTCGTTTCAGCCATCGCGCGGCTAGCCGCTACAGGCTTGCCTATTTCGCAGCGCGATCCCGTCTGGCCCGCCGGCGCGACGGAAGACGCCCTTATGCCGCTTCAGCATGCCGGCCTCGCCGCGCTCTATGGCGACGTCTTCCGCAAGGACCCGACTGTCTTCGATCCTGACATCGCCAGGCAGATCGAGCGAGGGCTCTCCTGGTCAGGCGCGGACGTTGCCGGTGCGCTGGTGGCGAGCGCCGCGATCGCCAATGCCTTCGCGGCCTTCTTCACTGAAGCCGATCTGCTGCTCACGCCAACCGTCCCCTGCGTCGCCTGGCCGTTCACCCAGCTGGGGCCTGATATGATCGGTGGCCGCCCCGCGAGCCCGCGCGGGCATGCCGTGTTCACGCCCTTCGTCAATCACGCCCGCTTGCCGGCGATCTCGATTCCGTGCGGGACCGACACGCGCGGGCTTCCGTTCGGCCTCCAGATCATCGCCCGGCGCGGCCAGGACCGCACGCTGCTGCGCGCCGCCCGGCAGATCGAGGCGCAGTTGCAGGCGTAGCGACGATTTCGGAATAATAGCAACATACCCCTGTTTTGCCCGACGGGTCAAATCGCGTCGACACGTGCGTAAGCCGTTGATTCCATTATCACCGGCTACTGTGCATGGGGTTGTTTTCGCATTTTTTGTTTGATCGGGCGCCGCGCGCGCCCGTCTAGCCGGCGAAAGACAGACGCAGCCGCCGCCACCCGATGACGATTCCGGTGATCGAGAACACAAGCCCGAGCGCGCAGAAGCCGACGATCAGGACATCGCGCAACCGCGGATGCGCCAACAGGACCGGAAAGTCGAGCGTGTGCAGCGCGCCGTAGAACCAGCGATAGGCCCGCCGCGACGCATCCAGCCTTTGCAGCACGCTGCCGTCGGCGCTGTCGATGTCGAACCAGAGGTCGCCACAGCGGGCACGGTAGACGGGAGCCCCCGGGACAATGGATTGCGCGGGATAGTCGTCATTGACCGCAAGAACGGACGACACGCCGCAGCCGGCCGCAAGGCGCGTCATCAAACTCTCGACCTCTTGCGCGCTGAACACGCCTGCCTCTCGGACGTTCAGCCGGACCAAAACCTGCTGGTCGAGACCAATCCGTTCGCGTCGATAGACCATGCCGTTAAAGCCAAGCCATTCGACTTCGCGAGCTGAGGACGATACCGGCTTCCCATCGAGCGAGGCGGCCGTCTTCCAGTCCGGCAAGGCGTTCGTCACGCTAGCCTCAGCGGGGGTCAACTGCCCGCGCGAGAACAGCCGGCCGTGGTCCATCGAGAGCCAGCCGCTGAAGATCCAGGTCAGCACGAAGGCTGTTGCCGCCAGGCCGACGATATGATGCAGAGCATGCCAGCCGCGATAGGGCGAGGAGATCTGACGTCCCTGCATCCTCACCCGCGCGATCCCGAGCACCGTTCCCAACATCGCGGCGATCAGGGCCAGCAGCGATAGCGTCCAGACCACGCCGTCCCACAGCGCCCAATTGCTTCTCAGAACCGTCGGGTAGATCCAGTGCAGCACGCTGCCGACGAGATTCCAGCCGCGCTCGCTCCGCGTCGTATCCAGGACGGTTTCGCCAGTACGGGACGAGACGTAGATCTCCGTTCCGGCGGCATCGCCAAGGGCCACGCGAAACAGCGGCCGGTGGCGATCAAAGCCGTTCGGTACACTCCACTGGTCGTAGTCCGCGTGCGCAACGACAGCCGCATGCGCGGCATCCAGGCCGCGCTGGCGCGCATGCGCCTGCGCGATGGCGAGCGCGACCTCGGGCGATGACACCGATGCATCCTGCCGGTCGGAAGCGCGGACCGCGCGCGAACGCGAGGGCCCCGACACGACGTAGACCGGTCCGTCGCTCCGCTGGATCAGGCGCACGCGCGTAGCATCGGCGATCCCGCTTGCAGCCACGGCATCGGCAACCGCCATGGTGGCCTGCACGCGCTCGACCGGAGCAAGGCCGGCAAAACGTTCCGCTTCCGTCAATGACGGAAACGGAACGAAATGCATCACGATGCCGGTCGCGAACCACATCGCGAACAGCAGACAGAACGCGATCCCGAGCCAGCGATGCAGCAGGACGATCGCGCCCATCATGCGCTCAGCGCCCTACCATTTGAACGCCGCCGAGATCTCGTAGGTGCGCGGCGCGCCCAGGAGTATCTGGTCGGGATAGAACGGATCGCCCCAGATCGCGTAGCGCTTGTCGGTGAAGTTGCGTACCCGGAAGGCCAGGCGAGCCTGATCGACGGCGTTGAAGACCGTCTTGGGAATGTCGACGAAGGCATAGACGTCGCCGACCGTGTAGGCGTTCATCGTTACCGTGTTGGCGTCGGTGTTGTAGCGGTCGCCGACGTGGCGGCCGACGATGCCGAGCTCCACCGGCCACGGCGTGAAGAACCGGTACGACGCACCAGCATTCGCGACGATGCGCGGCACGTTCGGCGGCGTGTTGCCCGAGAACGAGCCGCCGACGAAATTGTAGTCGGCATAGCGCGCATCGACATAGGCGATGTTGCCCCACAGCCGCAGGGGCTCGATCGGGCGCACCGATGCTGCGAGCTCGACGCCCTTCGACTCCTGCCGTCCCGCAATATTGAGCGCCTGCCCGCCGGCCGCTGCATAGACGTTCTTGCGCAGGATGTCGTAGGCCGAGAACGACCACTCCGCCCGGTTGTCCCAGAACAGATGCTTGACGCCGGTCTCGTAGGTGCGCGACGTCGTCAGGTCCAGCGGCTGGGTCGGCAACAACAGGAAGATGTTGTTGGCGGATACGTCGGCGCCGGTGGCGTACTGGCTGAAGAAGGTCAGGCCGGGAACGGCCTCCCAGGTGTAGCCGATGCGGCCCGTCACCGGCGCCCAGTCCTGCGTGAACGGGAAGCCGGCCTTCTCCAGTCCGTTCTTGTCGGTCGAGTTGCGGTCGAGCCCGATATGCTCGACGCGGAGACCGCCGACCAGTGCGAAGCTGCGCGTCAGCTTCAGCCGATCCTCGAACGACAGCGCCTCGTTGTCGATGCGCGCGGTCTGCTGCTTGGTCGTGAGCAGGCCGTAAAAGCCGCGGTCGGGATTGACCAACGAAACGGAGTCACCGGGGAAATTTGCGGCGCCCGGCCTGACAAAATCGAGATAGCTCGAGGACAGCGTCGTGACCAGGCGATTGTCAAAACCTGCGATATTCGCATCCCAGGTCAGGTCGGTGATGTTCCCGACGAGGCGCTGGCTGTGTGCGACATAGAAGCGCTCACGATCCACCATGTTCGTGGTCGAATTGAACGCTTCGACCTCGTTGTTGAACCACGTCCGCTCCGCACCATAGCCATAGACCTGGCTCTTCAGCGTCAGGTCGGGCGCCAGTTTCAACTCGAACCCGCCGCGCAGCCAGACTTCTTGCGCGACATTGCGGTTGTCGAGAACGTTGTAGTTGGTGTTGAAGGTGCGGTCGTCGATCGTGACCGCTCCTAGATTGGTTTTGTTGAAGTTCGAGACGTAGTTGCCCGAGACAATCCCCGTCGTCGCATGCGAGCCGCTGAACGCGACCGGCACCAGCGGCGCGCCCCAATAGGCCTTTCCGCGATCCTCGCGGTACTCGATCGCGCCCCAGACCTTGAGACTGTCGGAGACGCGGTAGTTGAGCTGGCCGGACACGTCGAGCGTCTTGGTATTGGTGTCGTCGACAAAGCCGTTGAGCGAGGAGCGGCTGATGTCGAAGCGATAGTCGAGTCCTTCTACGTTGGTGCTGCCGCCGGAGCCGTAATGCGCGCGGAACGAATTCAGGGAGTCGTACGAGAAGTCTGCCTCGTTGCGGATCGCTCCGGTGTGCGGCTGCTTGGTGACGAGGTTGATCGAGCCGCCGGCGGCGCCCTCGCCCGAGATCAGCGAGGCCGGGCCCTTCAGGAATTCCACGGCCTCCAGATTGGCCGTGTCCATGATCCGCGAGGTCATGTTCTGCGGGCCGATCTTGATGCCGTTGTAGAGCGTGTTGATCTGGCTGTTGGTGAAGCCGCGCATCGAGAAGCCTGCCGGCTCCCCCGGAGCGTCGCCGGAGGTGACACCGACCGCACCTTGGGCGACCTCGGACACGGTGCGATAGCCCTGCTCGCGCATGGTCGCGGCCGAGATCACCTCGACGGTCGCGGGCGTCTCGCGCACGGTGAGGCCGAGACGCGAGGCACTCTCGGCCACCGCGTTGCTGTTGAGCGGCGTTGGCGCCTCCGCGGCTGGCACGGCAGGCTTGGGCGCCGCCGATGCGGCCGCCGGCCGGCGCGGCGTTGCGCGACGCGCACTCTGCGCGTCCCGGCCGGCTGGCCTCGCCTGCTTGCGGGATTGGTTGGGCGACACCTCGACGGGTGGCAGCGGTTCGCGGACCTGCTGCGCCAGCGCGGCAGGCAGATCGGCGACTGTAAACGACGTGAAGGCAGCGGAGGCGAGCAGGAAACGGCGCGATCGTCCAAGACGAATAGAAGACACAGCGGGACCTCGGTATGACGTCAGTGGCACGTCACAGCGAACGAGGTCTCACCCTTGGCTTGTCAGCCTTCCGATGAAGCCGAATGTCTGTACTCCCCGACCGACATCTTCGCGTGTGACCACGGCTGACGGCAGGTCTCCTGGCTCGCGGGTCGTCACCACTTCGTCGCCTTCCCGGGACCGAGGACCCAGTGGCGTCTGACGAAGGATTATCCGCTTACAGTTGCGGGGGCAGCCGCGGCGTTGGGGAAAACATCCCCGCACCGCATTCCCTTTTCATCCCCTCTCGGGGGAAACCGTCGCGAGCATCTAGGATTACGATCGAGACAGAGTCAATGTACCAGTTGCGGCGTTATTGCCACAGCGACCAACTTCCTTGGAGAGAAGCATGGAAGGCGAGACCTTCCTTTGGCTGATCCGTCATGCGCCCGTCGACGGCATCAAAGGCACGATCCACGCGCCGGATGCGCCCGCCGATCTCGGCGATCGCACGCGACTGGAAGCGCTGCGGCAGCACCTGCCGCGGGACTCTGCGAGCTATGCCAGCCCGTCGCGGCGCACGGTCGAGACCGCGCGCGTGCTGGGGCTCGACCCGGAGCTGGTGGGCGAGTTCAGCGAGCAGGATTTCGGCGATTGGACCGGCCGCCGGCATGACGACCTCGCCGCAATGGGCGGCAATGCCTACGCGCAATTCTGGGGCGATCCGGCGCGCGCACGACC
Source organism: Bradyrhizobium sp. CCBAU 11361 (assembly GCF_028128935.1). Taxonomy (NCBI): domain Bacteria; kingdom Pseudomonadati; phylum Pseudomonadota; class Alphaproteobacteria; order Hyphomicrobiales; family Nitrobacteraceae; genus Bradyrhizobium; species Bradyrhizobium sp. CCBAU 11361. Next base: position 301,950 of record NZ_LBJZ01000001.1, read on the forward strand.
ACCGGGAGGTGAAAGCTTTGAGGAGCAGGTCGCGCGCGTCCGACATGGGCTGTCACGGATCGAAGCTGGACCCGCAACGCTCGTCGTGCATTCCGGCACGATCCGCGCCGCGCTGTGCATCGCGCTGGATCTTGCGCCGCAAGCCGCGCTGCGCTTCGTGATCGATCCGCTGTCGCTGACCCGGATCGACCGGCTCGCGACCGGCTGGCGCGTCGCGTCGGTCAATCAGCGCACAGCATGAGCCGGATCAGGCCGGGCGATCCGGCACATTGGCCTGCGCGAAGGTCGCCATGCCGTTGTGAAGGCTGCAGGCGAGCCGCACCAGCGGCAGCGCGATGGCGGCGCCCGATCCCTCCCCGAGCCTGAGATCGAGGCTGATCAGCGGCTGCACGTTCAGGGCGCGCAGCACCAGACGATGCCCCTGCTCCGCCGATTGATGCGAGGGCAGCAGGAACGGCTGGCAGGACGGATTGAGGCGCACGGCCGCCAGCGCCGCGACCGACACGATGAAGCCGTCGATCAATACAGGGATGCGGCGCTGCGCGGCCGCAATGATGGCGCCGCAGATGGCCGCGATCTCGAGGCCGCCGACGGCGCACAGGATTTTTTCGGGCGGCGCACCCGCAACGCCGTGACGCGCAATCGCGGCATCGATCACGCGCGCCTTATGCACACGGCCAGCGGCATCGACGCCGGTGCCGCTGCCGGCGATTTCCTCGGCGCTCACGCCGAGCAGGCTCGCCGCGATCGCCGCCGAGGTCGTGGTGTTGCCGATGCCCATCTCGCCGAAGATCAGAAGATCGGGCTGGCTGGCTTCCGCGCGCGCGACGGCGCGCTGGCCGGCTTCGAAGGCGAAGGCCAGCTCGGACGGTGCGAGCGCAGCCTCGACACTGAAATCGCGTGTGCCGCTGCGCGGCTTGTCGATGACGATGCCTGCTACCGCCTCCGGCGCCAACGTGCCGGCGTCAACCACCTCCAGGCTCGAACCAAGCTCCCGCGCCAGCACCGAGATCGCAGCGCCACCGGAGGCGAAATTCGCCATCATCGCGGTGGTCACTCCTTGCGGATAGGCCGACACGCCTTGCGCGACGATGCCGTGATCGCCGGCGAAAATGATGATCGGCACGCGTGCCGCGCGCGGCTGCTTGGTCGCTTGCAGGCCCGCGAGCTCGATCGCGAGCTGCTCGAGCCGGCCGAGCGCGCCGGTCGGCTTCGTCAGTTGCGCCTGCCGCGCGATCGCCGCCTCGCGATGGACCGCGGAGATTTCGGGGCATTTTTGGGTGACCCAGTCGGGGAGCATGCTGCCTCGCTTACGGCCTGCGCTTGAGAATGTAGCTGTCCATGATCCAGCCATGCCGCTCGCGCGCCTGCTGCCGCAGCGCGGCGATGCGCGGCCCTACCTCGGCAAGCGCGCCGGACATGACGATCTGATCGGGCATGCCGAGATAAGCGCCCCACCAGATGTCGAGCCAGGCCGGATCGAGCGACTGGAATGCGGTGCTGCCATCGAGCATCACGACCACGGTGTCGACGCCCTGCGGCCAGCCGCCCTCGCGCAAGCGCCTTCCCGTCGTGACCAGAAAGGGCTCGCCGATGTCGTTGAGCGGCAGCGCATGCGCCGCGCACAGCGCCTGGATCGACGTGATACCGGGGATGACCTCGATCTCCGGCAAGGGATCGAGCCGGCGCGCAATGCGCAGCGAGGAATCGTAAAGCGAAGGATCGCCCCAGATCAGCAGCGCGACCTTGCCGTCACCTTCGAGATGGCTCGTGATTGCCCGCGACCACGTCGCCGCGACCGCATCGTGCCAATCGTCCACACCCTTGCGATAGTCCACTTCACCGGCGTCGCGCACGGGAAGGTCGAACTCGGCAATGCGCGTCGTTGGATTGGTGAGCACATCCGCGCAGATCGTCCGCCTGAGATCGGCGAGATCGGATTTCGCCGTCCCCTTGCGCGGGATCAGGATGAGATCGGCCGCGTTGATGGCCTGAACGGCGGCGCGCGTAAGCTGCTCGGGATCACCGCAACCGATGCCTATCAGGGAGAGCGTGAGCATCGCGCGTGTGGGGGCGGCCATCGCGGCCGCCCCTTGTCTCTTAAGCCGCGTTGTGCAGGCGCGGCGTGACGAGGCCGGGCGCGGTGACGCCGCGCAGCGATTTTGCCAGCGCCAGCACGGCGAGATCGGCCAGCGGCTCGATCACGATGACCAGCGCGTAGGAGGCCGCAAAGGTCGCGATGTTGACGAGGTTGGTCGCGCCAAAGCCGGAACCATAGAGCGCCCAGAACGCGACCCAGGCGATGACGCCGGCCTGATAGGTCGTCGAAAGCGCCAGCGCCTGGCGATACCTGAGATCGACATAGGCGGTGTTGCGGGCAATGATCCGTCCGGCGATCGCCTGGATCGCGAACAGCGGCACCAGCAGCGTGGTGACGTTCATGCCGTATTGCGGCAGGTCCGGCGGCTCGAAGAACACACCCTGGAACAGCAGGCCGAACGCAAGGCCGAAGGCCGCCGGCGCTGCCCCGAACAGCAGGAACAGGGTCGAGCCAAGGATGAAGTGCACCTCGGACACGCCGACCGGGAAGTGCGGCAGGATCTCGAAGAAGACGAACACGAGGCCCGTGGTGGCGAGCGTCCGCGCCGCGAACGATGTGATGCCCTGCTCGCGCATGGTCTCGACCGCGAGCTTCAACGCAACGCCGCCCACGGCGATGCCGGTTGCGTAACTCAACACGAGCTTGGCGCCCGATACGACGCCGGGTTCGATATGCATGGTTCAGTTCCTTCCTGCCGTCACACCCGACGGCCTTGGCCACAAAACATGCACGGCCGGTCTCCTGGCTCGCGGTTCACTGGGGTTCTCCGGCCTTCCCGAGCCTTGCGGCCCAGTGGCTGATCGGAGCCCCTCACCGCTTACAGTCGCGGGGGCGGCTGGGGTTTTGGGCGGCGCAACTGTCCGCCCACCCCCATTCCCGATTATGCTTCGGCGGTTTGCACCGCATCGAGCACCATGCCCGTCCTGTGTGCCCCTTTCGCCAGCCGGGCGTCAAGGGCTGAAGGGCGATTGAGACCATCATGACGGGTATTCTCCCGCCAGTGCGCCGAACAGGATCACGGCGGCCGTCGAAGCCGCCCCGCCCCGCGCAAGCTGCTCGGCCAGCTCGACAATGGTGGTGCGGACCAGCCGCTCGTCGGGCCGGCCGAGGGATTCGGCGAACAGCGCCGGAGTGGTCGGCGCGAGGCCGTGCGCGATCAACTTTGCGGCAAGGGCCGGAAAGGTGCGGCGGCCCATATAGACCACGGTCGTCGCCTCCGGGTCGGCCAGCGCCGCCCAGTTCAGGTTTTGCGGCAACTCTCCGGTGACGTCGGCCCCGGTCACGAACTGCACCCGACGCGAGGTGTGGCGCCGGGTCAGGGGTATGCCGGCTTGCGCAGCGGCCACGCAGGCCGAAGTGACGCCGGGAACGATCTCATAGCCGATGCCGGCTTCGCGCAGCGTTTCGAGCTCCTCCTCGAGCCGGCCAAAGATGCCGGCATCGCCGGACTTCAACCGCACCACGCGCGCGCCAGTCGCGGCATAGTCGACCAGCAGGCGGTTGACGTGATGCTGCTTGGTCGAGGGCCGCCCGGCCCGCTTCCCGACCGCAACGAGATTGGCGCCGGGACGGGCGAGGTCGAGGATCGCGCCCGAGGCGAGGTCGTCATAGAGCACGACATCGGCCTCGCGCAGCCTGGCGGCACCCTTGAGCGTGAGAAGATCGGGGTCGCCGGGACCGGCGGAGATGAAGGAGACAAAACCGCTCACCGGTCCTCCGCGATCAGATGGAAGAACGTGCCGGTGGTATTGCCCCGGCGCGAACCGGTCTCGGCGATGACAGCACCGGTCGCATCGTGCACGACCGCGAGCGCCGTGTCGGGCTGGGCAAGAATGGTCGAATAGTGGAACTCATGGCCGCGCAGGCGTGCGCCGGCGCGATGTCCCGGCATCGGCGCGGCGAGTTCGGCGAGACGATAGCCCAGATGCATGCGGCGCTTGGCAAAGCTGGTCTCCAGGCCGAGCAGGCCCGCCATCTCATGGCAGACACCGTCGGCGTCGGTCAAAGCGGTTCCCAGCACCATATAGCCTCCGCATTCACCGTGCACCGGTCGTGTCTCGGCGAAGGCGCGCAAGCCGCTGCGAAAGTGCGCGTTGGCCGCGATCTTCCCGGCATGAAGCTCGGGATAGCCGCCGGGCAGCCAGCAGACATCGGCGCTCGCATCGGGCGCTTCATCGGCAAGTGGCGAGAAGGTCGAGATGTCGGCGCCCGCCGCACGCCAGGCTTCCAGCATATGCGGGTAGACGAAGGAGAACGCGGCATCACGGGCAAGCGCAATCCGCTGCCCGGGAGGCGTCACGTTCAGACCGTTCGCCGCGGATTGCGGCGACCAGCTGGCTGCCGATCGCAGCACCGCATCGAGATCGACATGCTCGGCGACGAAGCGCGCGGCCTCGTCGATCAGCTTGCCGATCTCGGCCTGCTCCTCGGCCTGCACCAGGCCGAGATGCCGCTTCGGCAGGTTGATCTCGGCATGGCGCGGCAGCGCGCCGAACACGGCGATGCCGGCGTCGTCAAGTGCACGCCGTACGAGGTCTTCATGGCGCTGGCTGGCGACCCGGTTGAGCACGACGCCGGCAAGGCGCACGCCAGGGCGGTAGTCGCGGAGACCCGCGGCGATCGCCGCCGCGGTCTGCGCCTGTCCCGAAGGATCGATCACCAGCAGCACCGGCCAGCCCAGCATCTCCGCAATGTCGGCGGTGGCGCCGGTGCCCGAGACGCCACGCGCGGCGACGCCGTCGAACAGACCCATCGAACCTTCTGCGAGGACAACGTCAGCGTCCGCGCCACGGCTGACGAGATGGCTGATCGTCGCGCGATCCATCGCCCAGCTATCGACATTGACGGAGGCGCGGCCCGTGGCGGCCGCGTGGAAGGCGGGATCGATATAATCGGGCCCGCTCTTGAAGCACTGCACGTTCAATCCGCGATTGCGCCAGGCGCGCGCGAGCGCCAGCGTCAGCGTCGTCTTGCCGACACCGGAGGCAGGCGCGGAGATGACGAGCCCTGCCGGCATCAGGAGGCCTCCGGAAAGCGCGGCTCGGCGCCGACCGGCCGATAGCGGCGATCGTAATCGGCGGCATAGAGACGGCTCTCGTCGAAATCAGCCGAGCCCAATGTCTTGCCGACCAGAATGAGCGCGGTGCGCTCCATCTCGCTGCCGACGGCCGCGTCGAGCGTTGCAAGCGTGGCGCGGACGATACGCTGGTCCGGCCAGCTCGCGCGCCAGACCACAGCGACCGGGCAGTCCGCGCCGTAGTGAGGCAGGAGCTCCGCAATGACCTGGTCGAGCAGATGGATCGAAAGGTGGATGGCAAGTACCGCGCCGGTGGCAGCGAAGGCGGCGAGCTTCTCGCCCTCGGGCATCGCGCTGGCGCGGCCTGGCGTACGCGTCAGCACGACGGTCTGTGCGAGCCCCGGCAAAGTCAGCTCCGCTTCGAGAGCTGCCGCGGCGGCGGAGAAGGACGGAACGCCGGGCGTCACGGTGAAGGGAATGCCGAGTGCACGGAGACGACGGAGCTGCTCGCCCATCGCCGACCAGATCGAGAGATCGCCGGAATGCAGGCGCGCGACGTCCTTGCCGTCGGCATGCGCGGCGGAAATCTCCGCGATGATCTCGTCGAGCGACAACGGTGCCGTGTTGACGATGCGCGCGCCCGGCGGGCAATGCGTCAGCACACCCTCAGGCACCAGCGAGCCGGCATAAAGGCAAACCGGACAGGCGGCGATCAGGTCGCGTCCGCGCAACGTCAGCAGATCGGGAGCGCCCGGCCCGGCGCCGATGAAATGCACCGTCATGCGCCGTCTCCTTCCGCGATTGCAGCCGTCGCGGTGCGATCCTGCGAGACCGCCCGGGTCGCAATCAATCGCGCACGAGGGCCAGCCGCGGCAAGGGCCGCGGCTTCGGCGACCGATCCCGTGCCGAATTTTTCCGCGACGAGTCTTGACTGCGTCGGCGTGTCGATGCCGGCAAGCACATCGGGCGGCACCGCCTTGATCGGCACACCGCATTCGCGCGCGAGCTGCTTCAACGCCTCCGCGTCGGCTTTGTCGCTGACGGTCGCCACTGCCGTAAGGCCTTCAGCGCCGCCGGCCGCCAGCAGTGCCTCACGCAACGAGGCCAGGGTGACATCCTGCCTGAATCCGAGCCCGGCGACCTTCATCGGACCGCGCTCCACTGCACCACGGGACGCGCCGCCTCCCAGGATCGGTAGCGGCCGAGCGGGCCGGCATGGGCGATCTCGACCCGCATCAACTCGCCGCCGTGGCGCTGGTGCAGTTCGCTCAGCAGCGCTTCCGTCTCCAGCGTCACCGCATGTGCGACGAGCCGTGTGCCCGGTGCGAGGAGCCGCCATATCGCGTCGAACATCGCGCTATCGAGACCACCGCCAATGAAGACGGCATCCGGCGCATCCAGCCCAGCGAAAGCTTCGGGCGCACGGCCCGTGACAACAGCGATCCGATGCGCCAATCCGAACGCCGACGCATTGCTGCGGATATTCGCGGCGCGATCCTCGCGCATCTCGATGGCAGTCGCCGTCCCGCCGCAGAGCGCCCACTCGACCGAGATCGAACCCGAGCCGGCGCCGATGTCCCACAACCGTTCGCCCGGGCGCGGGGCCAGCGCCGAAATCGCGAGCGCTCGTACCGGCCGCTTGGTGATCTGGCCGTCATGGGCAAAGAGATCGTCTGCAAGTCCTGCGCTGCGGGGAATGCCCTGCGCTCCCCTCGCCTCCACGGCCACCGCGACCAGGTTTCCGGCGAGATCGCCGGCAACGCCATCGGCACGATGTTCCGCAATGCTTTCGCGCGGCCCGCCGAGCGCGGCAAGCGTCCAGAAAGCGGAGGCGCCCCATCCGCGCTCGCTCAGCCACTTTGCGAGGTCTCCCGCGGCATTGCCATCTCGCACGAGGCAAATGATGCGCGCGCCAGGTGCGAGGTGCGGCACGAGGCGCTCGAAGGGCGCAGCATGCAGACCGAGACAGGCAACGGCTTCGAGGCGCCAGCCGAGCCGCGCGGCGGCAAGCGAGAATGTCGACGGCGCCGAATGTGCGACCCACTCGCCCGCCTCGAGCTTCTCGGCAAGGCTTGCGCCGGCGCCGTGCCAGAACGGATCACCGGAGGCGAGCACCACCGTCGGCCGGCCGCGGCGGCCGAGCACGACCTCCGCATCGAACGGCACCGGCCACGGATGGCCGCGCCCGGTCACGCCCGCGAGCGCGAGGTGCCGCTCGCCGCCGAAGACGGTTTCGGCTTCACGCATCGCCTTTCGGCTTGCCTCGGACAGCCCGGCAAGGCCATCTTCGCCGATACCGATGATGGTCAGCCAGGGATCAGCCATGACACGCGCCCTCATTCTGGGCGGAACGAGCGATGCGAGCCAGCTTGCGGCGGAGATCGCGCGCGCCGGGCTTGATGCCGTCTATTCCTATGGCGGCCGCACCCGTGCGCCTGCCGAGCAGCCGCTGCCGACCCGCATCGGCGGCTTCGGCGGCGTGAGCGGGCTCGCCGATTACATGCGCTGCGAAGGCATCACGCATGTGATCGACGCGACGCATCCCTTTGCCGCCGAGATGAGCCGCAACGCCGTCGGGGCGTGCGCGGAAACGGGCACGCCGTTGATCGCGCTCGAGCGCACTCCCTGGGCCAAGGCGCCCGGTGACAATTGGATCGAGGTCGCCGACGTCAATGCAGCGGTCGCCGCTTTGCCCGACTTGCCGGCAAAATTGTTCCTCGCCATCGGCCGCCAGCACATCGCGCCGTTCGCGACCAAGCCGCAACACGCCTACACGCTGCGCTTCGTCGATCCACCCGAAGCGCCGCTGCCCTTCCCGGCTGACGTGATCGTGTCGCGCGGACCGTTCACGCTCGATGGCGAGCTGAACATGCTGCGCACGCGCGGCATCATGTCGATCGTCGCCCGCAATTCCGGTGGCGATGGCGCGCGCGCCAAGATCGACGCGGCCCGCACGCTCGGCCTGCCCGTGATCATGATCGCGCGGCCGGAGTTGCCCGGGCGCCAGCGGGTCGAGAGCGTGGCCGAGATCATGCAGTGGCTCGGTCATCGCACCTGCCTCGGCGCATAGACCCAGCGGCCGACACGGCGCGTCTGCGAGTTGCCGACGATCACCAGCGTGCGCATGTCGGCCATCTCGGGCCGCGCCGCGTTGAGCGTGACGGTCTCGATCTTCTCGTCGGATGCGCTAACCGCTCGCGCGAAGATCACGAGCCGCTCGCCGCAGCCGGCATCCTTCAGCACCGCGAGCGCGCGGCCAAATCCTTCCGGTCGGCTCGCCGAGCGCGGATTGTATAGCGCGATGGCAAAATCGGCTTCCGCAGCCAGCCGCAGGCGCTTCTCAATCAGCGCCCATGGCTTGAGATTGTCGGAGAGATTGATCGCGCAGAAATCATGGCCGAGCGGCGCGCCGGCACGCGCGGCCGCCGCCAGCATCGCGGTGATGCCGGGCAGCACGCGGATCGGGAGTTCGCGATATTGCGGCGCCAGTTCGAGCGCCTCGAACACGGCCGACGCCATCGCGAACACGCCGGGATCGCCGGAGGACACGACGACGACCTGCCCGCCTTCGGCGGCCAGACGCAACGCCTCGTGCGCGCGTTGCAGCTCCTCGCGGTTGTCGGATGGATGCAGCGTGAGCCCCGGCCGCGGCGGCACGCGCGCGACATAGGGCGCGTAGCCCAGAATATCCGTCGCGGAGGCCAGTGCGGCGGAGACCTCGGGCGTCACCAGCGCGTCACTGCCCGGTCCGAGGCCGGCGATGGTCAGCGCGCCCATCATTCGGCGGCGTCCAGATGCCGACCCTTGCCGTGCACGAGCACGATCGCGAAATAGGGGCAGTCGGCGGCATCGATCTCGGCGAGCCGCGCGACGCGCTCGCCCGGCATCGTGCCGCGCTCGACCAGCCAGGCATCGTCGAGCCGGCCGGCGGCGGCAAGCGCGCGCCGCACTTTCGCAAGATTGCGGCCGGTCTTCATGATGACCAGCGCATCGGAATCGTGCATGCGCCGCTCGAGCTCGTCCTCCGCTAGCGTGCCCATCAGCACCGTCGTCACGTCGTCGCCGAGCGAGATCGGCTGTCCCACGGCATTCCAGCAGCCGACCATGCCGGGAATGCCGGCGATCACCTCGATCTCGACGCGTCCCTGCAAGCGCGTATGCAGATGCATGAAGGAGCCGTAGAAATAGGGATCGCCTTCGCAGAGCACGACCACGTCGACCGCGCGTGCCAGCCGCGCCAGGCGCTCGGCCCATTCGTCGTAGAAGACCGCGAGCAGCTGGACATATTCCGCACTGTCGAAAGCGATCTCGGTGGTGACCGGGTATTCCATGGGATATTCGGTGACGCCGCCGGCGAGCATGCCCTCGACGATGCGGCGCGCCTGGCCCGGCCGACCCTTCTTGCGGAAATAAGCCACGTGCTGCGCGCCGCGCACGGTGCGATCGGCGCGCACGCTCATCATATCGGGATCACCGGGGCCGAGACCGCAGCAGATGATGCGTCCCATCTATTCGCTCCGGCTCGCCAGCGCGTTCACGGCCGCAACGGTGATCGCGGAACCGCCGAGACGGCCCTCGACCGTCAGCGCCGGGACCGGCGGATCGGCCATCAGCGCCGCCTTGGATTCGGCCGCGCCGACGAAGCCGACCGGACAGCCGATGATCGCCGCCGGCCGCGGGCAGCCCGGGTCCTCCAGCATGTTGAGAAGATGAAACAGCGCGGTCGGCGCGTTGCCGATCGCGACGATCGCACCACCCAGATGCGGCCGCCACAGCTCAAGCGCCGCGGCCGAACGCGTGTTGCGCATGGATTGCGCCAGCGCCGGGACGGCGGCATCGCCCAGCGTGCAGATGACGGCATTGGCCGCGGGAAGTCGCCCGCGCGTAATTCCCTCGGAGACCATGCGCGCATCGCACAGGATCGACGCCCCCTTCTGCAACGCTGCACGCGCGGCGGTCGCCATGCCTGATGTGAAGCGGATATGCGCTTCCAGGCCCACCATGCCGGCGGCATGGATCATCCGAACGACGACCTGTTCCTCATCGGGCGTGAAACGCGCAAGATCGGCCTCGGCGCGGATGGTCGCAAAGGATTGCCGGTAGATCGCCGCGCCGTCGGTCTCGTAGACATGCGGCATCAATGCCCTCCCATCAGGATGGAGGGATTGCCGACGATATCGTCGCGCTTCAAGCCGCGCAGGATGGGCTCGTCGCGCGTCGAACCGCCGCGCACGAGATCGAAGCCGGCGCCGGTCGCGACCAGCGTAATCGCGGCCGCACCGGAATGAGCGCAGCCCTTGGCGCAGCCGGAGACGTGAAGCCGTGCGGCCGCACCGATGTTCGGCGCTAACGCTGCCGCCAGCGCGCGGGTATCGGCATGCGCCTCGCGGCAGCGCGGCGCGCCGCTGCAGGCGATGACACGCAGCGCCGGATCGTAGGCTTCGGTGATAAGACCAGCCGTGGACGGCATCGTCCGCTTGCCTTCGCTCAGAACCATCCGCCACGGCGTCATGCGCAGCGCATGCCCGCAGCCGGCGAACTGGCTGAGCGTCGCATGCGGCATTTGCCCGAAGGCGACGCCGACCATCGCGCCCTGCGGATAAAGGCCGGGACGCGCCGCGGCCATGATCGGCACCGGCTCGACCTCACCGCACAACGCGTCAGGCAGGGCCGCGCCGGCGGCAAGATGCGTCGCCATCCGCCCTCGCCCGCCCCTGGCACCGCCTGATGTCACGAACCAATTTGCGAGCGCGAGCGCGGCGGTCACAGCCTCGCCGCGTCCAACGGAACGGCCGAGGCTGGCGCCATTGGCCCGCACCAGCAGTCCGCCGGCGCGATCGCGTTCGATCCGCACATCCGCGGAATCGCCGGCGAGCACGCGCGACGTGCCGTCATCGATGGCAAAGCCGAATTTCGTCGGAAGCGGGAGCGCACTGTTCTCGAGCGCCTCCTCGAGCTCGGCGGCAAGCGCCTGGGTCTCGTCGCCCGCGTGCCAGAACGGCGTCACCAGAATGTTGTGCCGGGATTCGGCGTCGGCGTCGGGATCGAGCAGCGCCAGTTGCGAAAGACCGTCGAGCAGCAGCCGGTGGCTGCCTTCGCTGACGCCTCTGATCTGGAGATTGGCGCGGCTGGTGACATCGATCAGGCCGTTGCCATGGCGTTCGGCCAGATGCGCCAGTCCCGAGATCTGCGCCGCATCGAGCCGGCCGCCGAACGGGCGCACGCGGACCACGAGGCCGTCGCCCGATTGCATCGGCCGTAGCGCGCCGGGGCACCAGCCCTTGACCATGGCCGCGCTCATGACGCCTCCCGCAACGCTGCCGCGATCGAATTGCGGCGCGTTCGCCAGAGTGAGGCCTCATGCAGACGGGTGAAACATGCTTCCATCGCGGCGAGCGCCGCCGGATTTTCGTTCGCCATGAAGGCGCGCACATCGGCATTGCCGAGCGTCGCATCGTAATAGAGATCGAACAGATGCGGCGGCACGGCGTCCGCCAGATGGGCGAAGGCGGCCATGTGCTCGAGTGTTGCGGTGATCTCGGCGGCGCCGCGAAAACCATGGCGCATCATGCCGGCGATCCAGGCCGGATTGGCCGCGCGCGCGCGGACCACGCGTGAGATTTCCTCCGTCAGCGTGCGCGCATGCGGCTGCTCGGGACGCGTCGCGTCGAGATGATAGAGCGACGGCGCAATCGCGCCGAGATGTGCGGCGGCCGCCGCAACGCCGGCTTCATGCGCGGCATAGTCTGCGGCGAGCAGAAGATCGGTTTCCGGCAAGTCCTGGACGTGGACGAAGGCATCGGCCGACGCGAGCCGCTGTTCGATGCCGGCGCGATCGGGCCTGATCGCGCCGTCAGCGGAGAATGCCCAGGACGACGCCGACAGCCAGGCTTCGCCGGCCGCATCGCGCGTCTCAGGCGTGAAGGCATCAGGGATCGCCGAGAGACCGACGCCGTATTGCCCGGGGCGCGGCGCGAACACGCGGGACGCACGGTGGCGATACGGATTCTCGTCGCCCTCCTCCTCGCGCGCGGCGAGCGCCTCGGCCGCCGCCTCGAACAACTGGGCGAGGCCGGAGAAGACATCGCGGAACAGGCCCGACAGCCGCAGCGTGACGTCGATGCGGGGACGGCCGAGCTCGGCTGGCGCGATGATGTCATAGCCGGTGACGCGGCCGGAGGCGTGATCCCAGCGCGGTGCAAGCCCCGCCAGATGCAGCGCCATCGCGAACTCTTCGCCGGCGGTGCGCATCGTCGCCGAGCCCCAGAGATCGATGACGAGGCCCTTCGGCCAGTCGCCGTGATCCTGCAAGTGGCGGCGAAGCAGCTCTTCCGCGAGCTTGATGCCTTGCGCATGCGCCGACGGCGTCGGCACGGCGCGCGGATCGACGGCGAAGAGATTGCGTCCCGTCGGCAGCACATCCTGACGCCCGCGATAGGGCGACCCTGATGGCCCCGGCGCGATGCGCTTCCCCGCGAGTGCGGCGCGCAACGCGTCCCGCTCCGCTTCGCCGCAGGCGCCGCGGCCGAATACGTGCAGGCCGTCGCCGAACTGGCTTTCCTTGAGATCGCAGACAAAGCGATCGATCCGCGGGATCGCCTCGGCTGGTGCTGCCGATGCATCGAGGCCGAGGTCGTCCTCCAGTCCGGCCGCGCGCGCCTCGTCGCGGATCGCGGCGATCAGGCGCTGGCGGCGGGCGGGATCGAGACCATCGGCCGTCGAATATTCGTCGAGGAGCTGTTCAAGCCGGCGCAAGCCTTCCGGCACGGTCGAGCTTGCCAGCGGCGGCGGCAGATGGCCGATGGTGACGGCGCCGATGCGCCGCTTGGCCTGCGCGGCCTCGCCGGGATCGTTGACGATAAAAGGATAAATGACAGGCAGATCACCGATCAGGGCTTCCGGCCAGCAGCTCGATGACAGCGCCACGGATTTTCCGGGCAACCATTCCAGCGTGCCATGCGCGCCCATGTGCACGACAGCATCACAGCCCTGCTCGCGGAGCCAGAGATAGAACGCGGCATAGGCATGCCGCGGCGTGCGGGCGAGATCGTGATAGTCGGCGTCGCGCGTGGTTGCATCGCCGCGCCCCGGCTGAACCGCGATGATCGACTTGCCGCATTGGATCGCGGCGAAGTGGAACGCGCCATCGCGGCAGCTCGGATCGCTCTCCGGCGCGCCCCAGGCTTGCGCGAGATCATCCTGCAAGGATTGCTGAAGACGCGAGAGCGCCGCGCGATAATCGGCGAGGCTCCAGGTGAGTTGCTGCCTCAGCAGCGTCTCGCCGAGCGCATGAACCGGCGCGAGATAGAAGCCAGTCTCCGCGAGATCTGATACCAACGCTTCGACCGAGGCCAACGCGTCGAGACCCACCGCGTGCGCGATCTGGTGCGGACGGCCCGGATAGTTCGACAGCACGATCGCCAGCCGCTTCTCGCCGGCCGGCTTCACCGCGAGCTTCTGCCAGGCTGCGATACGTGCGGCAACGGCCTTCACGCATTGCTCATCAGCCCGATGCGCAAGGTGCGAAAACTGCAAATCGGGATCACGTTCCGCTGCCGACTTGAAACTCACCACGCCCGCGAACAGGCGACCGTCGACCTCGGGCAGCACCACATGCATCGCAAGATCGCCGGGCGACAGGCCGCGCAGCGATTCCGCCCAGTCCTCGCGCCGCGCCGTGGAGAGCGCGACCTGGAACACAGGACACGATGCAGCATCGAACGGTGTCGTGCCGTCATCGCCGACCGCGGAGAACGCGGTCGCATTGACGATCGCGGCCGGAGGATCTTGCGCAAGGTGTGCCCGCAGCCAGTCCGCAACGCCCGCGGCCTTCAGCGAGGTGACGAACACGCCATAGGCGTCAAATCCCTTCTCGCGCAGCGCGGCAATCAGCGCATCGACCGGACCGGTGTCCGCGGCGGTCAAGTACGAGCGATAAAACGTCACCAGCGCGCGAGGCCTGCCTTCGCCGTCCGGTATCGCCACGATGACGCCGCGCGCGGGATCATAGAAGCCCATCTCGGGCACGGTCGTCTCGCCGACCACTGGACCGGCATAGAGGCCCGAGGCCAGCGCAAGCTGCGCGATCGCCGCTTGCGCTGCGACCGGACCACCGGTGTCGCAGAGCACCTTCAACCGGCGCAGCGTCGAGACCGGCAGAGTCGAGTATGCATCGAGCCGTGTGTCGTCGCGGCCATCGGCCGGCAGCACGGCGAGCACGATGCCGCGCGCCTTCGCAAGTTGCTGGAGAGCCGCGAGTCCGTAGGGCCAATAGGACTCACCGCCGATCAGGCGGACCAGAATGCCGCGTGCCTGGGCCAGCGTGCGCTCGATGTAGGTGTCGATCGAAAGCGGATGACGCAGTTCCGCGAGATTGGCGAGCCGCAGCGACGGCAGGCTGTCGCGGCCTCGCCGCCAGCCGGCCGCGAACGCGGCCAGATCGGAATCCGAGTACGAGAGCACCACGAGATCGGCCGGGTCCTGGCCGATGTCCCTTGGCGTCGCGGTCTCTTCCAGACCGCGGCTCTCGCGGAAGACGACGTGCATCAGATGCCAGATCCTGAAAGACCAAGTCCCGCTCTTATCGCGGCCTCGTCGATATCGCCGTGCTCGCCGATCACGACGAGCTTTGACTGCCGCGCGATCGCGCCCCAGGGCTTGTCGAACTGGTGGCGCACGCGCTCGCCGACGGCCTGGAGCAGCAGGCGCATCGGCTTGCCCGCGACCGCGATGTAACCCTTGACGCGCAGCACGTTCTGCTCGCGCGACAGGCGCTGAACCGAGGCGACCAGCGTGTCGATATCCGCCACCTCCGGAAGGTCGATCACGACGGAAGCGAAATCGTCGTGCTCGTGCTCCTCTTCGCCGTCGTGATGCGACGGGCGCGCGGCGAGATCATTCTCGGCGGCAGCGCCGAGGCCGAGGATGACGCGGGCGTCGATCGCACCATCAGTGATGGGGAGCATCGGCACGCGGCGCGGCATCTCGGCGGTGATGGCAGCCTTGGCCGCTTCGAGTCCGGCCGGGCCGGCAAGATCGGCCTTGGTCAGCAGCACGATGTCGGCACAGGCGATCTGGTCCTCGAACACTTCCGACAGCGGCGTCTCGTGATCGAGATTTTCGTCCGCCGCGCGCTGCGCTTCCACCGCGGCCGGATCCGGGGCAAAGCGTCCGGCGGCGACGGCCTCGGCATCGGCCAGCGCGATCACGCCGTCCACGGTGATGCGCGAGCGGATCTCCGGCCAGTCGAACGCCTTGAGCAGCGGCTTGGGCAGCGCGAGGCCCGAGGTCTCGATCAGGATGTGATCGGGTCTTACGGGCCGCGCCAGCAACAGCTCCATGGTCGGGATGAAATCGTCGGCAACGGTGCAGCAGATGCAGCCATTGGCGAGCTCGACGATGTTTTCCTCCGGGCAATTGGCATCGGCGCAGGACTTCAGGATCTGGCCGTCGACGCCCTCGCTGCCGAACTCGTTGACGAGCACGGCGAGCCTCTTGCCGTTGGGATTTGCGAGAAGATGCTGGATCAGCGTCGTCTTGCCGGAGCCGAGAAAGCCGGTCACCACCGTGACAGGGACTTTTGCGAGCGAATTCATTCGGCGGCCTCCGGCACGACGGCAATGGGGGGAATGCGGGCAAGCGACTGCTTGCGGAAGATCTCGGGGCGGCTGCGCCAGGGCACGAGGCCGTCGGGCGCGGCCGCATAGGCCGCGGCGCCTGCGATCACGTCGCGCGCGTTGGCATCCGACAGGCGGCCATAGACATAGGACCAGCGGCCGGGCGCGCTGAGCGCGACCGAGCAGCCCTGGTTACAGGCCGACAGGCATTCGACGGGAACCACATTGACACCATCGGGCACGCCGGCCTCCAGGATCGCACCGTGAAGGCGCTTGCCCGGAGTGACTTCGCCCTCGCCAGGCGTCTCGCCGGCGCGGCAGGTAATGCAGACGTGAAGTGTGACGGTCATCGCCTCTTCCAGAATAAACAGCGGGAGGCGAAGAGGCCCACGAACCGATCTTGCGAGGGTCCGTTTCCCCGTCGCGGAACACCCCGTCCGCCGGTCCAAAAATCGTCCGCGCTGGCAGGTCTCCCGGCTTGCGGAGCAGGGTTTTGCCCTTCGATCCCCGCCTTCCCGATCCCGTGAGGGGTCAGTGGCTTCGGGCATCTCTCCGGTCACGGTCGCGGGGGCGGCTGCATTTTGGACCCAAATCTTGCCGATTCGGACCCTATCGCATTCCCTCTTCGCCTGTCATAGGACAGGAACCAACGCCGGGCCACCATTTGCCCCCGGCCGCCTCTTGTCAAGCCGAAGGACCAGGTACGATGACGCCTGAACCGGATACCCAAACGGGCGAGGAAACCGACGCCCGCCACGCTCAAAAAATGGCGAAGAAAAAGGCCGCCCGCGACAAGATCATGGCCACCAAGAGCGGCGAAAAAGGCCTCATCATCGTCCATACCGGCGCGGGCAAGGGCAAGTCGTCCTCGGCCTTCGGCATGATCGTGCGCTGCGTCGCCCATGGCTTCCCCTGCGCGGTGGTGCAGTTCATCAAGGGCGCCTGGGACACCGGCGAGCGCCGCCTGCTCACGGGTCATTTCGGCGATCTCTGCCAGTTCCATGCGATGGGCGAAGGTTTCACTTGGGAGACGCAGGACCGCGCCCGCGACATCGCGGCCGCGCGCGCCGGCTGGGAGAAGGCCAAGGAGCTGATCCTCGATTCGAACCTGCGCATGGTCGTGCTCGACGAGATCAACATCGCGCTGCGCTACGACTACCTCGATATCGCCGAGGTCGTCGAATTCCTCAGCACGCAAAAGCCTGCGATGACGCATGTCGTGCTCACCGGGCGTAATGCCAAGGACGAGCTGATCGAGATCGCCGACCTCGTCACCGAGATGACGCTGGTGAAACATCCGTTCCGCTCCGGCATCAAGGCGCAGGCCGGCGTCGAGTTCTGAAGATACACGCGATGGCGCGCGCATTGATGATCCAGGGGGCCGGCTCGGACGTGGGCAAGTCGCTCATCGTCGCCGGTCTCGCGCGCGCCTTCACGCGGCGCGGCCTGCGCGTGCTTCCCTTCAAGCCACAGAACATGTCGAACAATGCGGCCGTGACCGTCGATGGCGGCGAGATTGGCCGCGCACAAGCACTGCAAGCCCTCGCCGCCGGCGTCGAGCCACACACCGACATGAATCCGGTGCTTCTGAAGCCGGAGACCGATGTCGGAGCGCAGGTCATCGTGCATGGCAAGCGCATCGCAACTGCGCGTGCGCGTGACTATGCGGCGATGAAGCCACAGCTGATGGGCTCCGTGCTGGAGAGCTTCGAGCGGCTGAAGGCGCGGGCCGATCTCGTGCTGGTCGAAGGGGCCGGCAGTCCCGCCGAGGTGAACCTGCGCAAGGCCGACATCGCCAATATGGGCTTTGCCCGAAAGGCTGATGTGCCGGTTGTGCTGGTCGGCGATATCGACCGGGGCGGCGTCATCGCCCAGCTCGTCGGCATCAAGACGGTGATCGACCCTGACGATGCCGCGATGATCCAGGGTTTTGTCATCAACAAGTTTCGCGGCGATCCCACGCTGTTCGATGACGGCTACAAGCTGATCGAGCAGAAGACGTCCTGGCGCGGCTTTGGCGTGCTGCCCTGGTTTGCGCGCGCCGGCGAGCTGCCGGCCGAGGACGCGCTGGGCCTCAGCGACGCGCGAAAGCCGGGCCAATGCAAGATCGCCTGCCTCGCGCTGTCACGGATCGCCAATTTCGACGATCTCGATCCGCTCAAGCTCGAACCCGGCGTCGATCTCGTGATGGTCCGTCCGGGTGAAGCGATCCCCGGCGACGTGAGGCTCGTCATCATCCCCGGCTCCAAATCGACCCGCGGCGACCTCGCCTTCCTGCGCGCGCAGGGCTGGGACATTGATCTCCTGGCGCATTATCGCCGCGGCGGCCACATCCTCGGCCTCTGCGGCGGCTATCAGATGCTCGGACGCAGCGTCGCCGACCCCGATGGCATCGAAGGCCCTGCCGGCGACACGCCGGGCCTCGGACTTCTGGATGTCGAGACGGTGATGAGCCCGCAGAAGACGCTGACGCGTGTTGCGGCCGTGCACGCCGCCACGGATCAACCGATCGAGGCCTACGAAATCCACATCGGCCGCACCGACGGGCCGGATCGCACGCGGCCGTTCGCGACATTGAATGGCGAGCCGGAAGGCGCGATCTCCAGCGACAGCCGTGTGCAGGGCAGCTATTTGCACGGCCTGTTCACGTCCGATGATTTCCGCAAGGCGTATTTGGCCAAGCTCGACATTCCCGCAGGCGACGAGCCTTATCATGCCAGGGTCGAGAGCGCGCTTGACGCGCTCGCCGACCACATCGAAAAGCATCTCGACGTCGAAGGCCTGCTTTCGCTAGCGCGCTAGGACCTCGGCAAGGCGCGTCCATTCGGCTTCGCTGCCGGGAAGCCCGAGCCGCAGCCATGTCGGTTTCTGCGTGAAGACGCGCGACCAGATCTGGCCACGCGCGAGCTGTTCCTGCGCTGCAAGTGCATCTGGCGTCTCGTAGAGACGGAACAGCGGCGTGCCGCCGACGAGCGTCCAATCCTTTACTTGCGCCATGTCGTCGAGACGGGCACAGTCGCGCACAAGCCGCGCCGAGGTGGATTTCGCCCAGGCATCGTCGCGCAATGCGCGGCAGCCGATCGCGATCGCGGCCCCCGAGACCGGCCATGGCCCCGACATCGCGGCGATCGCTGCGATGTCGGCCGCGCCACCGATCGCAAACCCGAGCCGCAGGCCAGCCAGACCATAAAACTTCCCGAAGGACCGCAGGATCAGCAGCCCCGTTCGATCCGCTTCCGGCGCAAGCGACAGCTGCGGAACGGCATCGGCAAAGCTCTCGTCGATGACGAGACGGCCGACGCGCGGCAGCAGTGCCAGCAAGTCCTTCGGCGTATGGCACCGGCCATCGGGGTTGTTGGGATTGACGACGATGGCGAGGTCCGCGTCCGCCAGCGCGTCAAGATCCGCGACCTCCTGGACGTCCCAGCCCGCAGCCGACAGGACCCCGGAATATTCGTTGTAGGTCGGCGCAAGGATGCGGGCGTGGCCGCGCGGCCCAAGTTGCGGCAGCAATTGAATGGCGGCTTGCGCCCCGCCCATCGCAACGAGCGCCGCGTTGGTGCGGTAAGCGTGCTGCGCCGTCTGATGCAGGGCGTCGATCTCGGCCCGCGACGGCAGCGCGCTCCACGCGCGCATGCTGACCTCGCCCACCGGATAAGGCAGCCGGTTGATCCCCGTCGAGAGATCGATCCAGTCCTCGGCGCGCCCGCCAAAACGCTGCTGGGCCAGATCGAGATTTCCACCGTGCTCGCGCATGTCCTGTTCTTTCACGCGAAGCTGAGGATCGCAAGCAGGCCTGCGAGCAGCAGCATGGCGCGGCGGTAGACGGTCAACCCTTGCGTGATATCGGCGGCGAGCGGATCGCGCGCGCCTTCGTTGAGCCAGGGCTCGTTGGTGATGCTGCCGTGGTAGATCCGGGGACCGCTGAGCCGCACGCCGAGCGCGCCGGCCATCGCCGCTTCCGGCCAGCCGGCATTGGGCGAGCGATGCCGGCGGGCATCGCGCGTCATGCACGACAATGCCTCCGCCCGGCGCGGCGCCAGCAGCACGAACAGAAACCCGGTCAGGCGCGCCGGAATGAAGTTGGCGACATCGTCGATCCGCGCCGCCGCCCAGCCAAAGGCTTCGTGTCGCTCGCTGCGATGGCCGATCATGGAGTCCAGCGTGTTGATGGCCTTGTAGCCGAAGATGCCGGGCAGGCCGAACAGCGCGCCCCAGAACACGGGCGCCACGATGCCGTCGGAGGCGTTTTCCGCAAGACTCTCGATCGCCGCGCGAGCGATGCCGGCTTCATCGAGCGTCGCGGGATCGCGGCCGACGATGCGCGAGACTGCCTCGCGTGCGCCGGCGATGTCGCCAGCCTGCAAGGGGCTTGCGACGGCGGCCACGTGATCATCGAGCGAGCGTAGCGCGACCAGCGGCCACGCGAGGATGCCCACCAGCACGAATTGGATCCAGCCCAGCGCGAGCACGGACTGAAGGACCCAGCCGAGAGCGGCAGAGACTGCAATCACCACGAGCGCGCCGGCAACGCCCGCGGCGCGGCGGAACGCCGGCGGATCTGACGGCCGATTCCAGGCGGTGTCGACCGTCGTAATCAGCCGGCCGAGCCAGGTCACGGGATGGCCGATCCGCGCGAACAGCGGCGCCGGCCAGCCCAACAGGGCATCCACCGCCATCGCCACCGCCATCGCACCCGCAAAGCCCACGCAAATCTCCGTCTCGCTCCGCCCCTGTTGCGCAAAGCTCCGGCCGAGCGCAAGCCCCCGCCCGCCTGATTTCGGCTTTGTCTTTGGCCCCGTTTGGTGATTAGTGCTGGCCGACAGGAGACTTTTATGGCCGTCATCTTGATCACGGGCGGAGCGCGATCGGGCAAGAGCCGGCGCGCGGAGGCGCGCGCGCAGGCCTTTCCCGGGCGGCCCGTCTATATTGCCACGGCCGAGGCGCTCGACGCCGAAATGGAGGATCGCATCGCAAAGCATCGCGCGCGACGCGGAGCCGACTGGATCGAGCGCGAGGTGCCGCTCGACCTGGTGCAGGCCCTGGTCGAAACCGAGGGCGGCGGCGCGAGACTGGTCGATTGCCTGACGCTATGGCTGTCCAACCTGCTGCATTCCGAGCGCGACTGGTCGCGCGAGGTGACGCACCTCGCTGAGGTTCTCCCTCGCTTGCGCAGTCCGGTCATCATGGTCACCAATGAGGTCGGCCTCGGCATCGTGCCCGACAACGCGCTGGCGCGCGCCTATCGCGATGCTGCCGGAATCATGAACCAGACGTTTGCCGGCGTTGCCGACGAGGTCGAGTTCGTGGTCGCCGGACTGCCGATGAAGCTGAAATGATGCCGGGCGCAGAGACGATCCGGGATGTCATCGCCGATCTCAGGATCGCGGCGTCGTTCGTCACGCTCCTGCCCGTCGGATCGTCAAAGCCCGCGGCCGACGGCGCCATCGCGCGCGCGACCTGGGCGCTGCCGGTCGCCGGCCTGCTGGTCGGACTTGCAGGCGCCTTGGTCTACAAGATCTTCAGCCGGCTCGGACTGACGCCGAACCTTGCCGCCCTGCTCGCACTGGTCACAACCGCCCTCATCACCGGCGCGCTGCACGAGGACGGCCTTGCCGATACCGCCGACGGGCTCGGCGGCGGCCGGACGCGCGAGCGCAAGCTGGAGATCATGCGCGACAGCCGGATCGGCACCTATGGCGTCTGCGCGCTGATCCTGTCATTCGGCCTGCGCTGGAGCGCGCTCGCAACGATCGCCAATCCGTGGCTGGTGACGCTGGCGCTGTGCGCTGCGCATTGCGCCGCCCGCGCGGGCGTGCCGGCCTTCATGTCGCTGGTACCGCCGGCGCGGCCTGACGGTCTGTCGGCAAGCGCCGGATCGCCGCCGGGCCGCAGCGTCGCCATCGCCTTTGCCGTTGGAACTCTCGCGCTCACCCTCGCACTTGGACCGGGTAAGGCCCTCGTCGGCCTGATCCTGCTGTCGCTTGCCGGCTGGATCCTGGCACGGCTTGCCATCCGCCAGATCGGCGGGCAGACCGGCGACATCCTCGGCGCCTTCGAGCAGACCGGCGAGATCGTGATCCTGCTCGTTGCCGCGGCTTTCCAGATGGGACACTGACCCCATGGTCGAGTTCGACGACACCTTCCGCCAACATCTGCGCGAGCTGTTCGTATGGCGCCGTGACGTGCGCCGCTTTCGCACCGATCCGCTGCCGGACGGCGCCGTGGAACGCCTGATCGAAACCGCCTGCCTCTCGCCCTCGGTCGGCCTGAGTCAGCCCTGGCGCTTCGTCACCGTCGATGACGCCGCACGGCGCCGCGCCGTGATCGACGACTTCAGGGCGTGCAACGCCGATGCGCTCGATTGCTACTCAGGCGAGCGCGCGGCGCGCTATGCGACGCTGAAACTATCAGGCCTCGAACAGGCCCCCGGCCACCTCGCCGTGTTCGCGGACAAGGCCAGCGACATCGGGCACGGCCTCGGCCGCGCGACGATGCCGGAGACGACGGAATATTCAGTCGTCGCCGCGATCACCGCGATGTGGCTCGCCGCGCGCGCCGAGGGCATCGGGCTCGGCTGGGTGTCGATCCTGCATCCGGATCGCATCCACACCATTCTCGACGTGCCTGATACCTGGAAATTCATCGCCTATCTCTGCATCGGCTATCCCGAGACCGAATGCGACCAGCCCGAGCTGGAGCAGGCGAAGTGGGAGCACCGGCGCGGGGCGGAGGAGTTCACGCTGCGGCGCTGACAAACGCGCCCTCCTCCGTCATTGCGAGCGCAGCGAAGCAATCCAGAATCTCTCTGCGGACGGATTCTGGATTGCTTCGTCGCAAGAGCTCCTCGCAATGACGACAGAGAGAAGCAGTGCAACCTCTCGCTACGACTTGCTCTTGCCGGCAACCGCCGCCACAGGCGCGGCGCTTTCCTGCTTCTGGAACATCAACAACGGCCGGAAAATGACGCGGCCATAGGCCTCATAATGGTTCTGGGTCGAGACGGCCATCTTCAACGGCGTCGCGTAATTTGCCTCGAACGTCATGAACGGCGCGTAGGTCCAGGAGAAACCGACGCCGACCGAGCCGAGTTCGGTGACGCCGGGGAATGTCGAATACACCGCACCCCAGTCGGTGAAGATGTAGGTGTCGAAGCCCTTGAGCCATTGCGACCAGTTGTAGTGCAGCTCGGCGTTGAAATAATAGCCGCTGTCGCCGGACGCCGAGTTGGAGGGATAGCCGCGCACGGTGGTCGGGCCGCCGATCGAGAAGATCTGGTCGCCCGGCAGCAGCTTCTCCTGCGTGTACTGCCAGCTCGCAAGCACGTTGGTGCTGAAATTCGCCGGTCCCGCCGCGCTGGTCGCGATCAGCGAGCCGGTATAGGTGTTGAACGTGCGGTTGTTGCCGAGCACGTGGTCCTGCCATTCGATGTAGTTCACCGCCGGCGAGACCGTGATCGAATAGCTGTTGCCGGAATTGGTCACCGAGACGCCGGCCGTGGCCTTGTCGTAGTGATCGTCGGTGACGGCGACCGTGGTAAAGCGGCTCACCGTCTTGCCCTCGGTCACCGCGCCGTTGAGCAGCACCAGCCAGTCCTGCGTCACCCAGACCGGCTGGCTGAAATTGACGGCGGCCTGGCTGGAGCGTCCGGTGACGTCGAGCGCGACGAACGGTCCCTGGATGATCTTGATCTTGCCTTCGGTGTAGCTGACGCCGACGCGGCCGCCCCAGGGATTGACCGGAATGCTGTAGGCGGCGTTGCCGTTGAGATTGCCGTCGGAGCGGACGCCGTAGAAGGTCAGGCGGTCGTCGACGCCGAACAGGCCGTGGCGCTTGTAGAACGTGCCGCCTTCCCAGCGGCCGGTGTTCTCCACGCCCTGGTTGTCGACGAAGAGCTGCCAGGTGTCGACCGGCGGCTCGATCACCGCGAACTGGAGGTCGGTCAGGCCGAAGCTCGTGCCGGGCTGGAGCAGCGCCTTGATCTGCACATCGTTGGTGCGGTTGAACCAGATCACGTCGCGATTGAGTTTCGGAACGTCGAGGACCTCGCCTTCCGGCTCCTTGACGCGCTGAAGGATGTAGTCGGTGCGAGTCTGCTCGTTGCCCTCGATGGTCGTCTTCTGGAGCCGGCCTTCGGTCAGCTTGATCTTGACCACCCCGCCCTTGGCATCCTGATCGGGCAACGTCGCGATGCCCGTGACGATGCCGCGCGCGGTGTAGACGGCATTGATGTCGGCGACGAGCTGCAACAGCGAGGCGATGTCGACGTCCTTGCCGACATATTTCTTGGCGATCTCGTCGAGCTCCGCAGGCGTGATGAACTTGGACGCGTCGAACTCGACCTTGCGCAGGCGGAATTTCGGCCCGCCCGGCTTCAGGAGCTGGGACTTTTCCCGCTCGCCGCCGATCACCGCCGGCCCGCTGAGCTTTGGCGGCGCGCTCTGCTGCTCGAGCTGGCGACGCTGCCGGTCGACGTCGTTCTGGATCACGCCGGGATTGATCGAGGGCACCTGCGCGCGCGCGGAAGCGATGCAGGACGCTGCCACTCCAACCGCCAACGCTGCCCCGAGAATCCGCATCCCGAATCCCGTTACCATGCCTGCGCGAGACGGCCAACGGCCGGCTTCGCCGCCTCAACCGCTGCATCCCTCCAGCCGGTGCGACCCACACGCTGTCCCTGACGGCGGAGCTTACGCATGTCGCTCAATCCCTCGATATTCACGGCGGGGCCGGAACCGATGGTTTCGACCGGCCGCGGCGTCAGCAGCGCATCGAGACGCGCCTGGCCGGAGAGGCCGAGCAGGTAGAACGTCCCGCCGTCCTTCTTCGCCATCCAGGTCTCGATGCTCTCGCTGCCCTCGCCGTCGACCGAGATGTTGCGCGCCATGCTGGCGCCGGTGAAGTTGTTGCAGCAGATGTGGGTCGGCCCGTAGTTGGTGACGGTGGCCGAGACGTCGCCGGTGTAGAACACCACATAGGCATTGCTGACATTGGCGTTGCCGACCTGGCTCATCGTGAACAGGCCGCCCGGCTGGTAGAGCTGGAGCGTCGGCCAGTTGGACGGCGCCGGCGTGCGGTTGTTGAGCAACACCTGCTGCGTGGCGGTGGTGAGCATGAGCTGGCCCGGCACGTAGCCGTTCAGGATCGTCACGGCGTGCGCATCGGTGAAGAAGTTCGCGTCCACCACCCTGAACTGGTTGACGATGATGCTGTCCGGATCGATCGAGATGTTGGCGGACTTCGCGACGCCGCCGTTATAGCCGGTGACGTTCATGATCAGCGGGATCGGCGGGTTCGAGCGGATCTGCTCGCCCTTGACGTTGATCGTATCTGCCGCCAGGTCGAGCTCCCTCACGACGCTGACCCAGCCGATCGTCAGGTCACCCGACGAGGTCATCCTGACGGTGTCGCCGCTGATCCGGTCGAGCGAGACCGATCCGGCCACATCGAAATGCGTATCGCCGTGCGCTGAGATCGATCCGCCGCGGAGCGAGCCCGTGTCGGACTTGACGTTGAGGTCGCCGGCATCGCCCGGGATACCCGTCGTGGTGAGCTGGCTGAAGACGATGTCGTTCACGGCGTGCAGGGTCTGCGTGCCGCCGCTGATGGCGGTGCCAACGGTGATCCCTCCGGCGGTCGCGGTGACATCGAGCGTGCCGCCCGCGTTGAGATTATCCCAACGAACGACCGTTCCGCTCAAGACTGCGTTGCCGGTCGAGGCCGTGAGGTTATGACCGGTGTTGGTGCCCGCGGCGATCAGCCTTGCCGAACCATGGGCCGAGACCGAGCCGAGCGTCGGCACGCCACCGGCCATCACCGTCTGCGCCAGGATGAAACCGTTGTCGGCGTTGACGTTGATGCTGCCGGCATCGCCGGTGATGCCCATGGCGGTCAGGGCGTTGAAGGTCACGTTGTCGCGGGCGTGGATGGTCTGCGTGCCGCCGCTCTGCGCGGTCTGGAACGTGATGCTGCCCTGGCTCGCCGTCGCGCCCAGCGTCGTTCCGACGTTGAGGACGTTCCAGTTGATCGGGCCGCCGCCGGCGGTCAGCAGGGCCGAGCCGGTCGTCGCCGCAAGCGTGTTGCCGGTGATGGTCGTGGCGGCGAGCAACGTTGCCGAGCCGTTGGCCGAGACCGAGCCCTGGCTCGTCACGCCACCAGACGTCACCGTCTGCGCCAGGATGAAGCCGTTGTCAGCGGTGACATTGATGCTGCCGGCATCGCCGTTGATGCCCGTCGTGGTCAGCGCGTTAAAGGTCACGTTGTCGCGGGCGTGAATGGTCTGCGTGCCGCCGCTCTGCGCGGTCTGGAACGTGATGCTGCCCTGGCTCGCCGTCGCTCCCAGCGTCGTTCCGACGTTGAGGACGTTCCAGTTGATCGGGCCGCCGCCGGCCGTCAGCAGGGCCGAGCCGGTCGTCGCCGCAAGCGTGTTGCCGGTGATGGTCGTAACGGCAAGCAGCGTCGCCGAACCGTGCGCCGAGACCGAGCCAAGCGTGGTCATGCCGCCTGAGGTCACCGTCTCGGCCAGGATGAACCCGTTGTCGGCGGTGACATTGATGTTGCCGGCGTCGCCGCTATTGCCGGTGGTCGCCAGCGACTTGAACGTCACGTTCTGGCCGGCGTGGACCGTCTGCGAGCCGCTGCTGTCGGCGGTGCCGATGACGATGCTGCCGTTGTTGGCGACAGCGCGGAAAGACCCGCTCGCGCCCGTCGCCGTGCCCGCCACTACCTGGTCGAGCGTCAGGCCGCCCGTGCCGATGATGTCCACGTTGCCCTTGACCGCCGACAGCAGGCTCGTCTCAGTGTCGGTGAGCGTCTTGACGTAGATGTCGCCGGCGCTCGCGCTCGCCGACAGGCGCGCGGCGTTGAGGGCGAACCGGCTCGTCGCGTTGCCGATGCCGTTCGATGCGCTCAGCGACACTTCGGCGCCCGCGCCGGAGGCGATGAACTTGGTCTGCCCGTCACCATTGTCGACGATCGCGCCCAGCGACGCGACGCCGCCAGCGGTGACGATGATCGAGGGCGCGTTCGAGGCCGCCGCGTAAGATTGCGACGAATTCAGCTGGCCGATCGTCGCATCGCCCGTGGTGGTCACCGAGATCAGGCCGGCCGCATTGATGGCCGAATAGGCGCCCATCGACAGCGTCGCGGCGACCAGCGTCACGCCGCCCGAGCTGCTGGTCGCAACCACCGGCGCCGCGCTGGTGCCGGCCGCGAAGGTCATGCCGCGGTTGGCGAGCAGTTGCATCAGGCCAGCGCTGGTGATGCTGGTATTGATGGTGAGCGCGCCGCGCGGCACGTTCAGCGTCAGGGCACCGCCCGCCGTCAGCGCCCCATAGGCGCCGCTCGTGCCGACGGCGAGATCGCCGGTGACGGCGAGGATGCTGAGATCGCCGACCGCCGAGCCGGTCACCGCGCCGGAGATGTTCACCTGCAGCGGCTGGAAGGTCGAGCCGTTGAAGCCGATGTTGCCGCCGGCGCGCAGATCGAGGTCGGCGCCCAGGATGTGGATCGCTGTACGATCCGTGAAGTCGGCTTCGGCGTAGATGCTGCCGGTCGCGGCGAGCTGAATCGCATTGCCGGCGGCGATGTTGCCGAGGATGAGATCGCCGGTGGTCTGCTTCACATAGATGCCCTGCGCCGACGAAACCTGGTCGAGCTGGTCGTTGCCCGGATCGGCGAACGCGATCTGAAGCGCGTTGGTGTTGGTCGCGGGATTGCTTCCGGCGGCCCCGGGGGCACCGACATTGCCGTGCTCGGCGATCAGGGTCAGGTTGCCGATATCACCTGATATCACCGGCCCGCTCACATTGGCGAAGATGCTGGTCACGGCGTCGAGCTTGACGTCGCCGCGGCCGGTCACCTGGATGCCGTTGGCCTGCGCGGCCGTGATCGGGCCGTAATTCGCAGTGACGCCGCCGAGCGCGAGGCTGTTCTTGCTGCCGAGATAGATATTCGTCAGCGCCTTGGCCGAGATCGCGATCGGGTTGTCGACGACGACGAGGTTCTGCTGCGACAGGCTGACCGTATAGGTCGTGACATGGGTCGTCGGATTCGTGACCGCGCCGACGGTGAGCTGGCCGGGACCGGCGGTGGCGAGCAATCCCCTCTGCTCCGGCGTCAGCGAGGAGGAATCGACGCTGGTGAAGGTGAACGTCTGGGGCGCGGCCGAATTGCCGACCGAGCCGCGCGGCGCGTAGAGCATGATCTGGTTCGCGCTGACATTGGCCACGACGTTGTCGTCGATCGGCGGCGGCGCCGCGCCGACGGCCGACGACGACACCGTGTAGGCGAGCTGGCTCTGCGTCCACTGCGAGCCCGCGGTGATGATGCTGTAGACCCGCTCGGTCGATGCGAGCGTGTAGCTGTAGTTCGCATTGTAGGCGTTCAGCGCCGTCTGCAGCGCCGTGTTGCTCGGCAAGCGCTGATTGGCTGTCGTGACGCCGTCGAACAGCTTGGTGAACAGGGTCGTCGACAGCGAGCTGCCGAACAACGTCGCCAGCGGATCCGCGGGTGCGGTGCCGAGCAATGTCGTCAGCGAGCTCTTGAGTTCGTCGGTGGTGATCTTGCCGAGCAGGAACTGATCCCTCAGGAACCGCGTCGTGGCCTCGTTCTTCATCTGCGTCGTCGAGACGTTGGCGGGATCGATGCCGAGCTTGGCCGCCACCTGCGCCCGCAGCACCGTCAGCCCCACCGAGGTCGGGTTGTAGGTGCTGCCGTTCGTGAACGCGATGTTCTTGAGCTGGAAGTAGTCGTTGTAGGCCGACGTCACCATCGACTGGTAGCTGTTGACGGCATTGGTGGCGGCGTTGCCGCTGAGCAGGTCGAGGCTCGTCCAGACGTCCTGGAGATGCTGGCTCTGCGCCTGGGTGAGGCCGACCGCCGCCCGGCCATTCAGGATGTTGGCCGGGTTGTTGTCGGAGCCCGCCGCCTCCAGGAATACCGGGCCGCCGGTCGACTGGACCGTGCCGAGGCGCAAATCACCCTTGGACTGGATGATATAGGTGCCGGTGGCCGATGCGCTGTCGAGAACGCCGCCATCGACGGCGCCGCTCGCCTGTGTCGTGCCCGTCGCCTGGATCACCAGCGGATTGATGTTGGTCAGGGTGGACGCGCCGTTGACGACGGCGCTCGTCGCGCCGATCGCACCCGAGGTGGAGTTGATCTCGATGTTCTTGCCGATCACCACGGGATTGGCGACGTTATAGGCGGACGCCGAGTTGATGTCGCCGGTCGCCGAGAGGAAGACGCTGCCCTGCGGCGTCGCGCCTGCCGAGTTCACCTTCACCTGGTTGATCGACAGCGCGCCGATGGCCGAGATCGCGATGTCGCGGTCGATCGAGCTCGCGGTCAGGCTGCCGCCATAGAGCTGCACCTGGACGGGCGCCTTGGTGGTGCCGAGCGTGCCGATACCGCCGTCACCCCGAAGCGTCACGCTCGTCCCCGAGATCACCGGGTTGTTGGCATTGGCGCCGACGGTGATCGACGAGTTGGTGCCGGTGGCGGCAAGCGTCGTCGTGCCCTGCTGGTTGTTGATCGACCCGTTGATGACGATGCCCGAGGTCGAATTGACCACGACGTCGCTGCTACTGCCGCCGATGAACTTGATGTTGATCGGGTTCGACGCCTTGACCGTGTTGGTCAGCGTGAGCGTCAGGTGATCATAGATCGCCTGGTACCAGTTGTACTGGGCGTCCGCGCCGCAGCACGCGTTGGAATGGGTGTTGAGTCCAACGGGGCTCCCATCCGGGTTCACGCCTCCCGCCCAGTGATAGCTGCCTGTGGCGGTGGTGACTTTCTGATAGTTGCTGCTCTGCGTGCCTGAAACCAGGTTGGTCGAGCGGGTCCAGTTCTCGCCGGTGACCTGATTGGGCGTGAAGCTCCAGCCGTAGTCGAACTGCGTGCTGGTGGGTAGACGATCCAGCGTCGCGGTGTCGACCCATTGATAGAGCATGTTCTCCTGCGTCGCGTACTGGACGCCCGCCGTACCGGTCCTGGCCGTAAGCATCGACGGGTCGATCGCGGCCGCAGTGACACTGTTGGTCTCGTACCGCGACACCTGCTGGCTGCTTGCAGCCTTGGGATCGTAAACCCACCACGTCGTCTTCCCCTTGAGCTGGTCGACGATCTCGACCACGCTCTGGGCAGTGACGCTGGTATTGATGGTGTTGGTGACGAGCTGGAGCCCGCTGGTGTTGTTGACGGTGACCGTGCCGGCGCCGCCTTTGATCTCGATGTTACCCTGGGTCTGGGTGTTGTCGGTCGAGGTCGAGATGATCTTGCCGTTGAGGTAGACGTAGCCGCCGGCGCCCTGCGCCACGCCATTCAGGATGAGCTGGTCGGTGAGAGCGTTGTACCTGACCCCGATCTTGGCGTCGCCGCTGGCCGACGCCGTCACGGAGCCCGAGATGTCGTAATAGACGCCGTTCCGCGCATTGGCCTGGGCCGCGGCAAAATCCGCGCCGCCGTTGCGATTCTTGAGGCCGTTGCTGCCATAGATGGCATCGTACGCAGCGGCGCCGATGTTGACCGAGTAGTTGCTGCTCGAGCCGGCCTGGATGATGCCGTTGATGTTGATCACCGACGCCGAGATGATGACCGCCTGACCGCTGATGGTCCGGGTGGCTGTCGCGGTGGCCGGCGCATCTGCGGTCTTCGGCGTGATCGCATCCGGCTGGATGTTGATCACCTGGAAGAAGCCCGAGCTGTCGCAGGCTGACGCACAGTTGAACGGCGTCTTGTACGGACCGCTATCGGTGTAGACGTTGCGGCCGTCATAAGTCGTTTTCTTCCACTGCGCGAGCACGACATTGGCCGAGTCCTGCGACTGCCCCTCGATGATCTTGAGGGTCGCGATGTCAGGCACGCTGCCGGCATCGGGAGTGCTGGTGTTCCCAGGCGTACCCCTGCCCACCGGCAGGAAGATCGATGAATAGAGCGAGGTGCCGTCGTAATACGTCATCAGCATGCGCGCGGTGAAGATCGTGCTGGCGTCGGCGTTGCCGACGGGTTGATACACGCCGTGGCTGCCGTCGGTGCAGCAGTAATAGAAATAGGGGTGATCGGTTCCCGAAGCGATATGCGGAGCGGTATAGTAGTCGCCGTAGGCGCCGAGATAGGTCGCCGCCGTCATCACCGCGGTCAGCGTGTCTTCCGGCCTGTTTTCAGTGGTGGCCCATTGCGAGGTGACCGCGCTGCCGCTGTCGTAGAAGCTCCCGATACCGCCGAGGAAGGTGAAGGTGCCTTTGGGCACCACGATCTGGACGGTCGCGGCACTGAGCGACTGCGATGCGACGACGCTGCCGAGATTGTTGATGATCTTGAGCAGGCCGTTCGCGTTGTTGACGGCGCCATTGAAATAGATGTCGGGCGTGCGGGTCAGCACGTTGCCGTTCTGGTCGATGCCCTGGCCGCTGTCGGGATCCAGACGGTTGTAGGTGGCGGAGACATCGATGACCGGCGTCGCGCTCGGCATCGCGGTGAAGGTCACATTGGAATGCGAATCCGGGTCGACATGGTCGATCTGGCGATAGGTGATGTTACCTCCGGTCACATCGGTGACCGTGAGGTTGCCCAGGCTCATGAAGTCGAGGCCCTTGTTCTCGATCTTGATCAGCGGCGAGCTGCGCGCGATGACCGCGGGCGGGGCGGGATTCGTGCCGCTGTTTCCGGTCAGCTTCTGGGCCAGGATCGAGACGTTGCCGGCGGACACCAGGATGTCGCCGAATGCGAAGGCGTTGCCGGGCGCGTCGGAGGTGAACGGCGCCTGCTTGATCAACGTGTCGATCTGGCGCTGGATGTCGCCGGTCGGATCGGTGCCAGACGGCGTCATGCTGGCGGGCGCCGTGGGCGTCGCCGCCGCGAGCTGCGAGCGGACCTGCGTCGCAGTCAGACCGGTGAGCCTCGCCAGTTGGTCGACCACCAGCTGGTAGGGATTGAAGTTGCCGACGATGGCGTACTGGACCGTCTGGTGGTTCCAGCTCATCACCGGGCTGAAATGATTGACGTCGGAGACGAGCTCAAGGACCGACGAAGAGCCGTTTGTCAGCAGGGAATACGGACTGGTCGTGCTCAGTGTCGGCGCGGTCGCACCGAGCTCGATCGTGATCGTCAGATCGTTGTTGACGCCGGCCACCACCAGGCCATTGAGCGCGACATCGCCGGTTCCGCTGGTGTGGCTGTGGTTGTCGCTGTTCTTGGCGCTGAAGATGTCCAGATACGGATTGTAGTTGCTGCCGTTACCGGCCGCAGTGACCTGCCCTTGCGTTGCGCCGAGATAGATGTCGCGCGCGCCGAGGATGCTCGAGGTGGGGGCCAGCGTCAGGCTCGTGGTGTCGTCGGCATTGGCCGTGCCGCGATAAAGCGTGGAGATCGGAATGGCGGTGTTGTTGTAGACGACCGTCGTCGCCGTCGCCTGCACGCTGCTGAAGACGCTTCCGTCGCCGGCGAGGCCCGCGTAGATGGTGATGTCGCGCCAGGCCGCGATCTTCGCATTATCGCCGACATTGACGGACTGGATGGCGTGGACCCAGCTGTTGGTGCTGGCGCCGACGCCTGCGATCGCGCCATAGAGGCTGGCATTGGCGTTGTTCGCCGCCGCCATCTTCGCGGCCGTGCCGATATAGATCTTGCCGACGCTGAACAGCTCGCGGGCATTGATGTTGACCGCGAGCGTGGCATTCGCCGTCATTTTGGATTCGGCGCCGCCGCCAGCGAAGAAGCTGGCCGTGGCGAGGCTCGCGGTGTCGTTGGTGTTCAGCGTATTGTAGGCCTCGATATTGATGAACGCCGCCGATGTCCGCGGATCGCCGTTGAGGCTCAGGACCGTGCCGGCGCCGATATTGGTGGTGACGGTCTGGGTGACGGTCGAGGTGCTGAGTGCAGCAGCCCCCGAGAACGAGCCGCCGGAGCCCGAGCGTGCGCCGCCGCCGGCCTGGTTGACGATGTCGTTGGCGATGACGACCATGTTGCCGCCCGCCGAATTGATGATCAGGTGCGTTCCGATCTCGGCAGTGGTGGTCGAGTCGACGTCGTTCTGCGCCTTGCCGGCGGAGACGCCGGCCGTGGAGGCCTGGTAGGCGTCGCCGCTGGCGGCATAATTCGTGGTGTGCTTGGCATTGATGCGGAGGCCGCCGAAATAGAGCGTGTCATCGCTCGCGCTACCGTCGAACCGCGCATTGGTTACGGCGGTCGAGCTGGTGGTCGCGACCGCCGCCGCGCCGGCATAGGTGCCGCCCGCGCCCACCGTCGCGTTGGAGACGTTGGTATCCGTGCCGGTCGCCGTGATGCGGAGGATACCGGTGTAGTTGCCATGGTTCAGGGTATCCATGTCGGCAGGCGCACCCAGATAGGCATAGGTGTGCGCGCTCGACGACGTCTGCGCGACGGTAGCACCGAGCGCCAGGAAGCCGCTCGAAAGGCCGGTTCCCTCGGCGTATTGGGCGCTGTCGTTCTCTGCCGCGATAGTGACGTTGGCGTTGGGAAGCCGGATCCCCGTCCCGCCATAGGCGCTCACCGTCGCGTTCTCGGACGCCACGGCGTAGCTCCCCTGCGCGCCGATCAGCGAACCGCCGCCGCCGGCGAGCGCCTTGGCGTAGGTCGTCGTGCCGCTGGTCGGAACCAGCGCCATGGCGGTCACGGCGAGCGCACCGCCGGAGAAGCTAGCGTTGTCGCCGACATCGGCCGTCACCGTGGCGCCGACCGTGGACTTGGCGATGGCGACGCCGACGGCACCGCCGCCGACCGAAACGCCGATCGCCTCGCTCGCAAGATTGGGCGTGATCGACGCCGACACCAGCGTGCCGACGTCGGTCGCGGACGTCGTGATCGAGGCACTGCTGCCGATCTCCGCCAGCACGGACGAGTTCTCGTGGGCCTCCGCATCCGCACCGACGCCCGCGACGATGCCGCCGCCGAGTGCCGTGGCCGTCGTCGTCAGCGTGCCGGCGCCGCTTGCTCCAACTGCCAGAGTCGAGACGTTGACGGTGGAGCCGTTCAGAACCCTCGCAGCGACCGAGCTCGTTCGGCTTGCCGTTGCGACCGAAGCGCCGACAGCCACGGCGCCGCCGGTGACGCCGCCGGTGAAGACCACCTGGGTCGTCGAATCCTGCGCCATGACGGCGGCGCCAGTGCCGGTGCCGCCCGTGCCGGTGATCTGGCCGCCAAGCATCGCCACCACGGAGTTGCTGACATTGCCGACCGCGACAGCCGCATCGGCGCCGAAGTAAAGCGCCGCACCGCCGGCGATCGCCTCGGTGTCGATGGTCTTGCCGGCATAAGGTCCGGTGGTCGCGTCCTTGACGACCGCCGCAACGGTGACAACCGGTGCCGAGACGGCCAAAGGCGTATCTGCGGCCACCAGCACGCCGGAGCCGTTGCGTCCGTAGTCACTCAAATTGGCGAGCACGGTGCTGTTGACGCTGGTGTAGCCAATGCCCGCTCCGATGCCGACATTCTTCGCAAAGCCGGCGCCGAGAAGATACATCTTGGCCGCATTGGCGCTGGTGGCAGTGACATTGACCTGCGTGCCCGTGACGTTGCCGCCCGCGATCTGCGCGACGACAGCGTCGTTGCCGCCGCTCAGCACGCTGCTGACGTCGTAGGTCGAGCTGACGTTGGCGCTGTTCGGATTGCCGGCCGTTCCGCTGGCGACCGCGTTGCTGCCATGCGAGTTGTTGGTGCCGTTGTTCACGGACGCGATGGTGCCGTTGTTGCCCTGATTGAGCTGGCCGGTCTGCTGGCCCTGGGTGTCGGCATCGGCGGTGTTGGTGCCGATGATGATGACGCCGACGGTCGCGCCGATGCCGACGCTGCCACCGATGCCGGCCGTCACCGCGTAGGACAGCACTTCCTTGGTGCTGAGCGCGCTGACATTGATCGCATCGGACGAGTTCAGATTGCTGTTCCAGCTCTCGGCAACGGTCCGGCTCTTGAACACGATGACGTTGGCGGCGGCGCCGACGCCGACCCCCGCCCCGCTCGCGCCGACTGCGAGCGCACCCGCGATCTCCTTGATCGCCACGTCCTCGGCCGCGTTGATGGTAACCGCGCCGGCCGCGCCGCCCGTCACTGACTGCAGCGTGGTGTCGTACACTCCAGCGATGGTCGTGTTGTTGGCGATCTCGATGTTCGCCATGCCGGCGATCGCGGCCGTGCCGGTCGAGAGCGCGCCGCCGATCGCATAGGCCTCGAAGCGGTTCTTGGTGTTGGCCTCGACGTCGAGCGCGCCGCTCAGATTGAGCGCGGTCGTGTGTGCCGCGCCATTGCCCTGATAGTGGAATTCGTCGCCGACATAGGCCTCGGTCCGGTTCGAGGAGACCTGGACCAGGAACGCCGCGCCGATCGCAGCCTGGCTGCCATAGGCGCCGGAGCCGTTCGCGGAGTAGATGCCGGTGTTGTTGGTGGCGTTCACCGTCAGTGACGAGGCCGTCAGCGCGCCGCCGTCGACATAGGCCTCCGTCGTTGCCTGGAAGACGTTCAGCCCGACCGAGCCGGTGTTGAAGCCGATCGCGATCGAGGACGCATCCTGTTCGGCATTGGCCTTCACGGTGACGGCGCCGACCGTCGGGCTCGACGACTGCACGCCGCCGACCGTGGCATTGGTGATGTAGGCGAACGTACCGCGCTGCATCGTGGTGCTGATGATGGTGGCGCCGCCGCCGCCGTTGCCGGTCGGAGCCACGATGCCGGCACCGAACGCGCCCGAATAGGAGAAGCTGGATGCGGCGACCTCGATCTGCGGCTTCAGCGTCGAAGAAGTCAGGCGCGTGTCGATGGCCGCGCTGTCGATATAGGCGCTCGTCACCCCGCTCATCACGTTGGTGATCGGGTTGATCATGATGGAAATGCCGCTGCTCGCGGCCAGCGAAGCTACGTTGGTCACGACCGCCTGATGCGAGCTCGCGACCACGGCAAGGCCACGCACGGTGTCCTGGTTCTCGGTGAGGTCGGGCGTGGTGTCGGTCGGCGCATGCGCCGTGCCGAGATCGAAGGCATGCACGAGCGAGCCGTTGTTGACCGACAGCGTATCGGTGCTGCTGGTCCCGAGCGCGTCGACCTTGGTGTTCGCCCCGCTGATATAGGCCGCGGTGGTCCCCGTGATCTGGTTGGTGACCAGCGAACCCGCACCGCCAGCCGCCCCCTTGCTGATCGACACAGCGCCGGCGAACACGCCCGCCTTGTCGTTGTTGCCGGCGATCACGGCGACGTTGTTGGTGGCGGTGACGTCGGCGCCGTTGATACCGTTGGTGCCGGCCGCGGTGATGCTGGCGGTGACGTTGGTCCCCATCAGATTGGTGGCGACCGAGCCGGCCAGCCCGACCTGCGAGGACATCGCGATACCGACGGCGACCGTCGAGATGCTGGCATTCGAGTTCGCACCGACGGCAACGTTGCCCGAGGCGGTCAGCTTGGAGCCGGTAACGCCGGCGCTGACATTGTTGGCGATGCTGCTGTAGACGAGCGCCAGGCCCGCGGCGCTGCCTTGCGTCGAGGCGCCGGCGACGGCGGCGGTTCCGGTGATGCTGGAATTGTCGGTCGCGTTGACGGAAATACTTTTGGCCGTGATGGCCGATTGCGACGCGCTGGACAGGTTGTTGCCGATGGCCGCCGAAACAGTATTTGAGATGCTGCTGATCGTCGTGCCGCCGACCCCCGCAAACTGTCCGGTCGCCAGACCGAAGCCGATGGTGACCGACTGGATCTTGGAGGAGTCGACCGCACTCACGCTGACATTGCCGTTGCTGGCGGCCGTCATCAAGACGTTGGCGATATAGGCCGAATGCGTCGTTGCGATCGTGTCGTAGACGATCGAGGCGCCGACATTGTTCTTGCCGGCCTGGATGAGCCCCGCAACGGAGATGATGCTGGCCCCCGGGCCGTTACCCGTGCCCCCGTTGAGCGCAGCCGCGCCAAAGTCGATGCAGTTCTGCCCGCCCGTGCCGCCGGCGACCGTGCAGGTGTCCTCGGCGAGATGATTGTTGTTCGACTTCTTGACGAGGTTGCCGAGCGCGGTGTCCAGCGCCGACACAGCGCCGCTGTCCGCCAGCACCGTCACGCGTCCAACGTTGATGTTCACCGTTGCGCCGCTGTTGATGTAGGCGGTCGTGGTGGGCGAGATCTCGCTGACGACGATCGCGCCGGCAAGCCCGTTGGACCCTGCCCCGCCCGAGGCCGCACCGGCCGCGATCACGCTGGCGCTGTCGGCCATCACCAGCAGCGTATCGTAGTTCGAGATCGAGCTCGAGCGGATGTGCGCGTCGGTCGCGTTTCCGCCCGAGGGATCGGCAATCGACGCATATGTCAGGCCGATGCCGACGCCGGCCTGGCCACCCGATATATAGAGCGAGCCGGCGCCGATCGCGATGTTCGCCGTCTGGTAGGCGTCGACCTCGAGCGCGCGGTTGACGCCGGAGGACTGGCCCGTGATCGTCGAGCTCTCGATATAGGCGTTGGCGCTGTCCGTGATGATGCCGACGGAGGCCGACAGCGACGCAGCATTGGATTTCGATCCCGCGACGCCGATGGCGACGACGGTCTCCGAGCCGCCATTGAGCGCCTGCACCGTCACCGAACTCTGGTTGTTCATGGTGGTGCCGTAGATGTAGGCGAGTGTCGCGTTGTTCGACATCGCCGCCGCGATCGCGCCGCCGATCGCAGCTCCCTGGGCGGACCCTCCGGCCAGATTGAGCGCCGCGGAACCGGAACCATTATTAAGCATGGTGTCGTTCAGCGCCTGAACGATCGTGTTGGTCAGCACGGCGCCGGTCGTGGTGTACTTGTTGACCGTCGTGTTTTTGATATAGGCGCTGGTGCCGAGCGAGACGTCGCTCACCGACGAGCTGCCGGCGAGGTCGAGGCTGAAGCCGCTGGTGCTCGATCCCGAAGTCGAACCGATCTTGCCCGCCGCCGTCGTCACGCCGGCGGTGCCTCCGGTCGAGGCGGCGCCGGCAGCGCCTGCCTTGTCGGAGAAATTCGACGAAGCCGGGTCGGAGACGGCTGCCGCCACGGCGGCCGCGGTGATTCGCCCCGACGTGGTCGCGCTGAGTGTCAGATTGTCGACATTGACCGCCCCGCTTCCGCCGCTGGTGCCAGCGAACGGATCGTTGGCGCTGAACACGCCGGGCCGGATGTCGGAATGGTTGTCGCCGATATAGGCGGAGGTGTCGGTATTTGCGCCGAGATAGGCGACCGACAAGCCGACCGCCGAACCGCCGCTCCCGTTATAGCTCATCGCGCCGGACAGCGTCACGACCGACAGATCCTGCTGCGCCAGGATGCCGACGGTCGGTGCATAGACGGTGGCCTGGCTCGAGATCGACGCGTGCGTCGTGTTGTTCAGGAAACCGAGCGAAGTGATGCCATTCAGCGCCAGCGTGCCGGCAGCCTTGCCGGACGACGGTGCGACAGCGACGAACCGGTCTGAAGTGATCGCGTTGACGGCGATGTCGTCCGCCGCACGCAGCGTCGCGCGGTCCGAAACGCCGGCGATGGTATTGGTGTTGAACTGGACGAGATTGAGCGCGCCGCCGACGGAGGAGCCGCCCGAGGTGTTGCCGAACAGGAAGCCGAGCGTGCCGACATTGCCGGCGGCGTCGATCGACGCCGTGGTCGTGGTGGCCGCGATTTGGATGCTGGCGTTGTAGGTATGGACGTCGCCATTGTCCATCCCGACCGACCAGCCGGTGCCACTGCCGCAGGCCGCGGTGGCGCAGGTCGCCGTCAGGCTCGCGCTGCCGGCCACCCACGCCGTCGTGTTGTTGTTCACGACGAAATGGTTGAGCGAACCGGCGATGCCGATCGTGTCTCCGGCATCCGCCGTGGCGTTGGCATAGCTGGTCAGGATGTTGCCGCCGACGCCGAGATTGCCGTTCAGGTGGCTCAGCACCGCACCCAGTCCATCCCACTTCAGCCAGGTGTTGGTGATGGGCAGCTCGGTGGTGGCATCGACAGCGATGTTCGCCGCGTTGATCAGGGTTCCGTTGCCGACATAAGCGTTCGAGTTGTGGGTGAAATTGCCCCAGGCGACGGCCGCGCTGATCGCGGTGCTCTCGCCGGACACCGGATCCTTCGTGATCGCGCTGGACGTCGCATTGCTGCGAACGCCGCGATCGATGACATTGCTGGCAACGGCAACGTTGCCGCTGGCATAGATGCTCGGCGCGCCGCCGCTCGGATTTTGCGCGATCGCAGCGGTCGCGCTCTGGCTGCTGTTGGCCAGCGACAGCGCGCCTGCGACCTTGAAATCGAAGCTCAACGGCATCAGCGAGCCCATATGGTCCCTGATGATCGACGTCGGCGAGGTGACGGCGCGCAGTCCTCGTTCGATCGCCGCGATCAGCGCCGGCAGGCCGGCGATGGACGAGGCCATCGTGGAATTGCTCGTCGTGTCCGACGTCGCTTCAACGAGAACGGAGCCGTTCATCCGGTTGGCGGTATCGGTTCCGAGCGATGCGCCGAGCGTCGCGGTCACGGACGTCGTGATGTCGCTGATGGCGAACGCCCCGCCGACGGCGCCGCTCGCCCCCGTCCCGGGTGCCGCGACCGACGTTGCGCTGGTCGAGAAGGAATTGTTGTTGATCGCGCGCACCTTCAGGGTGCTGCCGGTCGTGTTCACCAGGCCCGCCGCAATATGCGCGCCGGTCGCGACGTTGGCGGTCGTCGACACTGATCCCTTGGAATAGGCCACCGTCGGGACGATCTGCGCGCTGGTCGATACCGCGAGGGCAGAGACGGCGATGGTCGCATCGTTGAGCGCCTTGATCTCGAGGTTGCCGCCGGCGTTGACCGTCGCGCCCGAGGCCACGTTGGTCGTGGCAGTGCCGTCGATCTTGCCGACGACCACGCCGGCCGCGACCGGCGTCAGGCTGCCAAGCAAGGTGGAGGCGACCGCCGGATCCGACGCGGTCTCCGTGGCATGCGCGGAAATGGTGACATCGCCGCGGCCGTTGATGTCGGCATGGCTGTTGATGTTGATGGTCGCAGTGGCGCTTGCCGCGACATAGCCGCCATTGAGCCCGAGCAGCGAGGCGGCCAGCGTCGAGCCGACAAGCGCGAAATCACCAACCACAGAACCGTTCAGGAAACTTGACACGGCGGTCGAGGTTGCGGTGATCGAGATGATGCCGCCGGTGATCTTGCCGTCGACCGTGATCGCCGTCTCGGCGGTGGCCTGGCCGGACAGCTTGATGTCGCTCGCCGTCGCCCTCAGCGTCACGTTACCGTCGGCGTAGGTGGTCCCGCCGAAATTGACCGACTGGGCCAGGATCTGCGCGCCATTCATGATCTCGATGTTGGGCGCGTCGATGATGACGTTGTTGGCGTTGCCGGTCGAATGGCCGGAGCCATCGAGACGGCGGGCATCGAT
Organism: Bradyrhizobium sp. CCBAU 11361; assembly: GCF_028128935.1. NCBI lineage: Bacteria > Pseudomonadati > Pseudomonadota > Alphaproteobacteria > Hyphomicrobiales > Nitrobacteraceae > Bradyrhizobium > Bradyrhizobium sp. CCBAU 11361. Next base: position 342,044 of record NZ_LBJZ01000001.1, read on the forward strand.
CATCGCATGCGCGGCGAGCGTGATGGAATGATCCGCCTGGATGAGGTAGTCGGCACCCGCGCTGAGCCCGGCGAGCGCATTAGCGATGGAGCTGTTCGACAGCGTCACGCCGGAGTCGCCCTGGGCGGCATCGCCCACGACCACGTCGGTGGGGTCGATCAGCAGCGTGCCGGCCTTGCCGTTGTCCGCACTGACGTTGACTTTGATGCCTTGGCCGATGTCGATGATTCCGTTCGCGCTGAAATCGACGAGGCCCGCATTGCCCGTCTTCGCGCTGGCGTTGAACCTGGCCCCGCCCGCGACAGTCAGGTTCTGGGCCGCCTTCAGCCGGATCTCGCCGGCATCGCCGGTCCTGCTGGCGATATTCAGCCTGGCGTTCTTGCCGATCTCGATGTTGTTGCCGGCCTGAACGGTGATGTTGCTCGGCGTCGTGCTCTTGCTGCGCGCGGTCAGACGCCCGTTGACCCTAGCGTTGTTGACCGCACCGATACGGATCGAGCCGTTGCTGACGGTGATCGCGCTGGCGCTGCGCAGCCCCTTGGAGTTGACGGAGGCTGCAAATTTCGCGGCGTGATCGAGATTGGCGATGTCGCGCTGGCTGGCGCCGCCGACATAGACGTTCTGCCCGGTCAGCCGCACGCCGTCCTGGGCATTGACCCGGCCGTAGATACGGATGTTGCCGTCGGGCGAGACCGGGAACGAGCCGGCCATCAAATTGCCGACCGCCGACTGGTTGATCGCCCCGCCCGCACCGATCAGGCTGTCGGTGAACTCGCGCGTCGGCGTCGAGACGTTGAGGCTGCCGACATTGACGATGCCGGAACGGCCGACCACAAAACCCTTGGGATCGGCGAAATAGACGTTACCGCCGATCGCGCCGTTCATGTAGGAGTTCAGCGTGCCGTTGACGTAGACCGGCGCGTCGCGAACGATGTTGACGAGGTTTTGCGTGCCGGCCGGCAGCTGCAGGTTGACGGTGTTGCCCTGCCCGACACTGAATTGCGAGAACGAGTTGAAGGCGTTGTTGCCGGAGACCGTCGACGTCGTGACGTTGGTGACGCTGCCGGAGGTGTGCAAAGAAGTCCCGGTGCGGCCATCCGGAACGATGACGTTCGCCGTCTGCGCCTGAAGGCGGACGCTGAACACCGGCAGAAAGACCATCTGCATCGCGCAGAGCAGCGACATCGAACGGAAGCGCGCAAGCCCCCGCAGCGTCAGCTCGTCATTATTTCGCGTCGCAGATGGTCCGCGCATTTCATATCCTCGTCATCGGCATTGACGCCGATCCACAACCGGGTGGGAGAATGTCGTGGAAGCGTCCGGCATCAGAACTGGCCGGGCGGAAGCTTGAAGATGTCGGGGCTCTTGGCGTCGGCCACGTAGAACAGCAGGAGGCTGGTCGGTGTCAGCACACGCTGGTTGTTCTCCTTGTTCTCGAACGTGCCCTGGAGCAGCAGGATCACCGAGCGGTCCTTGGCGTCGCTGCCGCGGAACATCACGATGCCGCCGGCAACAGGCATGTTGACCGCGATGGAATCAGGCTTGAAGCCTTCGCCCATGAAATGGGCGCGCAGGATATTGGCGTTCGAGAACAGCTTCTCCGCCGTCATCGCCGCGTCGGTCCCCTTCGACCAGACGGCGCCAACCTGGATCAGCGACTTGGACTTGTAGCCGAACACGTAGGAGAGCTCGGCGGTCCCGCCGTTCGGCAGCAGTTCTGGAACCGACATGAGGATGCTATGCGTCAGCTCCGACGCGTTGTCCTGCGCCTTGATGGCGTCGGGCTTGGCGTTGAAGTCCTTGATCATCGCCGCGCGCACGTCGGCTTCGCTCATGCCGAACTTGGCGGAGCGGAAGCCGTCGATCGCCTTGACCTTGTCATCCGCGCCGGCGCTCGGCGCCTCGGTCGTGGCCGCCGCCGGAGCGCCGGCTGCCGGAGCAGCCCCAGCCGCGGCAGCCTTCGGAGCCTGCGCGGCCTTCTGCTTTGGAACGGCGCTCTGGGCCGCCAACGGACCCGCAGCAACGGAGGTGAGAAGACCGACGAGGGCCGGAACGAGATAGATTTTGCGCATCGAAAACCTTCGAAACAACTTGAAAGAACGCTTCAAAAATCGGCAGTCACGAAATCGGCTTCTCCGAACTACCGTCGTACCCGAGACGGAAAATGTTGCAATGCCACAAGGCGTTACAAAACATCACGGAGCAGACAAGGCTCGAAACAGCGACTCCTCAGCGGCGTAGGAATACGGTATCGGGTTGCCAAACGCTGCGAATGAACATTCACAAGCGCATTTTTTCATCAATTGTGGTTGCCGGCCGTTCGCGCTAAGCATCCGCCTCGGGGCAAGCATCATGCAAAGAATTTCATGAACGAACGGCCTTTCGCGGTCGATCGCCGCGGGTTCATTCGCCTTGCGAGCGCAACCGCTGCGGGATGGCTCGCGCTCGGCGCAACACCTGATCGCATGCGGGTCGTCGCATCGCTGACGGCATTGTCGCTCGACGACGAACTGACCAGAAGGAGCATGATCGACACCCCGACCTCGCGCCTGGGTGGTCTCATCGTCGGGCTCAGGCAGCGAGGCTGGGTCGAAGGCGTCAACTTCCGCCTCGAACTCCGTTCGACCTTCGGCCCACCGGACAAACTGAAGGCGGCGATTCAGGAGCTGCTGGAGCTCAAGCCGGATGTGATCCTGACGGGGTCGACGATCGAAACCGCAGCGGTCCTTGCAGCCACCAAGACCATTCCGATCGTCTTCGCGACCGCCAACGATCCTGTCGGCAACGGCTTCGTCGAAAGCCTTGCGCACCCCGGTGGCAACGTCACCGGCTTTACCAGCAGCACCGCCGAGATGGGCGGCAAATGGCTTCAGCTCGTCCGGGAGGCCGTGCCGGATGTTACCCGCGTCGGTGTCCTGTTCAACCCGGCGACCACACCTCGTGCGGGGCGCTTCTTTCTCGATTCGATCGAGCAAGAAGCTGCGACATCGGGAGTGTCCGTTGCCCCCACCCCCGTCGGCGCGCCAACCGAGATCGACGAAGCCGTCAGCCGCTTCTCCGAACCGCCCAAGGCGGCAATGATTGCCCTCGTCGACAGCTTTCTGGTGGTCAACCGGCAGGCGATCGTCGCGGCAGCCGCCAAGTATCGCGTACCGACGATCTATCCCTTCCACTATTTCATGGATGCAGGCGGGCTGATGAGCTACGGGCCGACGCTGGAAGTCCGTTCGGCCGACTATGTCGATCTCATCCTGCGCGGCACCAAGGCCGGCGATCTGCCGGTGCAATCGCCGCGAAAATACGAATTGCTGATCAACCGCACGGTTGCCCGCACGCTCGGCTTGACCATACCATTCACGCTGCTCGCACGCGCCGACGAGATCCGCGAGTGAACGAGACGATCGACCAGGGACATTTGCGGACGCCTCCCGGCCGGCTGTTCCGCAAATATCTCTACTCGATCGTCGCCCTCGCCTTTGCCGCGCTCGCCATCAACACCGGCTTCGACGTCTGGTTCTCCTATCGCGAGCAGAAGCAGCTCCTCGCGGCAACCCAGCGCGAGCAGGCAGCGTCCGCGGCCATTCAGATCGGCCAGTTCATCGGCCAGATCGAAAACCAGATCAGATGGCTCTCCCGCCTGCCCCCGGAGCTGTCGACGAACGAGGACGAGCGCCTGAACGCGATCCGCCTCCTGCGCCTCTCGCCCGCGATCGCGGAAATCGCCGAGCTCGACGCGCAAGGCCGCGAGCAGGTGCGCGTGTCGCGCCGCGTCGCGGACCGTATCGGCAGCAGGATCGACCTTTCCGCTTCGCCCGCCTTCCGTGGCGCCAACGAAAGCCGGACCTATTACGGGCCGGTGTACTTCTTCGGCGACACCGAGCCGTTCATGACGATCGCCGCGCGCGGCGTCGGCCGCGGTCCCAATGTGATCGTCGCCGAGGTCAATCTGCGCTTCATCTGGGACCTCGTCGCGGGGATCAGGGTCGGCAATACCGGCAAGGCCTATGTGGTCGACCGCATGGGGCTGTTGATCGCACATCCCGATCTGTGGCCGGCGCTACGCCGCAGCGATCTTTCGGGACATGCCGACGTTCGCGCCGCGCTCGATGGCGTCGGGCCACCGTCAGGCGGTCTGGTCAAGGAAGATCTGTCCGGTCAACGCGTGCTGTCGACCTATGCGACGGTGCCCTCGCTCGGCTGGGTGGTGTTCGTCGAGCTTCCGCTCACCGAAGCCTATGCGCCGATCTACGCGTCGATCGGCCGCTCGACGTTTCTCCTCGTCGTTCTGCTCGCCTGCGCGGTGCTGGTCTCGCTCTTTCTCAGCCGGCGCATGACCGTGCCGATCCAGATCCTGACGCAGGGCGCGCGCCGGATCGGCAGCGGCGATCTCGGCCTGCGGCTCGCGATCAAGACCGGCGACGAGCTGGAGGCGCTCGGTGACCAGTTCAACCGGATGGCCGCGCATTTGCGCGAATCCTACGCGACGCTCGAGCGCAAGGTCATCGAGCGAACCTCCGAGCTCGAGAAGGCGCGCGACCACGCCCTCGCCGAGCATGACGCGGCCGAGCGTGCGCGCAGCATTGCCGTCCAGGCCAACGAGACCAAGTCGCGCTTCCTCGCCGTCGTCAGCCACGAGCTGCGCACGCCGCTTAACGGCGTCATGGGCGTTCTGCAACTGCTGGACGACGGCAGCCTCGGCGAAGCGCAGCGCCGCCACCTCGCCACTGCCGCCGCATCGAGCGAAACGCTGATCGCGCTGGTCGATGCGATCCTGGAATATGCCCGCCTGGAAGCCAGCGCCGAAACGCTGGAGACACGCGACTTCCGTCTCGGCCAGCTCATCGAGGCCGCCGCCGATCTGATGCGCCCGCAGGCCTTCGACAAGGGACTGACGTTCGATCTAGCCAGCGATGCGACGGTCAACACCTCCGTGCACGGCGATCCTGTCAGGCTCAATCGCATCCTGCTCAATTTGATCGGCAATGCCATCAAGTTCACCCCGCGCGGCGGGATCGGCCTGAAGGCGGTCGCCGAGCAGAACGACGATCACGTCCTGCTGCGCATCACGATTCGCGATACCGGGATCGGCATCCCGCCCGACATGCATGAGCGGATCTTCGAGGATTTCGTCCAGGCGGACGACAGCATCGCGCGGCGGTTCGGCGGCACCGGCCTCGGCCTCGCGATCGCGCGACGACTGACGCGCCTGATGCGCGGCGAGCTGACGGTGGAGAGCACGCCGGGCGCGGGCAGCACGTTCACGCTACAGGTGCCGCTTGACCTTGCCGCGAGCGGTATCGCGCAAGGTACGGTCCTGCCGCCGTCGCGGCGGCTCAGCGTGCTGCTGGTCGACGACGATCCCGTCAATTGCGAGGTCGGCGAAGCGATCCTGAACCGGCTCGGCCATCGCCCCACGATCGCCAGGAACGGCGCGTCGGCCATAGAGCTCGCCCGCGATCAAGCGTTCGACGTCATCCTGATGGACCTGCACATGCCCGACATGGACGGCGTGGAGGCGGCATCGCAGATCGGCAAGCTGGGTCTGCCGAGGATGCCGCGCATCATCGCCGTGACGGCCGACGTGTCGGGCAGCGCCCGCGAGCGGCTCGCGGACGCCGGGATCGCCAAGGTCGTCAGCAAGCCGATCCTGATCAATGCGCTTCGCGAGGCGATCGAGGACGATCCCTGGGACGCGCCGGAAGCATCGCAACTTGCGGCAGACGGATTGATCGACCGGCACTTCCTCGACGATCAGCGGGAGCTGCTCGGGCCTGCGCAAATCGAAAAGCTCCGCCATCTGCTGGGCGAGACCAGCGCAAGATTGATCGACGACGTCGCCAAGGCTGCGGCGGCCAGCGATCACGCGCAGCTCGCACGATCTGCGCACCAGCTCGGCAGCGCGGCGAGCGCGCTCGGGCTCGTCCGCCTGTTCGATCGCTGCCGCGACGTCGAGCTGGCGGCGCCCGCGATGTCATCGCCTGAGCACCAAAATGCTGCGCGCGAACTCGCCGAGCTTCAGCAGGCGTCGATGCGCGCGCTGGACGATCTGCTTCAACCCGCCGAACAAGGCTCGGTCAGCTAGATTTGCCCAGATTGGAGTTCTTCGAACTTTGCCGGCCGGCGATGTGCTTCCGGCCGGGCCAACGCGCCACACAAGGGATCAACTCCTTTATGCGGGACCTGTGTACAGCTGTCACGAGCCCGGAGTTTTAACGACGAGCTTTATGTTTAGCAGGTTGACTCCTTTGAATGGGTTCGGAGCGCTTTCGATTGTTCCCGTACCCGTGGCGTTCGCATAGGCACCTGTGCCCGACAGGATTGTGTATTCGCCCGTCGATTTGCCGTCTTTGGCCGAACCCGTGTAGCGCGCCGTAATCGAGCCTTCCTCGAACGTGTAGGTGCTATAGCCGAAGAAGGGGCCCGACCCTTTGAGCAGGTCCGAAGTATTGACGAACTCTTTCACTCCGATACGGCCATCGTTGAATACGGCGACACCAAAGAATTTGCCAGACACAACCGTCTGTCCTTCGACGTTTGCGGCCTCTATGACCTTGAGGTCGATCGGCTTCGTGACCAGCTTGAACTCCAGCACCCGCTCACCGGCTACGGCTGTTGACGCCGCGACGGCCAATGCCACGCCAGAAAGGAAAAAGGTGAGAGACTTCCGCATAGCTTCCTCCTGCGCTTGTTGAAATCAAGTTGAGAAGTGCTGGCGAGCTGCTCGTCATGCCCCGGCTCTTCGCGGTGGCACGGAAGAGAGCCCTTGGCAACGCCCCGGCAGCGGCTGAAGCACTCTGTCCTAAGGCGCAAAGTCGGGACGCAAATATGAGTCCCAAGCGACGGGAAGAAAGTTCAGATTTCCGTTACGGTATAATCGTATCCAGCGACCGCGCGGGGACTCTCAGCAAAGGCACAATCCTCATGGTCTTTGCTGGTCGCCGGACTTCTTCCAATCGTTCGCGGAAGAGCTTTTTCGAAGGATTACTGTCACCAACGTTGACGAATGAATAGAACTCATGCCGCCCACCGCACCGTAGCCCGGCAGATTCATGCCTTCACGACCGAGCCTCCGCACGTCTGCGCCCGCCACCTGTCCCCTCCTCGCGGCCAAAATGCTCGACCAGGAAGTCGATGAACAGCCGCACCTTCACCGACAGATGCCGCGTCGGCGGATAGACCGCATAGAGCGCGAGCGGCGGCGCCGAATAATCATCCAGCACCGTGCCCAGCTCGCCCTTCCGCAAGGCATCAGCGGCGATGAACTCGGGCAGCAGCGCCAGCCCCCTGCCCTTGATTGCGACGTCGCGCAACACCTCAGCATTGTTGACGCAGAGCGACCAGGCCGGCTGGATCCAGTGATCGCCGTCGGCGCCGGTGAGCTTCCACTGATTGCCGGTGAGCAGGAAGCCGTAGGTCAGCGACGCGTGCTCGCGCAGGTCCTGCGGATGCTTCGGCGTGCCATGACGCGCCAGATAATCGGGCGAAGCGCAGATCATGCGCGCCACCGGCATGATCTTGCGCGCGATCAGGCTGGAAGATTCCAGCTCCGCGATCCGCAGCGTCACGTCAAAACCATCCTGTACGGGATCGAGCAGATCGTCGCTGAGCACGATCTGGAGCTGAAGCTCCGGATATCGCACCATGAAATCGGCCAGCACCGGCCCGAGCCGCATGGTGCCGAACGACATCGGCGCATTGACGCGCAACAGGCCGCGCGGTGCCGACTGGAGCTGCGCCACAGCCTGGTCGGCCGCCTCGATCTCCGAGAGGATGACGACCGCGCGTTCGAGATAGCGCTGGCCGTTCTCGGTCGGGCTCGCGTGGCGAGTGGTCCGGTTCAGGAGCTGGACGCCGAGGCTCTCCTCGAGATCGGCGATGTACTTGCTGATCGCCGAGCGCGACAGGCGCAACTGGCGGCCCGCTTCGGCAAAACTGCCGCTCTCGACCACCTTCACGAAGGCCCGGAGGCTGGCGACCTTATCCAAGCGCCCGCTCCAGCGATTGTTTCCAAATCGTAGACATAGACGTCATATATGCATGGATTGTCTCCAATCCAAAGCGGAACGATATTTCCTGCCAGAGCAAGACCGCTCCCCGAATTTGGAGGACGACAATGTCTGGACTGCACCACGTCACCGCGATCGCCGGCGACCCCATCAGGAACTTCGGCTTCTACACCAGGGATCTCGGCCTGCGCTTCGTCAAGAAGACGGTCAATTTCGACGATCCCGGCACCTATCACTTCTATTATGGCGACGAGACCGGCCGCCCCGGCACCATCCTGACCTTCTTCCCCTGGGCCGGCGTGCCGGCCGGGCGCCGCGGCGTCGGCGAGACCCATCAGACCGCCTTCCGCGTGCCGCAGCGCTCGCTCGGCTACTGGACGCAGCGCTTCACCGAGAAGGGCATTCCTTACGAGGCGCTGGAGAAGCGCTTCGGCGAGTCCGTGCTGCCGTTCACCGACCCCGATGGCATGGCGCTCGCGCTGGTCGGCATTCCCGGTGCCGAGAACGAGCCGGGCTGGAGCAATGGCGACGTGCCGGCCGAGCATGCGATCCGCGGCTTCCACGGCGTGACGTTGCTGCTCGACAGCGCGGCGAAGACGGCGGCCATCCTCACCGACGTGTTCGGCTTCAAGGAGACGGGACGCGAGGGCTCGGTGATCCGCTTCAAGGCGCCGGGCGATGCCGAGGGCAGCGTCGTCGACATCTATGAGGCCAAGGGCTTTCTGCGCGGCCATCAGGGCGGCGGCTCGGTGCACCACATCGCGTTCCGCGCGGCTGATGACGCTGAACAAGGCAAGATGGCGCAGCAGCTCGTGAGCAATCACGGCCTGCACCCGACCGAGCAGAGGGACCGCAACTACTTCCGCTCGATCTACTTCCGCGAGCCCGGCGGCGTGCTGTTCGAGATCGCGACCGACATCCCCGGCTTCGCCGTCGACGAACCCGTGGCGACGCTGGGACGCGACTTGAAGCTGCCGAGCTTCCTCGAACAACACCGCAAGCAGATCGAAGGCGTACTGCCGAGCCTGGAAGAAAGCGTGTCATGACCGAGAGTGCATTCATCCATCGTTTCGAGCCCGCGACCAGCGCGGGCTCGGCCCCGCTCCTGCTGCTGCACGGCACCGGCGGCGACGAGAACGACCTGCTTGGGCTCGGCAAGATGATCTCGCCCGGCTCGGCCCTGCTCTCGCCGCGCGGCCGCGTGCTCGAGCACGGCATGCCGCGCTTCTTCCGCCGCCTCGCTGAAGGGGTGTTCGACGAGGACGACGTGCGCCGGCGCGCGCGCGAGCTCGGCGACTTCGTCAGCGAGGCGCGGCAGCGCTACGGCATCGCCGCGCCGGTTGCGGTCGGCTTCTCCAACGGCGCCAACATCGCAGCCGCGCTGCTGCTGCTGAAACCGGACGTGCTGGCAGGCGCGATCCTGCTGCGCGCCATGGTGCCGCTGTCGGATCCGCCCAAGGCGGAGCTCGACCGCAAGCCGGTCCTGCTCCTGTCCGGGCAGGCCGATCCGATCGTGCCCGCGAGCAACTCGGCACGGCTCGCTGCGCTGCTGTCGCAGGCAGGTGCCGGCGTGACGCACAAGGTCCTGCCGGCGGGCCATCAATTGTCGCAAGCTGATGTTACGCTCGCCCGCGACTGGATCGGCAACGTCGCCGTGGAAGCGGCCTGATCCCAAAGCGGCGCACCGCTCATCCGCGGTGCGCCGCTTCGAAACGGCGAGCGACCTTCCGCCGCATCTGCGCAATCGGGCACCACCCTGCCGGAAATTTCCGCTTGCCCGTTTCCGCGCCAGGCTTAGAATTTGGGACAAGGTTCCGGAATTTGGAACTACCTTGGACCGACCTTCATGAGCGCCCTCACCAACGCGATCGAGATCCTGCGCTGCTTTTCCAGCGCGCGGCCGGATCTGTCGTTCGCGGATGTGATGGCACTGACGGGCAAGCCGAAGAGCTCGACCTCGCGGCTGCTGCGGTCCTTGCGCGACTGCGGCCTGCTCGAGCAGGACCCGCACACCCGCCGCTACCGGCCGGGTCTGCTCACCTTCGAGCTCGGCCGGCTGCACCGCGCCCATGACGATCTCATCAGCATGGCCGAGCGCGAGCTGCGCGAGGTCTGCGCCCGCACCGGCCACACCGGCTATATCGCCGTGCTCGACGGCTACGAGCAGGTCGTGCTCAGGATCGTGCCGGGCTCGAATCCCCTGCGTGTCGTCAATCCGCCCGGCCAGCGCACGCCGGCGCTCGCCACCTCCAACGGCCGCGCCATGCTCGCCCGCCTCACCGACGAGGACATTCGCGCGCGCGTGCCCGCGACCTATCCAAAGCTGCCGCGCAACTCGCCGCAGAACTTCAAGCAGCTGATGGCGCGCATGGACGAGATCCGCCGCACCGGCGTGTCCGAGGCCGCCGATGAATCGATCGAAGGCGTCGGTTCGCAAGGTTTTGCGCTGAAGAGCGGCGAGACCGGCGAGATGATCGGAATCGCGGTGTCCTATTCGGTGCAGGCGACCACCGCCGCCGAGCGCGCCGATGTCCGCCGCGAGCTGGCGGCGATGGCCGCAAAACTGCGGCGCATGACCGGCGATCCACTCGATCAGGATACAGCGCGCGTTCAGACGGGGACGCGATGAGCAGCGCCGCGACCACGCGTCCCAATGGCCTTGCGCTCTTCATTCTGCCGAGCGCGCTGCTGTTTGCCCTGTTCTTCTTCCTGCCGATCGGGCTGATGGCGCTGATGAGCGTGCTCACCGGCAATCCGGTGGTGGCGCCGAAGGTCGCCTTCACCACGCGTCACTACGCCCGCATGATCGACGATCCCTTTTATCTCGAGGTGATCTGGACCACGATCCGGATCGGACTCGTGACCACGCTGGTCGCGCTCGCCATCGGCTATCCGCTGGCGCACTGGATGGCGCGCATCAAGAGCCGCACCGGGCACGCCCTGCTGCTGATGGCGGTGCTGGCGCCGATGCTGACCGGCATCGTGGTGCGCACCTTCGCCTGGATGACGCTGCTGTCCGACAAAGGCGTCGTCAATCAGACGCTGATGTCGCTCGGCGTCGTCTCTCAGCCCCTGAAGCTGATGTACACCGAGACCGGCATCGTGGTCGGCCTCGTCCACATCTACGTGCCCTTCATGGTGCTGACGCTGACCGGCGTGATCGGCCGTATCGACGAGCGGCTGGAGCAGGCCGCGGAAAATCTCGGCGCAAGCCCCTTGCGCGCCTTCCTTGAGGTGACGCTACCCTTGAGTCTGCCCGGCATCCTCGCCGGCTCGCTGCTCGTCTTCGCGCTGGCGATCAGCGCCTATGTCACGCCGATCCTGCTCGGCGGCTTCCAGATCATGACGCTGCCGATCCTGATCTACCAGCAGATCTCCGCGAACTTCAACGTCGGCTTCGCCGCCGCGCTCGGCATCGTCCTGCTGATGCTCTCGCTCGGGCTCGTCGTCGCCTACAACCGCGCGCTCGGCCTCGTCTCCGGCCAGCGCGAATTGCAGTGAGGCCGACGATGCAAACCACCGCCTCGCACAGCCCATCGCTCGCGGCGGCCCGGCAGGCGGCTCCCGCGCGGACGGCAGGAAGCGTCAGGCATTACGGCCGCTATCTCTATCTCGCCGTCAACATCGCCATCCTGATCTTCCTGCTGGCACCGATCGCGATCGTCGTCGTGTTCGCCCTGAACCCAACACCCTTCATCCAGTTTCCGCCGGTCGGCGTGTCCTTGCGCTGGTTCGAGAAGTTCTTCGCATCGCGCGACTTCATGCATGCGCTCGGCTTCAGCCTCGAAGTCGCAGTCCTTACCACCATAGCGGCAACGATCCTCGGCGCCTCCGCGGCGCTCGCGCTGGCGCGCGGCAATCTGCCGGGCACGCGGCTGATCGTGGCGACGATGCTATCCCCCCTGATGCTGCCGGCGATCCTGACCGGACTTGCGCTGTTCCAGACCTATGTGCTGCTCGACGTGGGGCGTCCGACCTGGGGCCTCGTTGCCGGCCACACGCTGGTGACGCTGCCTTACGTGGTGCGCACCACGCTTGCTGTGCTGCATAATTTCGACACGCGCCTGGAGGAAGCGGCACAGAACCTCGGCGCAAGTCCCTTGCGCACCTTCTTCGAGGTGACGCTGCCGCTGATCAAGCCGGGCGTTCTGGCGGGCGCGATCTTCGCCTTCATCGTCTCCTTCGACCAGTTTCCGGTGTCGCTGTTCCTGGTCTCGCCGGGCAACGAGACGCTGCCGGTCACGCTGTTCAACTATCTCAAGTTCGATCTGGACGGCACGATTGGGGCTGCTTCCGTCGTCTCGATCGTCCTCGCCTTTGTCGTCGTCATCGGGCTCGACCGCACGGTCGGCCTGCGCTCCTACGTCAAATTGTAACCGCTCATTACACCCGAAGGAATCGAGACATGATGAAAGCTCTGGGATCCTCACGGCTCAGCCGCCGCCGCTTTCTGACGGCGAGCGCCTCGCTCGGCATCGGCACGATCGCCGCGCCCTATGTCGCGCGCGCCGACGATCCGACGCTGCGCATCACCGGCTGGGGCGGCAAGTGGGGCGAGATCATGAAGGCTGAGATCGGCCCCGCCTTCGAGAGCGAGTTCAAGTGCAAGCTCCAGACCGATTCCGCGTTCCCTTATCTGCCGAAGCTTCAGGCGAGCTCGCGCTCGGCGCCGATCTATGACGTGCTGCACACCAATTCCAACGAGCAATGGGCGGCGGCCGAGATGGGCCTCGTCGAGCCGAAGATCGATCCCAAGCTCGTGCCGAATCTCGCCGACGTCTACCCCTACGCGATCAGCGACAAGATCGTCGGCGTCTCGATCTTCACCAGCGCCATCGGGCTCGGCCTGCGCACCGACAAGGGCTATGGCAGCATCACCTCGTGGAAGGAGCTGTGGGACGCGAAATACAACGGCGTCCGCGGCGGCTACGTCATTCCCGTCAACAGCCTCGGCCAGGCCTTCCTGATGATGTGCGGCACGTTGTTCGGCAAGGGACAGACCGATCTCGATGCGGCCTACACCGCACTGGAGAAGCTCAAGCCGATCAAGATCGTCGATTTCACCGGCGCGATGGAGAAGATGCTGCTGTCGGGCGAAGTCGGCCTCTGCGTCATCCACGATTCCGGCATCTACCGCTATGACGGGCAGAACCAGCCGACCGACTTCGTCTCGCCGAGCGAAGGCGTGCTGTCGCTCGAGCAGGTCCTGACCATCACCCCCGGCAGCAAGATGAAGGAGCTCGCCAACGCCTATGTCAACTACATGCTCCGCCCCGAGGTGCAGAAGCGCCTTGCGGAAACCGTGTGGTACTCGCCGGCCAACAAGAAGGTGAAGCTCGATGCCAAGTACGACGCCAAGCTGCTGACCACGCCGGAAAAGGTCTCGAAGCTGATCCAGGTCGACTGGAAGTGGTACAACGAGCGCAAGGACGAGATCGACCAGCGCGTCAACCGGATCTTCCGCGCATGAGCGCGTCGATCGAGATCGCCGGCGTCAGCAAGGTCTATGACGGCGGCGTCCGCGCGGTGGACGCGGTCGCCATGGACATCAGGCAGGGCGAGTTCTTCTCCCTGCTCGGCCCGTCCGGCTGCGGCAAGACCACGACGCTGCGCATGATCGCGGGTTTCGAGACGCCGAGCGCGGGCGCTATCCGCGTCGACGGCGCCGACATCACCCATGTGCCCGCGCACAAGCGCGACATGGGCATGGTGTTCCAGAACTACGCGCTGTTTCCCCATCGCACCGTCGCCGAGAACGTCGCCTTCGGCCTGCGCATGCGCGGGCTCGACAAGGCGACCATCGCGGCCAAGGTGAAGGCGGCGCTGGCCATGGTCGAGCTGTCCGGCCTCGAGGACCGCCGCCCCGCCCAGCTCTCGGGCGGCCAGCAGCAGCGCGTCGCGCTCGCCCGCGCCATCGTGATCGCGCCGCGCGTCCTGCTCTGCGACGAGCCGCTCGGCGCGCTCGACAAGAAGCTGCGCCAGCAGATGCAGTTCGAGCTCAAGCAGCTCCAGAAGAAGCTCGGCCTGACCCTCGTCTTCGTCACCCACGACCAGGAAGAGGCGCTGGCGATGTCCGACCGTATCGCCGTGATGAACGGCGGCCGCGTCGAGCAGGTCGGCACGCCGACGGAGATCTACAACCAGCCCACGACGCGCTTCGTCGCCGACTTCATCGGCGACACCAACATCTTTCGTGGCGAACGCACGACGACGAGCACGGTCGCCTCGGCGCTCGACGTCGGCAAGGGGCTGATCCTGGCGCTGCCGCCCACCGAGGCGCAAGGCTCCGGCGTTCTCTCGGTGGCGCTGCGTCCCGAAAAGATTCGTCTCATCCCGCGCGCTGACGCCGCCACCGCAGCCGGCAGCTCCGCGCACGGCATCGTCGAGAACACCAACTTCCTCGGCGGCGCCGTGCTCTACCGCATCACGCTCGAGAGCGGCCATCGCGTCCTCGTGCAACAGCCCAATGCAGGCACGAGCCGCCTGTTTGTTCCCGGCAACGGTGTCACGCTCGACTGGACGCCGGCCGATCTCGTCGTCTTGAAGGACTAGACATGAACATGCCATTGAAGCACCAGCGCATCGGGGTGGTCGTGATCGGCCAGAGTCCGCGCCCGACCGTCGCATCGGAAATCGCCGCCGTGCTGTCGCCGGGCATCGAGATCGAGCTGCGCGGCGCGCTCGACGGCATGAGCCGCGCCGAGATCGACGCCATTCCGCCGATGGACGGCTACGACACGCTGTTCACGCTGCTGCCGAACGGCGACGGCGTCACCATCAGCAAGAAGGAAGTCGAGCGCCGCGCGAGCCAGCAGATCACCCGCTTCAAGCACGAGGGCGTCGGCGTGACGCTGATGGCGTGCACCGGCAAATTCCCCAATCTCGCGGCCGACGGCCTCGTCATCCTGCCCTCGGGCATCCTGCACAATCTCGTCGAGGCCGTGCTGCCGAAGGGCCGGCTCGGCGTGTTCTCGCCCCTGCCTGAGCAGACCATGCTGATCGACAAGAAATGGCAGCGCGAAGGCGTCGAAGTCGTCGGCATCACGCTGCGTCCCGGCTCGAGCGACGCCGTCGTCGACGAAGCCGCACGCACGATGGCGGACCTCGAGCCGGATCTCGTGGTGATGGATTGCATCAGCTACACCAGCGCCAACAAGGCGCGCGTGCGCACGGCCTATCCCGGCCCCGTGATCCTCGGCATTGCCGCCGCGGCCCGTATCGTCGAGGAGCTGGTGTCGTGAGCAAGGTGGAATTGAAGACGATCAGCCTCGAGGAGATCGAGGCGCTTGCGGTCGGCGCCTGGATCCTCGGAACCGGCGGCGGTGGCAGCCCCTATCTCGGCCTGCTCAATCTGCGCCGGCTCTATGCCGAAGGCCATCGCGTGCAGTTGATGTCGCCGCTCGACCTCGACGACGAGGACTGGGTCGCCGTGGTCTCCAACATGGGGGCGCCGCTGGTCGGACAGGAGCGCCTCGCCGACAGCCGCAACATCGCGCGCGCCGTGCGCATGCAGGAGGAGATCAACGGCATCAAGTTCCGCGCCGTGATGTCGGTCGAGATCGGCGGCGGCAACGGCGTGCAGGCGCTGATGGCGGCCGCCCATCTCGGCATCCCCGTGGTCGACGCCGATTGCATGGGCCGCGCCTTCCCCGAAGCGCAGATGACCTCGGTCGCGATCGGCGACCTGCGTCCCTATCCCTGCACCCTCTACGATCCGCGCGGCATCGAGGCCGTCGTCACCAAGGTGCCGAGTTGGAAGTGGATGGAGCGGGCCAGCCGCAAGATCTGCGTCGAGATGGGCTCGATCGCCTCCACCAGCAAGGCGCCGCGCACGGGGCGCGAGGTGAAGGACTGGGGCATCCACTTCACCACCACCAAGGCGATCGGCATCGGCCGCGCCGTGCAGGAGGCAAATCGTCGTCACGAGGATCCGATCGCCGCACTGCTGGCCACCGAAGGCGGCAAGAAGCTGTTCACCGGCAAGATCATGGACGTGGCCCGGCGCACGACGGAAGGATTCTTGCGCGGTTCGGCCATGATCGAGGGCAGCGACGCCGACCGCGGCAACAAGCTGGTGCTCTCGTTCCAGAACGAATGGATCGTGGCCTGGCGTGGCGAGAAGGCTATCGCGACATCGCCCGACCTGATCTGCGTGCTCGACAGCGTCAACGGCCACGGCGTTGGCACCGAGACCGTGCGCTACGGCCAGCGTGTCACCGTCGTGGCCCTGCCGGCGCCGGCCGTGCTGACGAGTCCCCGAGGCCTCGAATTCGTCGGCCCCCGCGCCTTCGGTTACGACCTCGACTACCGTTCTCTCTTCGCGCCCGCAGAGGCTGGAGCTTAAGATCCCATGAAGCGTATTGGCATCGATGTCGGCGGCACCAACACGGATGCCGTGCTGATCGTCGACGAGAAGGTCGTCCATTCCGTCAAGCGCCCGACCACCGCCGACGTGACTTCCGGCATCCTCGACGCGCTCAAGGCGCTCCGCGCCGAGCCGGCCGCCGCGATCAAGGTCGATGCGGTCGTGATCGGCACCACGCATTTCATCAACGCGGTGGTGCAGCGCCGTCACGTGCAGAAGATCGGCGCGATCCGCATCGGCATGCCCGCGAGCGCCTCGCTGCCGCCGTTCTGCGACTGGCCGGCGGATCTCGCATCCCTTGTTAATGGCGAGATCTTCATGCTGGAGGGCGGCCACGATTACGACGGCCGCCCGTTCATGCCGCTCGACACCGCCGGGCTGAAGGAGGCCGCGCGAAAAATCAGGGACAAGGGTCTGCGCTCGGTCGCGGTGTGCTCGAGCTTCTCCCCGCTCGATCCCTCCTGCGAGACCACCGCGCGGGAGATCCTCGCCGAGATCTGTCCTGACGTCGCGGTGACGCTGTCGCACGATCTCGGCCGCATCGGTCTTCTGGAGCGCGAGAATGCCGCGCTGCTCAATGCCTCCCTGCACGATCTCGCGGTCACCACGGTTGCGGCCTTCCGCAAGGCGATCGCCGACAGCGGCATCGATGCGCCGCTGTTCCTGACCCAGAACGACGGCACCGTGATGCAGGCCGAGATCGCCACCGCGTTCCCGGTGATGAGCTTTGCCTCCGGCGCCACCAATTCGATGCGCGGCGCCGCGCATCTGTCCGGCCTCGACGATGCCATGGTCGTCGACGTCGGCGGCACCACGAGCGACATCGGCCAGCTGCGTCACGGCTTCCCGCGCGAGGCCAATGCCGTGGTCGAGGTCGGCGGCGTGCGCACGCTGTTCCGGATGCCCGATCTGCTCTCGATCGGGCTCGGCGGCGGCAGCCATGTCGACGAGGATCCGGTTCGCGTCGGTCCGCTCAGCGTCGGCTACCGCCTGACGTCGGATGCGCTGGTGTTCGGCGGATCGCGCCTCACCGCCACCGACGTTGCGGTTGCGGCCGGCCTGATCGACATCGGCGACCGTTCGCGCGTCGCCAAGCTGCCGAAGCGCCTGATCGATGCCGCACTGCGCGATGCCTGGCGCAAGCTCGAGGAGGACATCGACCGCATGAAGACCGAAGCCGGCGACGTGCCGCTGCTCGCGGTCGGTGGCGGCGCCTTCCTGGTGCCGGATCGCCTGCCCGGCATCTCCGAGATCGTGCGCGTGCCGCATGGCGACTGCGCCAATGCGGTCGGCGCTGCGATCGCGCAGGTCTCTGGCGAAGCCGACCAGGTGTTCCGCGACCTCAGCCGCGAGGATGCCATCGCCGCCGCGCGCGATATCGCAGCCGACCGTGCCGTCCAGGCGGGTGCTGCGCGCGACAGCCTCAAGACCGTCGACGTCGAGGACATGCCGATCGCGTATCTGCCCGGCAACGCGCTGCGTGTGCGCGTGCGTGTTGCGGGAGCGATCGCCGATCCGGATCTGCCTGCGGCGGCGTAATGGAGGCAGTCAAACAAAAACTGCGCAAACAACCCCATGCACAGTAGCCGGGGATAGTGGAATCAACGGCTTACGCGGGCAGGCCACGAGGCGGAGACAGACCCCTCACCCAAGTGAGTCCGTGTCTACCGGCGTCGCTGCCCTCTCCCGCAAGGGGAGAGGGCACGGCAACGGTCATCGCCGCCGTTTGACCCGTCGGGCAAAACAGGGGCAGTCTGCCATTATTCCGAAATCGTCAAAATCTTCCTTCTCCCCTTGTGGAGAAGGTGGCGCGAAGCGCCGGATGAGGGGTTCTCTTCGCGACTTCATCTCGCGAGATTCGTCTGCGGAGACAGACCCCTCACCCAAGCGAGTGCGCATCTACGAGCGGAGCCGCCCTCTCCCGCAGGGGGAGAGGGCACAGCAATGGGCCGCCGCGCGCCTCGAACGACGAGGGTGCTCTCGCTCCCCTACTCCCAATACCAGGTCGAGAAATCGTTCTCGAACTGCGGGACTTCCTTGGAGATCGGCGCCCCTTCGACGTTCGCTCGCATCGGCCGCTGCGAAGTCTCAATGCACTGAGGAATTCGCGCACTGCCAGGCGGCTTCATTTTTCCCTGGGGCGCTGCGGCTTTTCCCTTTTCGCCGCCTGCGAGGTTCGGCTTGCGGGGGCCTCAAAGACCGCAATACGCCGATCGAGTTGCCATAGCTCGATGTCGTTGGCATCAACTAGCTGCGCAGCACGTTCCCGTGCTTCCTGCTCGTCGGCGCACTGCAAATTGGCTACGCTTATAACGTGGTGGTGCTGATCCAAAAGGTAAGCCCTGTAGTGAGCCATCCCCACGCCTCCCAACGCCTGCGTTTATCGGATCATCACCTCAATCCTTCAATCAGCGTTCTCCAGCCGAACGCATCGTTCGCCGTCAGCAGCAAAGCGCCAAGCGTTGCCAAGTAGGACGGCAGTTCGCAATCGGGACGCGCGTTCATATTGCCGACAAACGAGGCGACCGCGTTCTTGAGATCGCCTCGATCCAGATGATCGAAGGCCCGTTGCTTGCAACGCTCGACATATTTATCTCGCGCTAGCTCAATTAACAGGGAACGTTCCATTTCGTCTCCCCCAAGCGATGACTGTCTTCAATCGTTGGGGAATTGGAACGGACCGGGCTTTTTCCGTCTGTTCGAAAAGCGACAAACGGATCTCTTTTGCTCGCAAGTGTGGGAATTGAGATACAGGCCGCTTCGTTGATCGCAACGCAGCGCTGCGGCCTGGGGCTGGATCGGAGATGAAGCGAATCGTCACCTTCGACAGCTTGATCGCCGAGGCGTTGCGGTAGTCGGCCCATTTGTTGAGCGTGATCGAGGAGCCCTTGGCCCAGGCGCCGAGCTGGTACGGCCCTGTCCCGACCGGCTGCGTGACGTTGGTCGCCGCGCCCCCTCGCTCGCGACACGCCCTCGCGACTATTTGCGCAACATTGACCCCAACGACACCGAGACACAGTGGGAAGCCGACAACTTGAAATAAAAAGTGAAAAGAAGAGCGGGGATATTCCTCAAAGCTGACTTGATTTCTCTCTCCGCTCGCTCTCCTGGCGCAACTAATTGATGAGTAAGCAGTGATGACTGATCAGCAATTAGCCCTGGAAGCGATTAGCAACGCGCAACTCATACTGGAAGAATACCTTCAGCCCTACCCCAAGGATAATGCGCTTATCCTTGAAAAGCTGGTGGAAGTCCTCGAACGGCCTGCCTTGATCGTTGCCGTAAGTCGATTGCAGCAACAGGGCAATTGAGCGCGCCCATGAGCAAACCGCTTCAATCGCTGGCTTTAACCGTTTGCATTGCTGCGCTCTCATTGCTCGAAATGACCAGCGTGCATGCCAAGCAACAATGCAGCACCGCCATTCCGCCAAATCCGCAAGGGCAATACTGGTCCTATCGTCTCATCGACGGACGAAAATGCTGGTACGCGGGTAAGCCCATGCTGTCGAAAGCATTGCTGGAATGGCCTATGGAGCGGTCTCCCAAACTCGCTGCTGGCGGAGAAGCGACAGGCATTGTCATAGCCGGCAAGCCCGGCAATCCCCTGGATGCACGAGCGTTGGCACTGAAAGAGGGCCCTGACACTTTTGAAGAGCGATGGCGTGCCAGGATCATCTCGAGCTCAAACACAGGGCATGACTGACCGATACTAACGACCTGAGCGATCCTGCATCCCGCTTATCGTTGGCGAGGACTTTCGACCGCCTGTTCGCGGCCGTGCGCTTGGTTACATCATGCAATCACGCGCCTGAGTTCGTCCAGAACAACGCCCCTGCGCAACTCGTGCGCAGCAGCCGTCAAATGAGAGCCTACGATCAGGCCGAGCCGCCTTAACGTCAGGAGAGCAACGGGGTCACACAGCTCGATAGAAAGCCCGGCTCCCAATATCGCAAGGGCGCGTTGCTCATCCGCGTCGAGATCAGTCCACAAGATGCCTTCCATCGACGCGCCTAAAAATTGTTCCCAAGGGTATCTCAGAACCCAAACGCGTGCCTGATCTGCCGCAGCATGATGATGGCCGCGTCGGTGTACCGACCGTTGGTTAGGAATTGATCCAGTTGCGCTGTGCTCATCAGCGCCACAACTGCCGTCGTAAAGCCCTTAAACATTGGGCCTCTCCTGAAAGAGACCGCCAACCGGGCGTGTTGAAATATCCAACCGTTCTAGAATGCGCTGCCGCTTATGGCGACGAGCTATATGCAAATGGTGACACTGACGGGTAACCAGTTCCTTAACGAGCGCGATGTCTGGATGGGCCCGCCGTGGGCTGCGGCGAGGGCTCTAGAGACCGCCACTGGATGGCCGGCTTAGAATCGCGCTCTCCGCGAATTCATCTCGCGAGATGCGTGTGCGGAGACAGACCCCTCACCCAAGCGAGTCCGCATCTACGAGCGGAGCCGCCCTCTCCCTCAAGGGGGAGAGGGCACAGCAACGGGCCGCCGCGCGCCCAAACGATGAGTGCGCCCCCTACTCCCAATACCAGGTCGAGAAATCGTTCTCGAACTGCGGGACTTCCTTCCAGACGCCCTTCAGCTTCTTGTTGGTGATGGTGATGAGCTGCGGCTGGAACAGGTAGGCGGAGACGGCGTCGGTCGCCAGCATGCGCTGAGCGTCGCCGAGCAGCTTGGCGCGGGCGGCTTCATCCGGCGTGGAGACGATCTGCTTGTAGAGAGTGTTGAACGCCTCGTTGTTGTAGCCGAGGTAATAGTCCTGTTCGGTGATCTTGACGAGATCGAACGGCTCGACATGGCTGACGATGGTGAGGTCGAAATTGTGCGGACCATTGCCGGCGAACACCTGCGAGAGCCACTGCGCCCATTCGACGTTCTCGATCTTGGCGACGATGCCGACCTTGGCGAGCTGGGCCGCGAGGATCTCGCCGCCCTGCCGCGCATAGGATGGCGGCGGCAGCTTGAGGGAGAGTTCGAGCGGCGTGGTGACGCCGGCTTCTGCCAGAAGCTTCTTGGCCTTCTCGGGGTCGTAGGGATTGATGCCGGTGGTGTCGACATAGCCGAGCGATCCCGGCACGTAGAAACTGCCGATCGGCGTACCGAAACCATCGACGGCACCGTCGATCATGGCCTTGCGGTCGATCGCGGCGAGGATGGCACGGCGGACGCGGACGTCGTCGAGCGGCTTCTTGCGCTCGTTGATCGCGACAATGGTCTTGGCGCGGGAGCCGCCGACCTGAACGTTGAAGCGCGGATCGGCCTTGAACTGGCCGATGGTACGCTGCGCTGCGACACGCGGGAACGCGTCGACGTCGCCTGAAAGCAGCGCCGCGGTTTGCGCCGCCGGATCGGAGATGAAGCGGATCGTCACCTTCGACAGCTTGATCGCCGGGGCGTTGCGGTAGTCGGCCCATTTGGTCAGGGTCATCGAGGAACCCTTGGCCCAGGCGCCGAGCTGATACGGCCCGGTGCCGACCGGCTGCGTGACGTTGGTCGGCGCGCTCTTCGGCTCGACGATCGAGCCGCTTGCCTGTCCCAGCAGGAACGGCAGGTTCGGCTCGGAATTCTTCAGCGTGATCACGACCGTGTCGGCGTCGGGCGCGGCAACGGACTCGAAGCTCTGGAACAGGCTCTTGTCCTTGTTGGTGCTGGTGGGCACCGCGTTGCGCTCGAACGAGAACTTCACCGCGGCGGAGTCGAACGGCTCGCCATTGTGGAATTTGACGCCCTTGCGCAGCTTGAAGGTGTAGGTCTTCAGGTCAGGCGATGCGGTCCAGCTCTCCGCCAGCAGCGGCGAGGTGGTGCCGTCCTCGTTGATCTTGGTCAGCGTCTCGTAGATGTTGTAGAGCGTGACCTCGGCGATCGCAGCCGCAGCGGCGTTGGTCGGATCGAGCCCCGGCGGCTCCAGCGACATCGCCATGACGACGCTGTCCTTCTTGCTCTGCGCCAGCACCGGCAGCGGCGCCGCTACGAACGCGGCAGTGAGTGCGACGATGGATAGTTTCCTGAACATGCGTAACTCCCCTGCCTTCTCAATTCCCAGTCTACGCCAATCCTGCGCCCGAGACTAACCCTCCGCGGCCGCTTGCGGCAACGCCATCACGGCCTCCGCCTTGTGACAGGCGGCGAGATGCGCCCCGCCCACCTTGCGTAGCTCAGGCAGGGCCTCGCGGCAATGCTGGTCGGCGAGCGCACATCGCGCGACATAGGGACACCC